>NZ_JBHSWW010000399.1:0-1623 GCF_042661865.1 Halorubrum tibetense
AGCCGATCAGCGCGAGCATCGTGCGGACGGGGACGCTCGCACGGGTCGGTCCGGGCGAGCGAGCGAGGACGTCATCGAGGGTGTTCCCCACCGCGTCCGCGCGGTCCCGGGGGACGGTGAGCCACGGGGTCGAGCGGTACCACTCGTTGCCGCGATACGCGAGCAGGAACACGGTCCCGGCACGCGGGAGGTCGACACGTCGCGTCCGGATCACCGCGTCGAGGTCGTCGGTGCGGCTCCGGTCCTGTGTGGGGTACCGGCGGCGGATCTCGTGGTTCCCCGGATCCAACTCGACCTCGACGCCCCGCCACAGTAGGCTGACGGGCACGAGCCAGAGCCACGCGACGAGCGGCCAGACGCCGAGTCCGGTCCAGTCGATGCCGAGAAGCCACACCGCGACCGGGGCCGTCGCGCCGAGAAGGACCCAACCGGGACGCAGCGACGAGAGCCCCGAGAGTCGATCATGGAGCGGCCCGGACCCGAGCTCCCAATCGTCATAGAAGAGATAGAGATACGGAACGGTGAGGAGCGCGAGCGCGAAGACGAAGACGACACCCACGAACGTCTCGCCGAGGTTCAGTTCCGCGAGTGCCGAGACGACGCCGCCGAGCGAGACGGAAGCGAGCGCCGAGCCGACGTTCATCGCGAGGATAGCGCCGACCGCCGCCCAGACGAGGGCGACTGCCAGTCCGACCCCGACGATCAGCGACCGGATCCGGTCGTGACGGACTGGGCCCCACACGATCGTGTCGGCGGCAGTGTGACTCTCGCCGGCTTCGAGGCCCGCACGTTCGGCGTCGCGGTCGGCGATCTTGGCATCGCGCTCGGCGACCTCGTCGTCGTCGCGCTCGGCAGCGGGAGCGCTCGCCGTACCGGAGCCAGCGCCTTCGGAGGGCATACGCGGGAGAATACGGCGGTTCGGTATAAAAACCGTCGTCCGCCCGGGCGGAGTGGGAGCGCACCCGCTCAGCGGTCGAGGTACTCGCCTTGGATGTCGACGACCTCACGAGAGTCCGCACACGCCGCGTACCGCTGTAAGGGTTCCTCGTTGAGGTCGAGAAACGTCTCGCCCCAGGTGAACTTCGCCATGATCCGCTCCGCGTGATCGGGCTCGCCGAGGATGACGAGGGCGGCCGCGAACGCCTCGACCGTGGTGAGCCGCATCGGCCGCCCGAAGTTGACGGGGTTGCCGGCGACCAGATACGGGAGTGCGCGGTGCTCGCCGGGGAGGCTGAACCGCTTCTCGCCCGCCGACTCCCACGAGCAATCGAGCGCGACCAGCGCGTTCTCGCGGGCGGGGTCGGCGTCCGCGGGCGAGAGCGCCCGCTCGGCGTGCGGGTTCAACACCACCCCGTACGGCGTGGCGCGATCGGATCGATGCAGCTCGGCGAGGTCGAAGCGCGCGAGCTTCCGCGCCGTACACTTCTCGGGGTCGTCGTCGCCCTCGTACCGGACGTGGAGGTCCACGATACCCGATCGGCCGGGCCGGTTATAAGGGGTGCGGAGTGGCGGATAACGGCGTCTACAGTTGACATCCTCCCCGCCCTAAAGGGCGAGGATTCCCGAGCGTTGGGATATTAGGGTTCGCAACCCACCTGTTCGCTCGGTGCGAAACGCCCCGAG
>NZ_JBHSWW010000400.1:0-1621 GCF_042661865.1 Halorubrum tibetense
CCCCGACGGCGACGATCACGTTCGAGGTGCCCGACGACGCGCCCGCGGCGGACGCGGTGATCGGGATCGCCGACGCCGAGGCCCAGCTGCTCCAGTACCCGCTTCCGGTGTTGACGACCCGCGAGGCCGTCATCGAGGTGGCCGGCGGCGGCGAGGAGCGGCTCCCGATCGCGGACGAGGACGGCGGCGACGGCGAGGGTGCTGACGTGACCCTCTCGGAGGGGACCGCGGACGACGCCGAGGGAGACGACACCGAAGGAGACGGCGACGGGGAGGACCCCAGCGTCCTTACGGTCGGAGGGATCCTCGCGCTCGGCGTCGCCGCGCTCGGCGTGCTCGTTGTCGGGCTGGTTCGACGGATCCGCTGACCCGCCACTTATGAATCCGTCTCCTGAAGCGTCCCTCCACCGAGCCCCTCCCACTCGACGCGGTACCCGAGCCGGGAGAGGGCGGCGCTCGTCTCGCCGATCCCGTACTCGTCGAGGACCGCCTCGGCGGCGGCGAGCGTCATACCGGAGTCGAGCTCGTCGGCGACCGTCTCCAACACCGCGGGACGGACCAGCGTCCGCCCCACGCGCTCGTGGGCGGGGAACCGCGCCCCGTCGAGCGCCTCGACGCCCGTCCCGTACCCCTCGGCGACGGCTTCGAGGGTCACCACGTCGTCGTCGGGGACGATCTCGGCCGGGAGCGCCGCTGCCGCTTCCGCGACGAACTCGGACTCGTACTCGCGTAACACGTCGACGACGCGCTTCACCCTGACCCGGCCGGCGTACGTGACGACTCGGTGGTCGCGGGCGGCGATCTCCTCGCCGACACCGAGACTCTCGTCGACCGCGACGAGGAGGTCGACGTCCTCCACGTCCGCGAGCTGGCCGAGCTTCTTCTCGACGTACTCGGGCGTCCAGAACCCCATCACCTCGAAGTAGAGCCGGAAGTCGGCGTGGTCGTAATCGAACGCGAAGTCGGGGATCATCACCCGCGTGCCGGTTTCGAGCGGCTCCGGCTCGCGAACGAGCGTCCAGTCGAGGTCGAGCGCGCGGAACCGTCCGGCGAAGTCGGCCTCGACGCCGCTGTCGAAGTCGGGCTCCGCCACGGGGTCGACCCCGGGGACGCTCACGTCGCGCTCGGAGAGCGTCATCGTCCGCTCCGTTCCTCGGTCGTCGATCGTCGCCTCCAGCCGCCACTCGGCCGTCTTCGCGACGGTACGGAGGAGCCGCGCGAACGCGGTGCCGTACCGCCGCGTCCGGCGAAACAGCCGATCCGGCCCGGTGACGACCAGCTCGCGGCCGTCGTCGGTCCGTCGGAGCTCGTACAATAGCCCGAGGCGTTTGACGGCGCTCACGAGCGCCTTGGGATCGGCGGAGCGGACCCGGACCTCGGTCGCGTCGAACAGCGCAGTCTGGGCGAGCGAGAGGTTGTACTGGTCGAGCAGCGTGTCGGGGCCCCACCGCACGTCCGCGTCTACGAGCACCTGTCGCGTGTCGCGGTCGGCGTAGAGGTCGTCGTCGATCACTTCGGAGTCGACACCCAACCCGTCCGCGGCCCGTTCGATCGCCCGGTCGCGTGTCGATTCGCTCGCCACGCCGACCGCTTCGGCCGCCTCGAACGCGGCCCGCCGGAC
>NZ_JBHSWW010000401.1:0-1621 GCF_042661865.1 Halorubrum tibetense
GGCTCCGCGGCCGCGTCGTGAGCGGCCTCCCGGGCCGCACGTTTCAACGCCGCCGTCGTGTCGGCGTCGACGCGTTCGACCGCTCGCTCGACGCTTCGATCCTCGCTCACGAGCCCTTGGTCGGCCAAGCCAGCAGCGTACGCCGCGCTCGTCACGAGCAGCAACACGCCGATCAGCGCGAACGGGATCCGTGCTCTGGTGTCCTCGTTGAACTCCCTCATCGTCACCACACCCGGACGACGACGTGGAACCGGTCGTCGGCTCCCGTCGACTCGAACCGATCCGGTCCGGGATGTGTCAGAACGACCACTGTCACCGACTTCCCAACCGGCGGCTCGTCGCCGACGGCGACCGGATCGTACTCTTCTGGACCCTCGTCCGCCGCATCGTTCCCGTCGTTCCCGCGAACGAGCCCCACGCCGGACCCCCACCGCATCGACACCGGCGGATCACCCGGTTCCGAACGAGGCTGGTCCGTGACGTCACGAACGTGTCGCACGTCGACGCGAGTTCGTTGCCCCAACGCATCGGCGACCGTCGCGAGCGCTCGGTGCCGGAACCGGTCCGTCATCGCCGGGTCCGCCGTCCCGTCGGCAGTGGCCGCCATCGTAAGCAGCTCGACGAGCGTCGCGTGGACCGTTCGCGACCCACCGTCGGTTCCGGGCACCGGATACGCAACCGTCGCGGTCTCGGTGACGAGCCGGTCGGCGGCGTCGGTCGCGGTGTACTCCGGACCGCTGGGTGCCGAACGATCGTCGGCCGCGCCGACGAGGACGACGCTCGCGGAGACACAGAGCAACAGAACCGTCACGTCGAGCACCGTACTCGTCATCCGTGCACCACCACGCGAAGCCTCCCGGGGAGGTTCTCGCCCGGCCCGACCCGCACCGTTACCGCGCTCTCCGCGCTTGGAAGCGACTGCGGGTCGCTCCCACCGCCATCAGTGACGGCGTCCGAACCGGTCCGTGTTCTCCACGTCTCGCCTCCTGCACGCAGCTCGACGGTCGCCTCCGCTCGCGTCCCGCCTATGCTACCGAGGCGGTCGGGTCTGACGACGCCGCCGACCGTCACGTCACGCTCGATTCGGTCGAGCACGGCCGTCGCGTCGTGTTGTCCGCCGGTCGTCCCGCTCGCCGCGGCGTCGAGGGCGCCGACGTACAGTCCGAGGGCGGCACCGACGGCGAGGACGGCAACGAGGGCGGCGATCGGCTCCACGGCACCCCGGTCGGCCGCCCCGAACGCCTCATCCGACGAGTGTGGCACGGTACCCCTCGTAGTGGACCTGTCTGACGGTTATTCGGTCGGGCGCGGCACGCCACTCCTGACCACCTGTCCGTGCGTCGGCGGCGGCGGCAGCGAACGCCTCCGGGTCGTCGAACACGGCATCCGGTGGAACGCCGTCGAGAACGCTCCGCAATCGGTCGTCCCCGCCGGATCCCTCGGCGAGTACCGGCGTTACCGGCCCGCCGTGAAGCGTCGCTCGGGCGGTCGCCCCACCACTGGCGAGCTCGATACGCCGATCCGTGAGGCGGATCCGGTCGGCCGCGAGGCCGTGCTCGGCAGTCGCGACGTACTCGCCGTCCGCGACGGAATCGATCGTGTGAGCGACGCCCGCCGCGTC
>NZ_JBHSWW010000402.1:0-1613 GCF_042661865.1 Halorubrum tibetense
GGTCCGGCGGAACGACGCGATCGACCTCGCGGCGATCCGGCGACTCGACGCCGACGGCGTCGTCGTCTCGCCGGGGCCGGGGACCCCGCAGTCCGCGGGGGTGTCGATCGACGCCTTCGAACTCGACCGCCCCGTCTTCGGTGTCTGTCTCGGCCACCAGGCGCTGTGTGCCAGCCGGGGAAGTCGCGTGGGGCACGCCCCGGAGGTCGTCCACGGGAAGCCCTCGACGATCAGCCACGACGGGAGGGGGGTCTTCGCGGGGCTTCCGGACCGGCTCAGGGTCGGACGGTACCACTCCCTGTGCGTCGAGCGCGACGACCTCCCCGCGGAGCTGGTCGAGACCGCCCGAACCGAGGACGAACGCGAGGTGGTGATGGGCGTGCGCCATCGCGAGAAGCCGCACGTCGGCGTGCAGTTCCACCCCGAGAGCATCCTCACGCCGGAGGGGAAACGGATGGTGCGGAACTTCGTCGACCTGTGTGAGACCCATGAGTGACTCGGGAGAGTCCCCGGAACCCACCGACCTGCGCTACCATGTCGACGGGGAGCTCGTCCCCGCCGCCGCGGCGACCGTCCACGTCGAGGACCGCGGGTTCGCCTACGGCGACGCCGCGTTCGAGACGCTTCGAGCCTACGGCGGCGAGGTGTTCCGGTGGGACGCACACGCCGACCGGCTCGCCGACACCTGCGAGACGCTCGCGCTGGACCACGGGCTGTCGGACGCGGATCTGAAGGGCCGGATCGACGAGACGCTCGCCGCCAACGACCTCACGGACGCGTACGTCAAGTGCTCGATCACCCGCGGCCGCCAGCCGGGAACGCTCGATCCCCAGCCCGAGATCGACCCGACCGTCGTCGTGATCGCCACCCCCCTCCCGCGCGGCGGCGTCGACTCGTCTCCCGCTCACGACGGTCCCGCAACCCTGCAGACGACGAAGACCCGGAAGATCCCTGACCGCGCGATCCCGGCGGCCGCGAAGACCCACAACTACCTCAACGGGATCCTCGCCAGGCTCGAGCTCCGGGTGACGGGCGCGGACGAAGCGCTGATCCTCGACCCCGACGGCCACGTCGCCGAGGGGGCGACCGCGAACGTCTTTTTCGCCGACGGCAGCGCGCTCAAGACGCCGTCGCTCGACGGCCCCGTGCTCCCCGGGATCACCCGCGAGACCGTCATCGAGACCGCCGAAGACGAGGGGATCCCGGTCGAGGAGGGGACGTACACACCGAGCGACGTGCGCGAGGCCGACGAGGTGTTCCTCACGAACTCCACGTGGGAGGTACGGCCCGTCACACGGGTCGACGGGCTGGCCGTCGACGCCGACGGTGAGGGGGTCGCCGGCCCGCTGACGACGCTGCTCGCGCGACTGTTCGACCGGCGTGTGGAGGAGCGCTACTACGACGGCGAGCGGCTGTGAGCGTCGGACGGGCTCGCTGCCGGCATCGGAGCCGTACCGGACGGGCCGGCCGCAGCGTTATCCCTCCAGAGACCCTACGTGACGGATGGCAGACGACAAGCGCGGACGCGAGAAGCAGGCCGCGGACGAGGACCGACGCCAGCGCGAGCGCGAGCTCGCCACCGAGCTGGAGCGCGGCGATGAGCTCGAACCGGC
>NZ_JBHSWW010000403.1:0-1603 GCF_042661865.1 Halorubrum tibetense
CTGGTCGCCGACGCCGCGGCCGCGGGCGCGACGACCGTCGACGGGGCGTGGATGCTGCTGTTCCAGGGCGTCGAGGCGTTCGAGCGCTGGACCGGGCGGGACGCGCCGGTCGAGGCGATGAACCGGGCGCTCCGCGATCACTTATAACGTCTCTCGACCTGTCGCGTAGCCGCGTATCACATATCCCGACCGGCCGCGACGATGCTTATAAGCCGAACGGGTTCGCCAGCAGCCCCGCAGTGAGGATCAGCGCGACGGAGAGGCCGGCGGCCGCGTAGAAGAACGGTTTCGCGTCGGCGGCCGCGCCGGCGATGTCGCCGTCGAGTCCGGCGACCGCCTTCGAGCCAGCGACCTCGACGAGCCCGGTGATGAGGAACCAGAGGGCGATCATCGTCAGGACGAGGTGGCCGGCACCGGTGCCGGTGAGCGTGTCGGCCGTGTACAGCTGCCCGGCCATGTGTCCGCCGGTGGCGACGAAGACGAGCGCACCGATCCGGGTTATCCATCGGAGTCGGCCGACGACCGTCGAGAGGAGTTTTCCCCCGACGTCGCCGCGGGTCGCCGGCGGGACGACAGCGAGTGAGACGAACAGCACGCTCCCCGTCCAGAGGATCGCGAAGCCGACGTGCAGCGACCACATGACCGCGTGGATCAGCGTCATGCGATCCGTTGCGAGCGGCGTTACTTATATATGAGTGAAGGAGGCCTTCCGGAGTCGATCGAGGGACGAGCGGCGGGGGGACGCAGCCGAGCAGCTCGTCTACCGGTGGAACGCCGCCTCACACGTTCGCGCGGGACCGGTAGGCCCGTCGCCGGTGTTTAAATATCCCGCGCGTGTATTCCCCGGCAATGGCACTATTACAGAAGATCAAGGCGAAGCTCGGCTTCGGGAGCAACTCGACGGACCACGACGGCGGGGAGACGACGGTGACCGTCGAGAAGGACGCGGACGGCGAAGACGACTCGTCGACCGTGGACGACGGGACGACCGCCGAGACGGCGGAGTCCGCCGATCACGCGGAGTCCGCCGATGCCGTGGGAGTCGATACCGAGCCCGAACCGGTCGACGACGGCGAGTCGGGCGAGACCGACGACGTGGACACCACGGACGCCGAACCCGCCGACGACACCCCCGCTAATGCCGCCGATCCCGACGACGACGCGGACGCGACCGACGCGGACGCGACCGACGCGAAAGCGGCTGACGCGGACGCGACCGACACGGACGAGCCCGCCGTCGAATCCGACGGCGACCCGGTCGAGGGGATCAAGGGGATCGGACCGGCGTACAGCGAGCGGCTGTCCGAGATGGGGATCCACTCCGTCGCGGACCTCGCGGCGGCCGACCCGGCCGACGTCGCCGAGGGGGCGAAGGTGGGCGAGAAGCGTGCGGCGACGTGGATCCAGCGGGCCGAGGAGTTCTGAATCGGACGCGGTCGGCCCCGGCGAGGCGCTCGAACGACCGCAACCGTTTCACCGGTGCCGGCGAACCCTGATCCATGCACGGTTCCGTTCACACCGACCGGGCGCGGTTCCGCGAGGTCGCCGCGACCGCCCCCGCCGGGGCTCGCGTCCCCGTCGAGCTCCGGGTCGCCGTCGACGA
>NZ_JBHSWW010000404.1:0-1595 GCF_042661865.1 Halorubrum tibetense
GATCGCGAACCCGAGGGCGGTCCGGAGCACCCCGCCGCCGCCGTCGCTGCCGTCGATCCGTATCACGTCCGGCCGTCGGACCGGCGGCGGGTTGTACCTGTCGACGGCGGCGTCGATCACGCCGGTGCCGGTATCGCCCGGGGGAACGGGGAGGGTTTTTGTTCCGCGGGGGTGTGAGTGGAGGCGTGACGACGCTGGTGATCTGCGTGGACCGTTCCGGGGCGATCGGGCGGGCCACGAACGTCCCGATGCCCGTCGCCGGCTGGGAGGCCGTCAGGTCCCTGGTCACCGACGCGGGGCTCGCGGACCCCGAGGACGCCAGCGTCAACTGCCTGCTCGAAGCGCTCCGTGTCGCCCGCGACCTCCGCGACGAGCGGGAGGCCGCGGTCGTCGCCGTCGTCTCCGCCGAGAGCGACACGGCCGTCGGCTCCGACCGCTCGATCGCCGCCCAGCTCGACGACCTCGTCGACCGATACGACCCGAGCGCGGCGATCGTCGTCGTCGACTCCGCCGAGGACGAACGCGTCCTCCCGATAGTCGAGTCGCGGATGCCCGTCGACGGCGTCGATCGCGTCGTCGTCCGGCAGGCGCACGACCTCGAATCCACCTACTACCTGCTGAAACAGTTCCTCGCCGACGAGCAGCTCCGCTCGACCGTGCTCGTCCCGCTCGGCGTCGCGCTGTTGCTGTTGCCCGTGCTGTTCGTCCAGTTCTCGCCGGCGGTCGCGCTCGCGACGGTCGCGGGGCTGTTCGGCGCGGCGCTCCTTTATAAGGGGTTGGGCGTGGACCGCGCCGTCGCGGGGATGCCCGAACGGGTCCGGGAGGCGCTGTATGCCGGCCAAGTGTCGATCGTCACGTACGTCGTCGCCGGCGGCCTCTCGCTCGTCGGGGGGTTTTTCGGCGTGCTGGCGGCCTCCGAGCTGGAGGGTGCGACCGTTGCCGTCGAAGTCATGGAGTTCACGTACGCGGCCGTCCCGTGGCTCGTCGTCGCCGGCGTCACCGCCGCGGTCGGGCGGCTCCTCGACGAGCTGATCCGGGACGAGGGGATCCGGACGCCGTACCTCAACCTCCCGTTCGTCATCGTCGCCGTGGGGCTCGTCGTCCGGGGGTTCGCGGGCTACTTCCTCGCACAGGAGTCGATGATCGACCCGCTGCGCGTCGCCGGGGTCGCGATCTCTCCGGTCCAGCGGCTCGCCGCGTTCATCCTCGTCGGCGTGGTCGTCTCGCTGGTCGGCGTGAAGCTCGCGAGCGACGTGGGCACGGAGACGTTGGAGGAGGTCATCGACGCCGAGAGCGATCCGGACGGGGAGTGACCGTTCCCGCCGCCACACCCGACGGCTTTTCGACGGTGGAGGCCGCGTAGCCGACCATGCAGGTTTACGGGCTCATCGGCAACCCGGTGGAACACTCGTTGTCGCCGCCGCTCCACGAGGCCGGCTACGAGGCGCTCGGGATCGACGCGCGCTACGTCACGTTCGAACCCGGTATCGACGACGCCGCCGCCGCGGTCCGGGGCGCGACGACGCTCGGCGTGGCGGGGCTCAACGTCACCGTCCCGTTCAAACGCGACGTCCTCGACGCGGTCGACCCCGACC
>NZ_JBHSWW010000405.1:0-1593 GCF_042661865.1 Halorubrum tibetense
TCGCCGACCGCGACTGGCGCGCCCCCGCCCGCGAGGCCGGGTGGCGGGTTGACGCCGCCTTCGAACGCCGCGTCCACCGATCGCTCACCAGACACGTGCTCGTGGTACGCCGGACGGGGGACAGGAGGGATGACACCGGCGGAACCGACGCTCTCGGCGATAGACAGGCACCGCCAGGACCGACCCGGTAGTGAAACCGGAGCGCACTTCATACCGCATCCTGACGGGAGTACCGGCTGTTTTCACTTCCGCCGAGGGCGCGGGCAACGGTTAAGTGGACGGCGCGAGGTGGTTCCTCCATGCCCGGGGACGCCGACGACGACATGCTCTCGTGGGACGAGTCGGTGTTCCGCGACGAGTCGGTGTTCGAGATCGACTACGTCCCCGAGACGTTCCGCCACCGCGAGAGCCAGTTAGAGAGCCTGAAGTACGCCCTGCGCCCGGCCGTCCGTGGATCCAGACCGCTGAACACGGTCGTTCGCGGCCCGCCGGGGACCGGGAAGACCACCGCGGTCCAGAAGCTGTTCTCGGAGCTGCGCGCCCGCACCGAGGTGCGGACGGTCCAGGTGAACTGTCAGGTCGACTCGACGCGATACGCGGTGTTCTCCCGGCTATTCGAGGGGATATTCGAGTACGAGCCGCCCTCGTCCGGGATCTCATTTAAGAAGTTGTTCGGTCAGATCACGGACCGACTCGTCGAGGAGGACGAAGTACTCGTCGTCGCGCTGGACGACGTGAACTACCTCTTCTACGAGAACGAGGCGTCGGACTCGCTGTACTCGCTGTTGCGTGCCCACGAGGCCCACTCGGGGGCGAAGATCGGGGTGATCGTGGTCTCCTCGGACCTCTCGCTCGACGTGATAGACGACCTCGACACCCGAGTCCAGTCGGTCTTTCGGCCCGAGGAGGTGTACTTCCCGGTGTACGACGCCACGGAGATATACGACATCCTCGGCGAGCGCGCGAAACGCGGCTTCCACGAGGGCGTGATCGGCGACGCCGAGCTGGAGCGCGTCGCCGACCTCACCGCGGACAGTGGCGACCTCCGCGTCGGGATCGATCTCCTTCGGCGGGCCGGACTCAACGCCGAGATGCGCGCCTCGCGGACGATCACCACCGACGACGTCGAAGACGCCTACGACAAGTCCAAACACGTCCACCTCTCGCGGTCGCTTCGCGGCCTTTCGGAGTCGGAACAGGCCCTCGTCAGGGTGCTCGCCGCGAACGACGGCGAGCGCGCGGGCCCGGTGTACGAGGCGTTCCACGAGGAGACCGACCTCGGCTACACCCGCTACTCCGAGATCATCAACAAGCTGGACCAGCTGGGCGTCATCGACGCCGAGTATGCGGACGTCGAGGGGCGTGGTCGATCCCGGGAGCTCTCCCTGGCGTACGACGCCGACGCCGTCCTCGATCGGCTGGAGTGAGCGGGCGGTCGTCGGGGACGGAGTCGCTCGTCCGATCGATCCCGTTTGTGGACCGTACGACGCCTTTTCAACCCCGCCGCTCACACCCGTACGCATGAAGACGAGCGGCGGCAGCGACGCGGCGAAGCGACGAGCCGGCGAGTCGGCGGCCGACGCGGTCGCCGAC
>NZ_JBHSWW010000406.1:0-1590 GCF_042661865.1 Halorubrum tibetense
CGCGGCGAGCGCAGCCGTGAGCGCTGCCGTCTCGGACGGGAGCCCGCCGAGCAGCGTCGAAACGCCGTTGAGAATCACTACCCCGCCGAGCGCGACGTTGCCGAGCCCGATCAGCCGGATCGGTTCGAGCCCGTACCGCACCTCGCCGCGGCCACCCCAGACGAACACGATACCGCCGGCGATGAGGAGGACCCCCTGGACCGCCCGCAATGGGCTCGCCCAGAAGCTCGTGCCGAACAGCGCGGTCCCCCCGCCGAACATCACGAGGAGTCCGACGCCGAGCACCGCGAACCACTCCCGTTTCATCGCCCCACCCCCTCGTCTCCCCCCGTAGCGTCTTTCTTCCCGTCCTCCGGCTCCGCGGTGTCCTTCTTCCCGTCCTCCGGCTCCGTGGCGTCCGTTTGATTACCGTCGTGGCCCGTCTCGGACCCGTCCGCGCCGAGCGCCTCACGAACCCGTCGGTCGACCGCCGATGCGAGCCGCTCGCGGGTCCGATGGCTCGACGCGGCGTCGGTCCGGACCTCGATGAGGTGCGAGCCGTCGGCGTCGGCCGCCTCGGCGTACGCCGCCTCGATCGCTTCGAGCCGGTTCGACCGGGAGCCGTCGTCGGATTCACCGGTGCTTCCGCCGACGCTTCTTTCCCCCGTCGCCCGGGTATCGACTCTCGTGTAGGACAACCCGTGGAGCGCCGCCATCGGTTCGAACTCGATGCCGTGTGGCGTCTTGAACGCCTCGGTGAACGGCGGCTCGAACCCCTCGATCGGGAGCGCGTGGAAGATCCCTCCGCCGTCGTTGTTGATGAGGACGACAGTGACGTCGACGTCGCAGCGGTCGATCGCGAGCAGCCCGTTGGTGTCGTGATACAGCGCGAGGTCGCCGACGACGAGTGTGAGGTCATCGGTCGTCGCCGACCCCGCACCCAGTGCCGCGGAGACGATCCCGTCGATCCCCGAGACGCCACGGTTACCGAGAACGGTGAGGTTCGTCGTCGACGGGGGGACGAACCGGTCGAGATCCCTGACCGGCATCGAGTTGGAGACGAACAGCGTGGCGGGATCCGGAACCGCGTCGGCGACGGCTCGGAGGACGTCACCCTCGTGGAACCCGGAGGCCCCGTCGACTTCCCGCTCGGCGATCCGGTCGGCCTCCTCCCACTGCTCGCGCCACGCGGTATCCCCGCCACCCCCCGGAACGAGCCGTGAGAGGCGTGCACAAAGTCGATTCGGCTCGGCGACGACCAGGTCGGTCGCGGCGAACTCCGCCTCGCGCCAGCGCCCCGCGGGATCGACGGCGTACTGGTCGGCGTCGGTCGCGGCGAGGTACTTCCGCAGGGGTTTCGACGTCGGCGACGCGCCGAGCCGGAGGACGACCTCGGGGTCCCTCCACCCTCCTCTCTCCCCGGCGAGGTCGGCCGAGAGGTACGCGTCGTACGACCCGATCACGGGCGCGACACGGGTGTGACCGCCGTATCGGACCCCGGAGAGCGGGTCCGCGAGGACCGGGTAGCCGGTGGCGTGGGCGAGCGCGGTGACGGCCTCCGGGTCGAGTCCGGGCGGGTCCGCGGGCCCGGCAACGATCAGGCCGCGGTCG
>NZ_JBHSWW010000407.1:0-1588 GCF_042661865.1 Halorubrum tibetense
GGGAGTCGGCGTCGGTTTCGCGCGCTTGCGCAGCCAGCGCCTCGGCCGCCCCGGCGGCGATCGTCGCTGCGCCGCGGATCTCCATCGTAGCGATCGCCTCGGCGGTGTCACGCACCGACGCGACGGGCTCGTGCTCGGTCATACCGGTACCGTGTCCGCCCCGGTATATATAAAGCCGGCTCCGTCGGAGTCGTGTCCTCGGACGCACCCTTCTTCGAACCAGCCGGTCGCGGCAGGGCTTACCGAGTGATCGTTCGAGTGGCCATCGTTTTCAGCGTGAACGACCCCGCATCCTCGACGGTGTGTCGAACGGTGACGTCCATTGGCGGGTGCGTGAACTCGACGGCCGCGTCGTACGCGATCTCCCCCTCGCACTCGGGGAGGTCCGTGTTCGGAGGCGAGTCGGCCGGGTTGAAATCGATACGGACCTCCATATCCGCGTCGTCACGGTCGCGCTCTCCGACGCCGTTCAGCGCGGTGACGGAGAGCCCGTCGGCGACTCGCGGAACCGCGATACTCCCTTCGATCCGTATCCGTGTCCCGTCGTCCGAGCTGGGTGTGATCGTTGCCGACTCGTCCGGGGCGTCGCGACAGCGCCGATCCAGGGCCTGAATGCTGCTCGATGCGACTTCGGGCGTCGTCGAGGTGGCGGTTGAACAGCCTGCCAAGCCGCCGATACCGGCGGTTCCGAGCAATGAGAGGAGGGCTCGTCGGTCCATAGCTAAGTACTAACATACTGTTATAAATGTTTTCTCGTACGGTCGATGTGACACATCGACCGGATCCGGTTCGCGATAAACCGCTGAGAACCCGACACCGACGCTTGCCTCAACTGTTGATAAGCAGTCGTGTGAATCCACGCAGACCGGTAACAAGTAGCTGTCTCCACTCGGGGTCGGATTTATAACCTCCGTTCGGGTCGAGGACCCCGCTACCGGCCGCTTTCGACCGCCTGTCGCATCTCCTCGGCGAGTCGCTCGGCGCGGTCGGCGTCGGCGGATTCGGCGTAGATACGGATCTTCGGCTCCGTCCCCGAGGGTCGAACGAGCACCCACGCGTCGCCGTAGTCGAGGCGATAGCCGTCGGTCGTGTTCGGCGTCGCGTCGGCCGTCTCGACGTAGGCGCGGGCGGCGGCGAGCATGTCCTCACGCTCGTCTCCCCCGTCGTACTCGACGTTGACCCGCACGAAGTGGTAGTCCGCGTACGGCGCGACCACCTCGCTGGCCGGCGCGCCGTCGGCGGCCGCGAGTAGCTCGAGGAACTTCGCACCGATGTACGCGCCGTCCCGCGAGAGCCGGTACGGCGGGAAGAACACCCCGCCGTTCCCCTCGCCGGCGATCGGCACCCACGTTCTCTCGTCGTCGAGCTCGCGGGTACGGGTGATGATGTTCGTCGCGCCGATGGGGGTCAGCTCCAGTGCCGCGTCGTTGTCGTCGCAGACGTCGACGAGCCGCTGGGAGACGTTGACCGCGCTGACGACGGCGTCGCCCGGCTCCAAGGCGTCGTCGGCCAGTGCTGCGAAGGACGTGTCGCCGTCGACGACCGCCCCCGTCTCGTCGACGAACACCGCGCGGTCGGCGTCGCCGTC
>NZ_JBHSWW010000408.1:0-1582 GCF_042661865.1 Halorubrum tibetense
GCCAGTCGGTGAACCCGCTCGTGCGCGCGGACCCCGTCGAGCTGCTTCGCCGGCTGATCGACCAGAGCGATGGCGGGCCGGACGGCGACGACGTGGACGAGATCGAGGAGCGGGGGTCGGAGACGCGGGAGGTGCTCGGCCAGTCCGTCGAGGTGACGACGTTCGAGGCGCAGGTGGACCTGGACGTGGACGAGGAGGCGCTGGCGGACGCGGAGGGTGTCGAGGAGGCCGAGGGGCTCGACGACGGCGAGGTGCCGGCGCTCGTCCACGTGGCGACCGTCGAACACCGCGAGGACGTGATCGCGTTGGTGGGTGTCCATCCGCAAGCGGTCGAGGAGCGGGGGACGCTGCTGTCGCTGATGGAAGCCGTCGAACACTGAAGGCGGCGGGGGTGAGCGGCCCTTGGCGGAACGAGCGGCCCTTGGCGGAACGAGCGACCCTTAACGGAACGAGCGCCACCGGACGAGCTGTGACCGGTCGACTGGGTCGAGGTCGTTCGAGCGGATCGGTTTTTGTCGTGTCGACGTCCCCGGACGGGCTACTCCTCGACGACCTCGATCCGGCCGCCCATCCCGATCGCTTGGTGTGGCTCGCAGATGTACTCGTAGACGCCGGGCTCGCTGAACGTGTGTTCGAAGATCCCGTGGCTCTGGAGCGGCGATTCGAAGGTCCCGTCGCGCGCGACGACGTTGTGCGACCCGCCCTCGCCGGTCCACTGCCAGACGACGGTCGCGCCGACGCTCACGCGCACGTTCGCGGGCTCGACGGAGAGCCCGTTATCGCCCGCGCCGACGAGGACCTCGACCGGGCTCCGGCCGGTCTCGTCGACATGTTCGCGGGTGTCGTCGCCGTCGCCGTTACCGTCGCCACTGTCGGGCTCGTCTTCCGCCGCGATCGCTTCCTCGGCCTCGTCGAGCCAGCTCGGCTCGCTCACGGTGACGGGCTCGCCGAAGGTCCCGTTCGCGTGGGTGCGGAGGCGGTCGCCGTCGTCGAGCTCGACGTCGACGTGGATGTCGACGACGACGCCGTCGGCGTCGATCTCGATCGTACAGGCGTTGAACGCGGCGAACTCGTCGGCCGTCGTGTCGGTCCCCTCGACGACGTAGACGCCCCGCTCCCCGTCCCAGCGGGGCTCGTCGAAGGTGAACGTCTCCCCGGCGTCGGCGTACGCCTCGATCGGGAACCCGATCTCCGAGACGAACTCGTCGTAGTCGCCCGACTCCCGGCTGTACTCCGGCTCGCCGTCGCTCCTGGGGGTTCGCTCGCGGACCGTGAACGAGCCGTCGCTGGCGTACACGTCGGTCCCGTACGTCGCGTCGCGGCGCGTGTCGGGGCGGACCGTCTGCTCGTCGGATTCGCCGAAGCCGAACCGGCCCTCGCGGTCGGTCGGGTCGCCGATCGCGGTGAGCGCGGCGCTGTTCTCGACGGCGAGGTCGGTGGTGTCGCCGTCCGCGTGGGCCGCGTAGAAGCCGCTGTAGGTGAACGGCTCCGTCTCCAGCGCGTCGAGGGTGGTCGCCAGCGCCGCGTCGAGGTCGAAGCCGTCCGCGACCGTCTCCGGCGGGTCGTCCGGTTCGGGGTCGGC
>NZ_JBHSWW010000409.1:0-1580 GCF_042661865.1 Halorubrum tibetense
CCGGTGTCGGCCATCGCCGCGTCGCCCGTGTCGGCAATCGGTGCGTCGCCCCGATCGCACACCGGCGCGTCGCCCGGCCGGGTGAGCGAAGGAGCGAAGTACGATCGCTGCCTCCCTCTCGCTTGTGAAGGAGTACGAACGGAAAGGGCTCCTCGAACGCGTGAACCGCGAAGCCGCGACGGTCGGCGCAGCGATCCCGGACGAGATCGAGGTCCAGGGTGAGCCGATCGAGCTGCAGTCGTTCGTCTTCGAGATCAAGCGGCGCGACACGGTGCCGCCGGGCGAGCGCGACCGCGTCGAGCAGGCGAAGCGAAACCTGCGTCGCGAGCGGCTGGAGCGGCTCGAACGCATCGAGGAGAACGAGGTGAGCTACGAGCGCGGCGAGGAGCTGGCGGCGTCGATCATCGGGATCGACCGCGCGCTCGACGCACTGGACGGATTGGACGCACCCGACCCCGAGACGGAGGCGAAACGGCAGGAGGCGGCCGACCGCAAGCGCTGGATGAGCTTCCTGAAGAAGGCGCTCGGCCGCGACGAGGGCGGTGGCGGGTCGCGGACGCGGTTCTAACTGCCCGTGAAGTCGATCCGGGACCCGCTCCCGTCACCCTCGCGGCTGGCGGGCCCGAGACGGACGAACTCGTAGGCGTCGTCGTCGAGGTACACCGCTCCGTCCTCGACTGCCACGTCGACGCCCTCCAACACCGCGCCCTCACACGGACCGAAGTTGCAGTACCCCGAGTCGGCCTCGAACGTCGCGCCGTGTTTCTGACAGAACACCTCGCCGTTCCGGACGAACGCCCCGTCGTCCCGGTCGAGACGCACGTCGGTCCAGTGTTGACAGTAGTTGCGGAACGCGGCGACCTCGCCCGCTGCACGGGTGAGGATCGCCTCCGCTTCGGGTCGCCCGTCTTCGGACTCGCCCACGTCGCCCTCACTGTCGTCGACGCTCCCGGCGTCGACGGGTCGAAGCGTCACGAGCAGCGTGCTGTCCTCGGGGACCTCCTCGACGGCGGCGATCCGACGGTCCGCGTCCATACGGGTTCGTGTCCTGCCGCGGGTTTGAACGTTCCGCGTTCCCGGCCAATTCGGCGATGGAGGGCGGTATATGAACCGGCTTGGGGTGGCCGCTCTCAGACCCCGAGCCACTCGTCGTTGCGGATCTCGTACCCGTTCTCCCGGCAGTACGTCGCCGCCTGCCGGCGCACGTCCCGGGAGCCGGGGACCGTTTTTCGCTCGTCGATCCGGTCGACGACCCAGTCCGCGATGGCGTGAACGCCCGCCTCGTCGTCGACGAGATCGACATCGCTCAGCGCTCTGAAGGTCCGCTCGAACGCCTCGTGTTGTGAGCGGCCGAACTCCTCGTCCGGGAGCGTCGCCGCCGCCTCCACGACCCGCTTCATCGCCGTCGCGACCGCGGGGTGTCGGATCCGTTCGCTGACGACGGCGGGCGCGTCGAAGCTCTCCATGTCCGCGTCGGGCAGGAGCTCCGCGAGGACGTAGCGGTCGCCGCCCGCGCCGATATCGTGCTCCCCGACCGCGGCGACGAGCTCGCGACCCGTCGCCGGGAACGTTAGGGACTC
>NZ_JBHSWW010000410.1:0-1569 GCF_042661865.1 Halorubrum tibetense
GGGGAACGACCCGTCGGTGTCGCCGTCGACCGTCACCGAGACGGGCGTGCCGTCATCGGCCGTCTCGACGTCGACGGCCCCCGCCGCGAACCAGCGGACCGCCCGCGGGTACGCGGTGAACTCCGCCTCCTGTAACACGCGGCGCTTGAGCGACCCCTCGTCGTCGTCCGCGTACACGGGTACGGGCTCTTGGGTCACGATCGGCCCGTCGTCGACCGCCTCGGTAACGACGTGGACGGTGCAGCCGGTCGTCCGTACGCCGGCGTCCAACACCTGCTCGTGCGCGTTGGCGCCCGGGAACGCCGGCAGCAACGACGGGTGGACGTTCACGGTCGTCGGCGCGGCGTCGAGGAACGTGTCCGTGAGCACGCGCATGTAGCCGTCGAGACAGACCAGATCGAAGTCGTAGGCGGCCAGCCGCTCGAGGATCCGTTCTTCGTGCTCCTCGCGCGACTCGCCCTCCTCGCGGACGACGACCTCGGTCGGGATCCGGCGCTCCGCGGCGGCCTCGAGGACCGGCGCGCCCTCGCGGTTCGTCAGGACGACGGACACCTCCGCGCCGCCCGGCGCGACGTCGTCGATGTGTCGGAGGTTCCGTCCGCGGTTGCTGGCGAGTCCGGCGATCTTCATGGTCGATCCGACCGAGCGACCGCCTATATCGATTACGGTCCACGGTGGGTGAGTATACACTTCCACGGATACATTCGGCGGCGGATCCCGAATAACGGGGTTCGAATATACACTTCCGTGGGGCGACCCATCGATACGCTTTTGCGGGTTCCGGGGACAGTCGCGGACATGACAGAGGGAGGCGACCCGACGAAACGTGACGACCCGAGCGACGGGGAGGACCCGAGCGACGGGGAGGACCCGAGCAACGCCGGCGGTGGGACCGAAACCTACGGGGGGACCGACGCCGAGACGCCGGCTGACGGGTGGATCCGGGAGCTGTCCCGGGACGACCCGCTCGCCGCGGTGTCGCCGCTCGACGGCCGGTACGCCGGTCGGACCGCGCCGCTGTCGCCGTACGCGAGCGAGGCGGCGTTGATGCGGGCCCGGGTCCGTGTCGAGGTGGAGTACCTGATCGAGCTCGGCGCGCTGGACGCGACCCCATTCGACCTCGAAGACGCCGCTGTCGACGCCCTTCGTGACCTATACGAGTCGTTTTCGGCGGCGGACGCGCGGCTGATCAAGCGGCTGGAGACGGAGGGGGCGGCGGGGTACGCCGCGACCAACCACGACGTGAAGGCGATCGAGTACTTCCTTCGCGTCCGGCTGACGACGCTCGCGGACTCGGCGAGCGGGTCGTCCCCCGTCGACGACGCCGAGGCGCTGTTCCCGTGGATCCACTTCGGGCTCACGAGCGAGGACGTCAACAACCTCGCACAACGGCTGCTCGTCAAGCCGGCGGTGACTGAGGTGCTCGTGCCGGCGATCCGGGAGGTTCGCGATGCGCTGGTCGAGCTGGCACACGAGCATCGCGAGACGCCGATGCTCGCGCGGACGCACGGCCAGCCGGCGACACCGACGACGTTCGGCAAGGAGATGGCGGTGTACGCCGCCCGCCTC
>NZ_JBHSWW010000411.1:0-1564 GCF_042661865.1 Halorubrum tibetense
CCGCGGTCGGCGTCGCAGCACCCGCCGTCCCACCGCTGGGCGTGCCCGTCGTCAGGTCGCCCGATCCGGTGGGGTCGCTCGACCCGATGGTACCGCTCGACCCGATGGTACCGCTCGACCCGATGGCGTCGTCCGATCCGGGCGCATCAGCGACCTCCGCGGACCTGTTGTCCGCAGCGTCCGGCGTCGACCCGTCGTCGTCGGGCACCGCGTATCCGTCCTCAGTGGCGTGACAGCTCGGACAGAACTCTCGGCCGTCGTGGCGGAATATCGGGTCGCCGCAGGCGTCGCAGTGGCGGTTCGTCATCGTCGCGCCCTGTAAGAGCAGCTCGGACATTCGCTGGGTGTGTTCACGCTTCCGTTCGTCCTCCGCGAACTTCTCGCGGAGCTTCTCGCGTTCGGCCTCCTTGTCGAACCCGTCGCTCATACCTCCTCGGACGCCCTTCAGGCGCAAAAGTCCGGTGGGCTCGGTCGACGCTTCGATCCGGGGACGTGGTCGGATATCGGGACCGCTAACGGGGGTCGGCGGCAGGACCAGCGACGACGAGACCCGCTGGCGGGGAGCCGCGGTTGCGAAGCCGTCACGGACCGATCCCGTGTCGGTGCCTCACTCCTCCGTCCGGGTCCGGTCGGCGTCGAGCTCGCCCCGATGGATCTTCGAGCCGTCCTGTGCGACCTGCCGGCCGAGCACGGCACACTTGATCCGCATCGGCGATATCTCGACGCCGAGCATCTCCGTGACGTCCTCGGTGTCGAGCGCCTCCAGTTCTGCGACGCTCATCCCGTGGAGCCGTTCCGAGAGCATGCTGGCCGACGCCATCGAGATCGCACAGCCGTCGCCGGTGAACCGCACTGCCTCGACCGTCTCCTCGGCGTCGTCGAGCGCGACCTCCATCTTGATGGTGTCGCCACAGGAGGGGTTCTCGCCGACGTGGGTGAAATCCGGGTCCTCGAGCTCCCCGTAGTTGCGGGGGTTCTTGTAGTGATCGAGGATCTGCTGCCGGTACATGTCCGAGCCCAAGCCCATACTGTTTCCGGATACGTCAGTGGCGTTCAAAAGGGTTCCGTCGGGGTCTTACTCCTCCGAGCGTGCCGGGAGGGTCGTCGAGCCGGGGGCGTCTCGTGGCGTCCGTTCCGGCCGTGACGGGCCGGGGTCGACGTTTGAACTTCGTGGAGACGTGGCGTGAGCACGGATCGCAGCGAGGAGCCTATCGTACTGTCCCCTGTTCGATCGTTTCCGGAGATACGCGTCCGCACCGGCGGCGATCGCGCGGGACTCCACCCGCGCGTCGTGACACGTGGTGTGGAACAAAACCGGCGTTCGGACACCGTGCTCGCGGGCGCGGTCGACGAGGTCGATCCCGGTCCCGTCCGGGAGGCGCTGTTCGGTCACCACACAGTCGACCTCGGTGACGAGGTCGAGCGCGTCCGCGACGCGGTCGGCGGATCGGACCCTGACCTCCTCTTCGGCCCACGCGACGAACGCCCTCAGGAGTTCGGCCGCGCGCGGGTCGGGCTCGACGTGAAGGACATCGATCCCGGTTCGACGCCCGCCGTCGACGGC
>NZ_JBHSWW010000412.1:0-1561 GCF_042661865.1 Halorubrum tibetense
ACCGACGGGGACCGGCGAGGCGCTCGTCGTCGACGACGCGACGGAGACGGCACACACCCTCCGGATACGGCGGCGACGAACGCCACACGGCGGCGGGAGCCCGGCGGCCAGCGGCGTCGACATCGACGCCGACTGAGCGGCTCCGATCGGCTCACGACCCGCCGGAACGATCGGAACGCACAACACCGGCGACGGCGACCGGTCGGACATGGAACGGACGGTCGTCGGGGCCGGGATTGTCGCAGTCGGCGGGTTCCTCGGGGCCGTAACACGGTACGCCGTCGACGTCGCGAGCGGCGACGTGACTGGGATCGGGACCCTCCTCGTGAACGTCATCGGGTGTTTCCTGCTCGGGGTTGCCGTGACACGGACGCTGACCGTCCGAGTCCGGCTGTTCGTCGCAACCGGCTTCATCTCCTCGTTCACGACGTACAGCGCGTTCGCCGCCGACGCGATCACATTCGGTACGATAGCGGGGACGGGATACGTCCTCGTCAGCTACGGAGCGGGGTTCGCTGCGGCGGTCGCCGGACTGACCGTCGGGAGGCGACGGTGACGGGGTCGCTCGTCGCCGCGATGGCTGTCGGTCTCGGCGGAGCACTGGGCGCGGTGGCTCGCCACGCGGTCGCGTTAAGGATTCAGAGCCGGTGGTCGCTCGTCGTCGTCAACACGGCCGGGAGCTTCGCGCTCGGTGCAGTGATCGCCGCGCCGGTCGACTCCGTCGTCGGACTCGCGGTCGGTGTCGGGTTCTGTGGCGCGTTCACGACGTTCTCCTCGTTCGCCGTCGAGACCGTGATGACCGCGGAGCGCGGAGAACCCGTCGTCGCGACGCGGTTCGCCGTCGGTAGCGTCGTCGCTGCGGTCGCCGCGCTCCTCGCCGGGTCGAGTCTCGGTCTCGCCATCAGCTGACCTCCGGTGTGGTCGGGGACGACGGTGGGCGCAGGATCGTACGTCGAACGATAGATACAGGCGGATACGGACCGTACTCGCGAGCGTGACTGACGACGGCGACGACTCGGACGGGAAGCGATCGGTGATCGGGGAGTCCGACGACGCCCGCGAGGAAGCGGCTCCGACCCCCGATCCGGACGCGGTCGGCGAGGTCGACTTCGCCGACCTGTCGCTCCCGCAACGGGTGTTCGTCGCCGCGGTTCAGAACCCGACGCGTGGGGTAGTGATCGCCGCGCTGTTCGCGTTCGCCTTCTCGTTTTACATCGCGTTCTGGATGGTGTTTCCCCGGCTCGCGGCCGCCTTCACCGGGCTCGGGATCGTTCTCGCCGCCGTCCTCGCCGTCGTCTACTACCTGTTCGCCCGGTACGTGGACTGACCGCGACCCGGGCCGGTAGCCAGCACGGCGGCCCGGCCGACGACCGGGGTGGCAGGTGTGAGAGGACTGGCGGACGTGAGAGGGCTGGCGGACGTGAGAGGGCTGGCGGACGTGAGAGGGGCGTTAGCGGACGGAGTCACGGGTGTGGCTCGTAGAACCGGCGGAGTGCGGTTCCGAACCCGTCGGCGAGCGTCTCGACGGCCTCGCCGACGAGCACGTCGCGCCCCGCGAACG
>NZ_JBHSWW010000413.1:0-1559 GCF_042661865.1 Halorubrum tibetense
GGCCGACGGCCGTATCGTGCCGCGCTCGTCCACCTGCGCGCTCCCCGCGGCCGCCCCCTCGACGTCGACGGCCTGCCACGGCACTGGGAATGCCTTCATGTCGGTTTCGGTGGTGAACGCCGACTCCACGTCGGTCGTCTCGCCCGGTGGCCCCTCAAGCGGCCCGTCGAGCGACGACGACTCCCCCGATCTGACCCAGCCGTCGCCGGTGTACGTGTCGTACGAGCCGGTGTGCCAGTTCCGTTCGACCTCGCTTTGCATCGTGAACCGGACCTCGGGGGAGAGGCGAGTGGTGCCGACGATCTCGAGCTCGTCGTCGTCGACGAGCGTCGACTCGATCGCGGGCGCACCGCGCTCGACGGCCCACGGCTGTGCGGCACCCGCCGGCAGCACCGTGACCGTCGCGCTGGCGAGGATCATCAGCGCCATCACCGCGCCGAGGGTGTTTCCGTGGCTCCCGAAGCCGGCCGGGATCGACAGCGTCGCGAACCCGACCGCCGCCGCGACGCCGACGACGCCAGCGAGCGTGACGAACTCGCCAGCGTCGCCCGTAAGCACGAAAAAGGACAGCGTGAGTCCCGCGACGGTCGCCGCACCGACATGACGGCCGCGGCCAGCGAGGTAGGCGACGAGGAACGTCGGAACGGGCGCGAGAGAGAGCGCCCAGACATCGGCGAGCGCGAGCCGAAGCACCGACAGGCCGGTAAGCAGCGACACCACGTCGAAGAACACGTTCCGGACCGACAGCAGTGCCCGTTGACTCTCGGGGATGGTGAAGTAGTAGAGCAGCAGCGCGCCCGCGAACAGCACGACCGTCAACCGGATCGCGGTCCGTTCATCGATGACCCGTGCGAGCGCCGCCCCGGTGACGGCGGCGACGGCGACGACGGTTAGGGTCCGGGCCGTCCCGCCGACGACGTCCGTGATCGAGACGAACACGGCGAGATACGAGAGGGTCGCGAGCGCGACCCCGAGGACCGCCGGCTGTGAGAACCCTCTCGGGATCGCGCCGAACGGACCGACGCCGCGACCCGGGCCGTCCGATACGTCGTCAGTGTCCGTCGGCGTATCCTCGTCCCCCTGCCGCATCCGCTCGAGGAGCGGTTGGTCGCTCATCGTGACTCACCTCCGCCCCCGTCGTCGTCCGTGACGGACGCCGGAGCGTCGGCGTCGGGCGGGGCACTCCCGGCAACGAGCCTCTCGGACTCGGAGCGTTCGGTGTCGACGGATCCGGGGCGTTCAGTGTCAACGGATTCGGAGCGCTTAGTGTCGACGGACGACGAAGGGCTGTCGTCACCACCCGTCGTCGCCGTTCGTCCCGCGTTCGACTTGAGGTCGTCGAAACCGACCGTAACGCCGTCGACGCTGATCTCGGCGTCGACCGTGTCGGCCTCGATCCGGACGTCCGCGCTCTCCGGACCGGAGACGGTACCGGTGCCCGTCCGCGCCGCGAGTTCGAGCACCACACGTCGACCGCGCGGTCCGGGTCGGACGTCCACCTCGCCGGCCGGAAGCGACAGTTCGACCGGGATCCCGTCGTCGAGGAGCGCCAGCGACAC
>NZ_JBHSWW010000414.1:0-1558 GCF_042661865.1 Halorubrum tibetense
GCCGCTCGCGGGTGGGCGAGTCCGAGAGGTCGAGCCGGTCGTCGACGCGGCCGCGACGCACGACACGACGCCGGAGGCGGTCGCGCTCGCGTGGGCGCTCTCGAAGGAACCCGTCGTGACGATCCCGAAGGCGTCGAGCGAGCCGCACCTCCGGGCGAACCTCGCGGCCGCCGATCTTGTGCTCGATTCGGAGGCGGTCGCCGCGATCGATGCGATCGACCGGGAGCTGGAGCTGTTTCCCGAGTGAGGCGGGTTTGCTGATCCACGAATGTGGGTATATGCGGATCCAAATGGCGTTCGTATTGGCACCATCCCGTAGTGTTTATGCCGCTTCCGGCACCCAGCTCGGCTATGACCGAGGTCATCGACGGCGAGGCGGTCGCGGCCGACGTCCGGTCGGACGTCGCCGACTGCGTGGAGACGCTCGCGGACGCGGGCGTGGATCCGGGATTGGCGACCGTGTTGATGAGCGACGACCCTGCGAGCGAGACGTACGTCTCGATGAAACAGCGCGACTGCGAGGAGGTCGGGATCGAGGGGATCCACGTCGACGTCGACGTCGACGCCCCCGCCGAGACCCTGTTCGACACCATCGACGAGCTCAACGGTCGGGAGGACGTCCACGGGATCTTAGTCCAGTTGCCCGTACCTGACCACGTCGACACCCGCAGCGTGCTCCGACGGATCGACCCCACGAAGGACGTCGACGGGTTCCACCCGGAGAACGTCGGCCGCCTCGTCGCCGGTGACGCCCGATTCAAACCCTGTACCCCCCACGGCGTCCAGCAGCTGCTCGCGGCGTACGACGTCGAGACCGAGGGCGCGGACGCGGTGGTGGTCGGTCGTTCGGACATCGTCGGTAAACCGATGGCGAACCTGCTGATCCAGAAGTCACCCACTGGAAACGCGACCACGACGGTGTGTCACTCCCGGACCACGGATCTGGCGGCGAAGCTCGCGGACGCGGACATCGTCGTCGCGGCGGCGGGGATCCCGGAGTTCATCGACGGCTCGATGCTGAAGGCGGGCGCGACCGTGATCGACGTGGGGATAAATCGCGTGGAGGCGGACACCGAGAAGGGGTACGAATTGGTGGGGGACGTAGACTACGAGTCGGCGAGCGAGGTGGCGGGAGCGATTACCCCCGTGCCCGGCGGCGTCGGGCCGATGACGCGCGCGATGCTGCTTTATAATACGGTGAAGGCCGCCGCCCACCAGCGCGACGTCGACGTGAGTCTGGACTGAGACCGAGACGCTGCCGGGTTCGTGGGCGCTCGTGGTCTGCGTTTATATATGACCCGGAGTAATTTGTACGCGATCAGTTGCGGATCGGCGGCGAACGCCGTTAAATACCCAACTGCTCGGCGATACGTGACTGGCTCTCGAAGCACCGAGATCACTTCGGTGGGTGGGCTTCGTCCTCGCGGCAGCGACGCGCTTCGCGCCTCTGGCAGGCGGCGGCGAGGTCGCCAGCGACTGCCCCGTTGCGTCCCGCCCCGCTGAGTCCCGGCCTGCCCGGCACCGCAACCGCCCCGCACCTCACGCCTCCCCAGCCTCG
>NZ_JBHSWW010000415.1:0-1546 GCF_042661865.1 Halorubrum tibetense
GCCGGCGTCGTCCGCGATCCGGCGGACGAGCGGTTCGGCGTTCCGCCGCTTGGCCGCCTCCCCGGTCACGATCACCGCTCCCGTGTCCACGTCTCCGGGATCGATCCCGGCCGACGCGAAGGCGTCGACGACGATCCCCGCCACGCCGTCGATGTCCACGGTCGCGGCGTCGACGAGGGGGGTCTCGTGGACCCGTCCCCGGTAGACGACTTCGCGGTCGCGGATCTCGGGTGCGGCCGCGCCGTCGTGCGTCGGCGACGACACCCGAAGTCGGCTCACCACGACCTGCGTGGTCGTCGTCCCGACGTCGATCCCGACGCTCGTTATCGGTTCGGGGTCCGGGTTCATACCCGTGGATCGGTGGGAGCCGATAAGTCGCTATCGCCCCGGTGTGACGGCGTCTCTCGCGGGGGAGTGATAAGAAAGGCCTTTGAGTAGTCCGAGTAAGGTATGGGGTATGACCGAGGACGAGTCCGTCGAGACGTTCTACTCCGAGGAGCGGTGGCAGAACTGGCTCGACAGGGTAGCCGAGGAAGAGCTCGACCCCGAAAACGAGGACGCAGCGCGGCTCCTGTTGAACTTACAGGACGATGCGGCCATCGCGGTCGCGAAGGTTCTCGCCGCGCTAGAGGAGGACCGGATCGACGAGGAGCGCGCGGTCGAGGAGATCCGGTCAGTGAGCGATATCGTCCTCGCCGAGGTCGCGCTGGACGACGAGGACAAGGAGATGCTCATCGACGGCGTCCAGACCTCGCTCGTTCCCGTCTTCTACGCCGCCGAGGAGTACGTCGTCGGCGGCGTCGTCGACGGCGACGTTACGGAGTTCGTCCGGGCCGCGGCCGACGCCGAGGCCGAGGAGGACCTCGACGCCGCGCTCGGCTACGTCGTGCAGGCTGGCACCCGCGTCATCGACGGCGAACGGCTCGATATCGAGCTCGTCGAGGAGATGGAGTACGGACTCGTCTCCGAGTGGGTCAACGGGCTCGACTCCCTGCAGTCGGCCATCGAGGACCCCGAGGTCGTTGAAGAGGACTGAGCGACGACCGGTTCCCGGAGCGAACGACTCCCGTTACGCGGCGACGGAGAACAACACCAGGTTGTGGACGGCCGGCCCGAGCCCAACTGCAGCGACGAACCCCAACAGCAACAGCCCTTCACCCGGCTCCTCACGGACGTACGGCCCGAAGACGTGAACGAGGAGGCCCGCCACCGCTAGTTTGAGCAGGAGGAACGCCCACCCCTCCCCGACCACCGGGAGAGAGGGGAGCCCGCCGAGTTCGAGGATCGCTCTGGAGAGCGGCGTTCGCTCGCCGAACCCGAGCTGTGTCACGCCGACGGCCGTCGAGACCCCGTCGAGCGCGTGCCCGAACACGGCGAGCACGCCGACTCCCCCGGTCACCCCGGCTTCGGGACTGATCCGTCCGAGCACCCACCACACGGCACCCGTGACCGGAACCGACAGGACGAGTGCCACGGCCGACCACCGGACGCCGGCCGTCGAGACGCCGCCGCCACCCGCCGCGACGAGCGTCGGAACGAGGAGGGC
>NZ_JBHSWW010000416.1:0-1543 GCF_042661865.1 Halorubrum tibetense
CGCACGCCCGGACCCGCCGCCGACATCGAGCAGGCGGTCGATCGGTCGTTCCGCCCGATCGAGTCCAGCCGCCAGCACGCTCCCGTCGGCGGCGGGCATCACGCGGTCGTACAGCGGCGCGACCCGATCGAAGAACCGAACGTCGCCCACGCCGTGCATACGCCGGCGTACGGGGGCGGGTCGTTTATAAACCCCGATCGCGGATGAAGCCTGACCGCGGGTGACGACTTGGCCCGCCGAGGACCTTTATATATATTCCCCGTAGCGACGGTATGGAGTTCGTTGTCGTCGGAGCCTCCGACGAGGGGGCGACCCTCCGGCTCGACTACCGGGCGTTCGCGTACGCCGGCAAGTTCGTCGTCGGCTCCACCGGCAAGGCCGCCTTATATACTCCGGACGGGTCGCCGGCAGCGCCGGGCTGGGAACCGGAGCGGCCGCTCCCCGACGGCGTCGACGCCGACGCGTTCGAACGCGACGTGATCGCCGCCGTCTCCTTCTCGCCGGATCGGACGGATCCGAACCGCTGTCGGCTGCGGTACGTCACCGTTCACGCCGCGCGCCGAGGGGAGGGCGTCGGCCCGGAGCTGATCGCTCGGACCGTCGCCTGGCTCGCGGACGCCGGCTACGATCGGGTCCGGATCGCGGTGAACAACCCGTTCGCCTACGAGGCGTGTTATAAATGCGGCTTCGCGTACACGGGCGAGACGACCGGACTCGCGGAGCTCGAACTCGAACGACCCGCGGACCGACCGGCCGCCGCCCGCGACGACCACGAGAGGTACCGGTCGGGGTTAGTCGCCTTCCGCGACCGCGATGCCGACCGCACGGAGGCGGAGCGTCGGTTCCTCGTGAGTCGGATCGGCGAGCGGCAACCCGACGGCGAACGACGACCGGATGGCGAACGACGACTCGACGGCGAGCGGCAGCCGGCCGACGCCAACGATGCCGACGGGGATATCGGGTCCGCCGGGCCCCCGGCGCTCATCGACCTCGTCGAACGGGACTGACCGCGTCCGAGAGGGACACCGCTCGATCCCCGTCACGGTTCGTCGGGCGAGCTCCGCCTCAGTTCGCGGCCCAGATCGCGTAGTTCAGCGCGGTCGCGAACCCGACCCACGCGAGGTACGGCACGAGTAGGAGCGCTGCACGCCGGTCGAGCCGGTCGAACGCGACGATCGTCGCGGGGACGAGCACGAGGAGGGCGGCGAGGACGACGAGTCCCAGGTCCGGCCGTTCGAGCCCCCAGAAGACGGGCGACCAGGCGACGTTCACCGCGAGCTGGAGCCCGAAGAGGCCGAGCGCGACCCGAGTAGGACGGTTATCGGGGATGAAACCGGAAGCGGTCGCGAAGCCGTCCCGAGCACGCTCGGCGCTTGACGCGACGCGCGCCCGCCCGGCTCGAACCACGAGCACGACGGCGACACCCATCAGGGCGTACAGCACGGGCCAGACGACGCCGAACGCCCAGTTCGGCGGGTAGAACGCCGGCAGCGTCAGAGACGCGAACCAGGCACTCCCGGTGGCGGTGAACGGGACGCCGAGC
>NZ_JBHSWW010000417.1:0-1526 GCF_042661865.1 Halorubrum tibetense
GTCGACCGGCGTGTCGGTGAGGACGCTCGCCGCGACTCGCGGCGCGGTGTCGCCTTCGGGGAGGCGGGGCATGACGCGGTCCATCGCCAGCGTCGCGACCAGCCCAACGACTGGGCCGACGATCAGTCCAGTGAGCAACGGGAACTCGACCATCGTCGCCGGATACGGCCCGCCCCGGTTTTACCCCGTCGGTCGCTCCCCTCAGTCGTGGTCGATCCGCTCGCCGCCGATGACGACCGACTCGACGTCGGAGGCTCCGGCCCGCCTGACGACGGCCCGGACGAGGTCCTGTGCGCCCGCGAGGTTGTCGGAGTCGCCGTCGAGCACGAGGAGGTCGGCGTCGGCCCCCGTCGCGACCACGCCGCGGTTCGCGCCCGCGATCCGGGCACCGTTCACCGTCGCCATACGCAGGACCTCGCGAGCGGGGAGATCGGACAGCTTCGCCGCGAACTCCATCTCGCGGAACATCGACGGCGAGTCGAGCATCACGTTGTCGGTCCCGAGCGCAACCGTCGTCCGCTCGGCAAGCTCGGCGATCGGCGGCACGCCGACGTTCGTCACGAGGTTCGACCGTGGGCAGACGACGACCGGCGTCTCCCGATCCGCGAGCCGGTCCATGTGGTGTGACTCGGCGTGGACCATGTGGACGAGGAACTCCGGGTCCAGATCCATCGCGGCGTCAACGTCGTCGGCGTCGCGCTCCCCCGCGTGGATCCCGAACAGTTTGCCCGCCTCACGGGTCGCGTTCCGCACCGACTCGAACGCGCCGTCGCGCGCGCCGGACGCGCCGTACCCGTCCGCGAGCGGCAACACGTCGGGGTCATCGCGGCCGAGGACGACCGCCCGGATCGCCCGGTCGCCTAGCTCGACACCCTCGCCCGCGAGCGCGTCTCGGATCGCCCGGACTCCGTCGACACCTCCCTCGCGAAACTCGATGAACGTCCCCGTTCCGGTCGACTCCATGTACCGGAGCGACCGCGCCATCGCCGCCACCTTCTCCTCGTGGCTCGCGGCCCGCAACAGCCGGTGTTTCAACCCGTCCGGCGGCGCGACGAGCTCGTCGAGCGAGAGCCCCGCGCCCGCCTCCTTCGCGATCGAGTCGCCGATGTGTGTGTGGGCGTTGACGAACGCCGGAAGGACGACCGCGTTGCTGTCGGTCGTCGTCTCCTCGATCCGGACGATCTCGCCGTCCGCGACGACGACCCGCCCCTCGACCGGGTCGAACTCCGTCCCGACGAGTATCGTCCCCTCGATGTGCATACGCCAGCGTCGTCGGTCACGGGTTAAAAGGTCACGGAGCGGATCGGTGCGGTCGCCGAATCGGTCGGCAGAACGGATCGAATCGGTCGGCAGAACGGATCGAATCGGTCGGCAGAACGAATTGAAGCGGTCGGCAGAACGGATCGGCGCAGTCGTCGGCGCGGGCGCTCGGCCGGCCCGTGCCGGCGGTCGCCTCACTCGAACTCGTCGAGCGGCGTCGTCATCGCCTTCCGGACCTCACTCAACAGCGTGTCGGGGTCGAGCCG
>NZ_JBHSWW010000418.1:0-1515 GCF_042661865.1 Halorubrum tibetense
TCGTCGATCGCGGCCTGTGCCCGGGCGAGCGATTCCTCCTCGTCCATCGCCTCGAACGGCTCGGCGGGAGCCGCGTGCACGCCGGCCGCGTCGAGCTCCTCGAGGTCGATGGCGGTCGGGTCGCCGTACTGGTAGCCGGCGCTCGTCGTGTCGAGGTCGGTGTAGACCGCCCACAGCGTCGCGAGGACCCCGAACGCGAGCGCCCAGCCGACCGCGTAGATCGCGGCCGCGGTCACCGGGTCGACGCCGAGCCCCTCGCCCGGCGCGAGGAACCGCCAGTCGCTGCCAGCCCACCGGAGGAGGTCGTTGGCTCCGGTTCGACCGCCGTACTCGTAGAAGGCGTACACGATCCCGCCGCCGAGCACGCCGACGCCGAGCACGACGTTCCAGTGGGCTCGGACGGCGTCACCGACGTCGATCCGATCGGAGCTCCGCTTCGCGGTGACGACGAGCTTCGCGAGATAGAGGCTGAACCCGTACAGCGCGATGAGCGGGAACGCCCACATCAGCTGCGTGAACGGGTCCGGCGGCGAGAAGAACGCGCCGAACACGAAGATGGCGACGACGGCGTACCGCCACTTGTCGCGGAACGTCTCGTATTGGACGATCTCGGCGTAGGAGAGCCCGGTGATCAGAAGCGGCATCTGCCCCGCGAGCCCGAACGACAGCGAGAGGAAGACGATGAACTCCGTCCACATCACGATACCGTACGTGGGCTGGATCCCGGCTTCGAGTCCGAAGCCGGCCAGGAAGGAGAACATGATCGGGAAGAACGCGTACACGCCGTAGGCGACGCCGACGGAGAACAGCGCGGTCCCGAGGAGGAAGATCGCGGCGAGCTTCCAGCGGGGGATCGGGGTCTGTGGCCACATTCCCCGGGCGCGGAGCTCGTAGCGGGCGACGAACACCAGCGCGGGGAGCGCGATGATCGCGCCGACGATCAACGCGATCTTCGCTTGGAGGAGGATCACTTCGAACGGGGTAGTCGCGATGACGTCGAGCTCCTCGGCGACGGCGGGGGACATGTTCGCCTCCGTGATGCCGTAGAGGAACTCCCAGACGTACACGCGGAGCGCCCAGAACGTGACGAGGAATCCGAGGAGGAAGACGACGAACACCTTCTGGAGGTCCTTCTGGATCGTCCGAAGGAACGCCCTCGCCGAATCGCGGCCTTCCGCGATCGACTGTTGGGTGTCCTCGTCGAGGGCACTCGCCATACGGCGACCGAAGGGCGTGGTCGTTATCAACCTTTTCGACCGTGCCCGGGTCGAGGGCGAGCGATCCCTCCGGTCCGGAGCGGATGACCGGCTCCGAATAGCGTGGCCACCCCATCGTTCACCGACGATCCGTCGCCGCCATCCGAAAAGGCCTATAATCACCCGGTGGCGTACCTAAAGTGAATGGACGACGCCGACCGGTCACGCGACGAGCCGTCGGACCCCGAAGGGTCGCCGCAGTCGGGCGGATCCGCGGGAGACGACGACACGGAGCGACCGGACCGGTCGGCGTCGGCGG
>NZ_JBHSWW010000419.1:0-1512 GCF_042661865.1 Halorubrum tibetense
GTACGTGTTTAGCCCGGGCTGATTTCGTCACTGTCTCGTAGATAGAGACACGCGGGGGACACATGGTCCGTCAGCAGGAATCGGGAATGCCTTCTCAGGGATGGTCTCCGAGCAGCGGAGACCATCCCGTTGGCCCTGCTGTCGCCGTTCCGAGGTGGGATCGATGAGCTGGGACGATCTCACCAAGGATGAACTTCTCTCGCGGTTTCTCCAGATGGAGGAGCGAATCAACGAGTTGGAAGAAAAGCTCAACCAGAAAAATGAGCGGATCGAGGAACAGAACGAACGAATAGAGCAGCAGCAAGAGCGGATCGAAGAACTCGAAACACGCCTCCGAAAGTACGAAAATCCACACACTCCACCCAGCAAGCGACGGTCGGGGACCGACGAGTCCCCGACCTCGCAGGATGACGAAGATGACGATGTCCGAACTGACGGCGGCACTCCCGGTCGGAAGGACGGTCACGATCCGGAGTGGCGTTCTACAGCTGATCCCGACGAAGAAATCGAAGTCACCTGTGACTGTTGTCCTGAGTGTGGCGACCACTTCGACGAGTCGGTGGGCGTCAGCCCCCGACTCGTCGAGGAGATCCCTGATCCGCAGCCCCCAGAAATCACTCGGTACAACCGCCACTACTACCAGTGCGATTCCTGTGGAACAGAGACAGTTGCGGCTCACCCCGACTGCCCCGATGAGGGGCAGTTCGGGGTGAACGTCATCGCTCAATCAGCTCTGTCACGGTACGATCACCGCCTTCCCTACCGGAAGATCGCTGACCGCTTCGAGCAGCTGCATGGACTCAAACTCTCGGGTGCATCTGCGTGGCACGCGACCGAGCGCGCTGCGCGCGCCGGTCGCTGTGAGTACGAGCAGATCCGTCAAGAGATCCGAGATGCCGACGTGGTTCATATCGACGAAACAGGCATCAAACGTGACGGTGAGCAGGCATGGATCTGGACGTTCAAGACCGCTCAGCATACGTTATACGCGGTGAGAGAGAGTCGTGGGAGTGATGTTCCCGCGGAAGTCCTCGGTGAGGACTTCGCGGGAACGGTCATCTGTGACGGGTGGACGGCGTACCCAGCTTTCAGCAGCAACCTCCAGCGGTGTTGGGCGCACATTCTTCGAGAGGCTGAAGACGCCGCCGAAAAGCAGGCAGAAGGTGAACCGATCTACCACGCTCTCAGACAGGTGTACGTCGCTCTCCAGGCCCGGCTGGAGAGCGACCCAAGCCCTCGTGAGAGAGCAGACCTCCAGCGTGTGGCGCGAAGAGAGCTTGAATCGCTGATTGAACGGTCAGTACCCGACGGACCAGTGGCAACACTGCTCGGGAAGATCGAAGGAGGTCTCGACCACTGGCTCACCTTCGTCGGTGAGCCAGCGGTCTCTCCGACGAACAATGCCGCAGAGAACGCACTTCGTGAGCCAGTGGTTCTCCGGAAAATCATCGGAACGCTCCGTAATGACCGAGGAATGTTCGTTCACGAGACGATCTTGTCCCTGCTGGCGAC
>NZ_JBHSWW010000420.1:0-1510 GCF_042661865.1 Halorubrum tibetense
GCGTGGCGGGGGAAGCGGCGGCGGGAGCGCGGGCGGTGCCGGCGGATCGAGCGACAGCTCCGACCCCGCGGAGGGGACGGGGAACCGGTCACAGGAGATCGCGAACAAACAGGCGCGGGTGTACGACGCCGCAACCGGGGACTCGAGCCACTGGGAGGAGGAAGGGACGAGCTACGAGGACGACCGGCTCCCCTACCTGGTCTCCGGCTACGGGGACGCCGCGAGGGACGCTCGGCAGGACGCCGGTCTCACCGTCGAGGAGCTGGCCGACGAGCTCGGCGTCGCCGAGGACGACCTCCACGCGATCGAGGACGGACGGGCCGCGACGGCGAACGTCGGCGGCTCCGTCGTCCGCGCGGTCGAAGAGCGCCTCGATGTCGCGCTCGTGGACGAGTGACCCGCCCGCGTTGTGGAGGAGTGACTCGCCCGCGTTGTGGACGGACGGCCGACGTTCGCCGAGAGACGACCGTCCGAGGGGCCACACGACCCGAGTCGAAACGACCAATCCTACCGGGATCGATCCCTCGATAATGGCGGCGATCCGTCGATGACGGCGATCAAGGACAGCGTCCACGGACACGTCCGGCTCGGTCCGGCCGCGGTCGATCTGATCGACACACCGGCGTTCCAGCGGCTGCGCCACATCAAGCAGCTGTCGACCGTTCGGCTCGTCTACCCGTCGGCGAACCACACGCGCTTCGAGCACAGCCTCGGCGTCTACCACCTCGCCCGGCAGGCGCTCGACGGCCTCGGACTGGACGACGAGACGGCCGCACATGTCCGTGCGGCCGCCCTGCTTCACGACGTGGGTCACGGCCCCTACGGCCACCAGACCGAGGGGATCATTCGACGGCGGACCGGCAAGGACCACGACGAGGTGGAGTGGTTGTTGACCGACGCCGATCGGGAGCTGTGTACGGTCCTCGAACGGCACGGGCTCGATCCCGAGCGCGTCGCGGCCTTGGTCGCCGGCGATGGGGGTGTCGGGCAGCTCGTCTCGGGGGAGCTCGACGTGGACCGGATGGACTACCTCGTCCGCGACGCTCACCACACCGGCGTCCCCTACGGCACCGTCGACACCGGCCGGCTGGTGAACGAGCTCCGCCTCGTCGACGACGGGCGAGAGCGAGGGGCCGACGACGCGGCGCTCGTCCTCGCCGAGGGGAACGTCGCGACCGCCGAGAGCCTGCTCGTGGCCCGGTCGCTGATGAACGCCGTCGTCTACCGGCACCACGTCTCCCGAGTCGCGGGCGCGATGCTCGAACGCGCGTGCGAACGCTATCTCGACCGCACCGACACCGGTGTCGAGGCCTTCCGCCGGCTGGCCGACCACGACCTACTCGTTGCGGTCCGCGACGTGGTTCCCGAGCTCGGCGAGCGGATCGAACGCCGTGACCTGTACAAGCGCGCGGTCTGGGTCGGCCTCGGGGACGTCCCCGCCGGCACCGTCGACGCGGAACACGCCGAGGAGCTCGCGGCCGAGCGCGAGATCGCCGACCGCGTCGGGATC
>NZ_JBHSWW010000421.1:0-1501 GCF_042661865.1 Halorubrum tibetense
CGCCGGTCCGCGGCGTCGACGACGTATGCCAAGTCGCGAGCCGGGGGGTTGACCGCGGTGTAGTGGATCCGGTCGCCCGCGAACCCGGCAGCGAGGGCCCGGTCGACCTCGCCCGCGGACGCGCACTCCGCGTCGATCCCGGCCTCGCGAACCGTCTCCAAGACGGCACGACCGGTGTGTGCTTTCACCGCGTATCGGAGGTCAGCGTCGGGGAACGCGGCCCGGAGACGGTCGCAGTTCTCGCGCACGCGATCGAGGTCCTGAACGTACAGCGGGGTGTCGTGACCGGTGGCGAGCTCGTGGAGGCGACCGGCGTCCCAGTCGTCGACCCGACGGACCGACGGGTTCGACTCCGGGGACCCCTTGGTCTCGCTCTCGACAGTTCGGCCGGTTTCGAGGTCGCTCATTCGCGGAGGGCATCCTCCCGCCGGGTCGCCTCCAGCGTCTCCGCCTCGACGTCCGTCGCGACGACTGCGGGCTTGTACGCGCCGCCCTCGAACAGGTCGTGGTCCCCGATCGAGGACTCGACCATCCGCGTGAACGCCCGGCGGTCGGCGGGGAGATGGCCGTAGATTACCTCCTCCTCCACGAGATCGTAGACGGGGATTCGGGGCGTGAGGAGCGTGTTCTCGCCGACGATCGAGTTCTCGCCGACTCGGAACCCGCTCGTGACTCGGCAGCCGGCTCCGAGCGACGCGCCGGCCTCGATCACGACCGGCGCGTCCTCGACGGGTTCGAGCACCCCCCCGATCAGCGTGTTCGCGCCGAGTTTGACGTTCGCGCCGATCTGCGCACAGGAGCCGACCGTGTCACAGGAGTCGACGAGCGCGCCGTCGCCCACGTACGCGCCCATGTTGACGAACGAGGGACTCATCATGATGCAGTCGCTGCCGAGGTACGCCCCTCGGCGGATCGCGGTCCCGTCGGGGGTGTTGCGCGTGCCGCGCTCGCCGAGGTCGGCGGTGTCACGCAGTGGCAGCACGTCGTAGTACGTGACACCGCCGTACTCGCGGGGTCGTGTCTCGCGCAGGCCGAAGTTGAGGAGGATCCCCCGCTTGACCCATTCGTTGGCCCGCCACGAGGTGACGTCGTCGCCGGTCTTCTCGGCGGCGCGGACCTCGCCGGCTTCGAGCGCCTCGAGGAACGCCTCGAGTACCGCCTCGTCGCCGGTCGTCGTCTCGTCGGCTGTGAGTCCGTCCTGATAGCGGTTCCAGAGATCGGATACGTCGGATTCGAGCGTCATTGGTGTGTCGATGGATGAGTCACGGTATTTATTCGTCGATCGTGGTATGCGCTACAGTAATTCCATGGGACATGATCACTCGTCGAGCACGTCGTCGAACGCGTACCAGCCCGCGTCTCGGTCGGCGAGCCACGCTGCGGCGTCGATTGCCCCCTCCGCGAAGACGCCGCGGTCGCCCGCGCGATGGGTGAGTTCGAGCGTCTCGCGGTTGCCCGCCAGCAACACCTCGTGCTCGCCGGTTACGTCGCCCGCGCGGCG
>NZ_JBHSWW010000422.1:0-1498 GCF_042661865.1 Halorubrum tibetense
GGGTTGCCGGTCGTACGCGCGTGCCACCGCCGCGAGCGTCGTCGCCGCCAGCTGGGTGCCGCTTCCCAACCCCGCGTGACGGGGAAGCGAGGACTCGATCGTGACCGACACGCCCGGAACCCCCAGTCGGTCCGCGGCCACGGTGGCGTAGCTCCGGACGTCCGCGCGGAGCGCATCCACCGTGTCGTCTCCGGGCGTCCAACTACTGACGGTCCCGCCCTCGAGCCCGTCCGCATTCGTGTCATCCGTGGCGATCGAGACGTGTACCTCGTCGGCAGGAGTCGCGGTCACGGTCACCCGTGGCTCCGCGAGCGCCACGCCGAGCGCGCCGTACAGCCGCTCGTGGGAGAGGCTCAGATTACAGAAGCCGAAGTGGAGTCGCCCCCCGGCGCTCACGCGTGCCATGTTCGGACGGGAGTTACCGCGCCGCGAATAAAAGGACTCGAGACCCGGGCGAAAACCGCCACTGTCGACGGATCGGCGGGACGACTGCCCTACCGCCGCTCCCGGACCGTGCTTATATACTCCGCTGCCGGGGAGCGGCGTCGTCGAGCGCGGTGCACGTATATATACGAAGACACCGAAGCGGCGGCTACGAACGAGGCCGTGTTCCGGCCGGCGGCGTATTTATAAGCGAGATCGGGTTCCGGCTGGCGGCGTATTTATAAGCGAGATCGGGTTCCGACCGAGGTCGCGCGTTGACGCAGCTACCGTTTATGATTGGTCGATCGTGCCGTGACCGCCGTCAGCGGCGGGCCGTGTCGTCGCGCGTCCGATCCTTCCCGGTCTTCCGTTAGAATCAAACGGGTCGCCGACCCAGAGGAGGGTATGAGCGTCGAAACGGAGGAACGCGAGCGGGCCATCCGGTGTCTGGTCGCGAAGGTCGGACTGGACGGCCACGACCGGGGGGCACACGTGATCGCGCGGGCGTTCCGGGACGCCGGCTTCGAGGTCGTCTACTCCGGGCTCCATCGCGCGCCCGACGAGATCGTTCAGGCGGCGGTTCAGGAGGACGTCGACGTCCTCGGGATCTCGATCCTCTCGGGTGCGCACAACACCCTCGTGCCGAAGGTGATAGAGGGACTCAAGGAGTACGACGCGTTCGAGGACACGCTCGTCGTCGTCGGCGGGATCGTTCCGGACGACGACGAGGCGGACCTCAAGGCGATCGGCGTCGCCGAGGTGTTCGGCCCGGGCACGCCGATGGAGGAGACGATCGAGTTCATCCGGGCGAACGTCCCGGAGCGCTAGATGGACGGCAACGGGACGGGCGGGAGCCGATCCACTGCCGACGGGGAGCGCTCCCCCGACGGGGAACGGGCCGCCGCCGACGTGTCGGAGACGACTCTGAGCGACGCCGACGAGAGGCTCGTCGCCGACCTCCCCGACGGGAGCCACCGCGCGCTCGCCCGCGTCATCACTCGGATCGAGAACCGGTCGTCGGGCCATCGCGCGATCGTCGCGGCGCTCCACGAACACACCGGCGGCGCGAACGTCA
>NZ_JBHSWW010000423.1:0-1488 GCF_042661865.1 Halorubrum tibetense
CGGACGCCGACCCGGACGCCGGACGGCCCCCGTCGACCGAGGCGGTCCACGCGGTCGACCTCGCCGACGTGGAGTCGTTGGCGGCGGCGTACGTCGACGAGGGGATCAACCCGGGCACCACCGCTGACATCACCTGTGCGGCGCTGTACGTGGCGATCAGGCGTGGCGTGTCGGTCCGGAATTCGGGGGCAGAGGGGACGGGGGTCGATCCGTGAGCGACCCCGGGTGGCCCGTCGCCCTGCGAGGCGTCACGGAGTCGGTGGTGGCGACGCTCGGCCCGAACGACCGGTGGAACGTCGCCGCGCTCGGCCTCCACGCGCCGGAACACGGCGAGGGTGACGCCTCGCACCCGTCATCCGACGCCTCGTCCCAGTCGGGTACGGTCACCGCCCGCACGTTCGGCCGGACCCGGACGTGGCGGAACTTCACCGAGCGCGGAGGCGGCGTGGTGCAGTTCACGTCCGACCCGCGAGAGTTCGTCGACGCCGCGCTCACGGTCCGGGAGGAGCCGGATCCCGTCCTTCCTAACGCGGACGCGTGGGTCGAGGTCCGCGCCGAACGGGTCGCGAGTGAGGATCGGGGAGAGGTCACCGTCCGGACATGGGCGTTGACTCCGGTCGAGTCCGAGATCCGGTCGAAGCGGGTCTCGACCGTCAACCGGGGGTTCGGCGCGGTGATCGACGCCACGGTGGCCGCCTCACGGCTCGACGTTCCCGCCTACGACACGGCCGAGCTGCTCGACCGCCTCCGGTACTTCGCCGACGTGGTCGACCGCTGTGGCGGCCCGGCGGAGCGCGAGGCGTTCGCGCGGATCGACCGGGCGACAGGGTGGCGATCGATGGACTCGGATCGGACGGACGACGAGACGGGCAGCGCTCCGGGGGACGGCCGGGGAACGTAGCGTCAACGGGTCGACGGCCTCGGGTGTCGTCGGCAGGAACGGGGCCCGGAGGCCGCGCTCGCACTCGCAGGCGGGCGCTCAGACGGGAACGAACCCTTTTAGTCCGCGCCGCCGGTATCGCTCCGTATGGCTATCAAACCCAAGTACATCAAGCAGCTCGCGAACGTGCTGCTCGAGCGGTATCCGGAGTCGTTCAACACCGACTTCGAGACGAACAAGGAGAGCGTCTCCGCGCTGACGACCGTCGAATCGAAGGGTGTCCGCAACCGCATCGCCGGCTACATCACCCAAAAGAAGTCACAGGCGGCGGCCGCGGCCTGATCGGTTCTTCGCTCGCGTTCCACGCGTTCGTTCCCGAGCAGCCGCCGTAGCGGTCGAGGCGAGCCCGAGCCGACTCTCCTATCCAACCGTTTATCCCCGATAGCGCGGCCACCCAGTCGGGATGGACGCGTTGGTCCGCCCGGTGCTCGATCCGACGTTCGCCGTCGCCGCCCTCGCGTTCCTGTTCGGCGGCGCGGCGCTCGGGGCGGTGAGCGGGCTCGTTCCTGGGCTCCATGCCAACAACTTCGCGCTGGTGCTCGCGGGCG
>NZ_JBHSWW010000424.1:0-1475 GCF_042661865.1 Halorubrum tibetense
GGGTCCGCGTCGGCTCCCGGCCCCGGAGTCACGACTCCTCCCCGATCGGGACGACAGCGACGTCGGTCACCGCGATCCGTTCGGTCCCGTCGCCGTCGGTCACGACGCACGCCTCGCCGGTGACGACGTTCGTCGTTCCGTGGTCCACGTCGACCGCGACGGCGGCCTCGGCCGGCGCGAAGTTGAGGACGACGACGAGCGCCTCCGTTCCTCGCCCCCGGCGGAACGCGACCACGTCGTCCGGGTGGACCTCCTCGCCGTCCGCCTGGATCGGCCGCTCGGTGAGGTCTCCGCTGGCGACGTGGTACCCCACGCGTTCGAGATCGCTCTCGGGACCGAGCGCCGGGTGCTCGGCGTGAGTCCGGAGTAATCGTTCGTAGCGCTCGCGCACCTCACCGCGCGCGTGCTCCCACGCGATCGCGTCACGCCGACCACGCTGGCCGATCTCCTGGCCCGCGTACACCATCGGGACGCCGGGGAGCGTGACCGTCGCCGCGCCTGCGGCCGCCGCCGCCGCGTCACCACACTCGACGCGGTAGCGCGTCTCGTCGTGGTTCTCGATGTACTGGAGGAAACCGGCGTGGTCAGGAAAGCCGATCTCCGCGCGCTGTTCGACGGCGTCGATCACCGACTCGGCGGGGGCCGCCCCGCGGCCGACCTGCCGGAGCTGGAAGTACAGCGTCGCGTCGAAGTGGACGTCGAACATCCCCTCGTGGAAGCCGGGGATGTACGGGATCGTCTCGTCCATCAGGAGGAACTCCCGGTCGATATCCTTCACCCGGTCGCGCAGCTCGCGCCAGAACGAGTCCGGCACCGCCCACGCCATGTCACAGCGGAAGCCGTCCACGAGCGGGGCCCACTCGTCGATAACGTCGAGCAGGAAGCGTCGAACGTGGAGGTTCGCGTGATTCAGATTCGCTATCAGCTCCCAGTCGAAGTACGTCCCCGGCTCGCCGGACTCCTGCCACTCGTACCGGTCGCGGTACGGCGACTCGGAGTTCTGATACGCGTCCTCGAACCACTCGTGGTCGCGGGCGGTGTGGTTCGCCACGAAGTCGAACAGCACGCGCATCCCGTTGTCGTGGGCGGCCTCGACCATCGCCTCGTAGTCGTCTCGATCGCCCAAGTCCTCGGCAACGTCGAAGAAGTCCGTGATGTTGTACCCGTGCGGCTTCCCGTCGTGTTCGAGGACGGGAGTCAGCCACAGGGTGTCAACGCCGAGGTCGGCCAGGTCGGGGATCCGGTCGGCGATCGCGTCGAACCGCTCTCCGGCCGGAGCGTCGGAGAACGTCCGGACGTACACCTCGTACACGCGGGCGTCCTCGGTCCACGCGGGAGGTTGGTTGAGCCGAACCGTCTCGAACCCGCCGGCGGTCGTCGATCCGTGGGCGACCGGATCGGATCGGCCCTCGCGCTCGACCGCGACCGCCTCGGCGACGCTGATCCGAACCTCCCGGCCCGGCTCGCGCGCGACC
>NZ_JBHSWW010000425.1:0-1473 GCF_042661865.1 Halorubrum tibetense
GTTGACATCCTCCCCGCCCTAAAGGGCGAGGATTCCCGAGCGTTGGGATATTAGGGTTCGCAACCCACCTGTTCGCTCGGTGCGAAACGCCCCGAGGTTTGATTGAACAGATAGGCTACTGGCCGTGCCAAACGACCGTTACTCATATCCCCCGTTGGGGGATTCTGAGTTATCTTTCTGCGAATGTTCACCGCACCATTCACGTCTGCGTTCATCGTTGCACCCCACGATTCACAGACGTACAACCCACGCTCCACACGGCTCGCCTCACGCTTCCGACCACAACACGAACACGTCTTGCTCGTGTCCCGCTCGCTCTTTCGGTCAACGAGGATACCGTGTTCCTCAGCCTTGTATTCAAGCAACGTGGTGAAACGGTCGAACTCCCATCCGTGGAGTTTCTTATTCCCGCACTTACCCCAGTTCCGCGAGTCACCGTTCTCCTCTTCTCGAATCTTGCTCAAGTCGCCAACAGCCATGCGACCGACCGCGTGGTCAATGCACTGCTCAACGATGTGTTTGGCGAGGGCGTGCAGGAAGTGGTCTTTCCGACGCGAGAGTTTCTGTCGGGCGCGGAGCGCACGGCGTGACGGGCCGTTCTCGCCTTCGGTGTCGTACTCGTCGCGGGTGAAGTAGTGCTTGTCCTGTTTCAGTACGTTCCCCGGATACAACTCCGCATCACCGTCGTCGTAGGCGATAGCGAGGTAGTTCTTGATACCGAGATCGATTCCAGCTGTGTTGTCGCCGGGTGCGTCCTCGACGGGAATTTCGACCTTACAGACGAGGTGCAGTTCCCAGCGGTCGCCGTCCCACACTGCTCGCACTTGCTGGATGTTCTCCACGGTTACGTCCGGTCGTGTTTCGTACTCTGTGAGGATGAAGTCTGAGCGGTGGTTCTTCAGGTTGAAGCCCTTGCTCAGGCGGAGTTTGTTGTGCTTGGAGTCGTGTTTGATGCCGTTCTGCTTCCACGTCACGGTGGAACGCGGGTGTTTGTCGCCTCGCTTTCGGTATCCGGGTGGATTCGCGTCGGTGTCGCCATTCTTGCGCTTTTTGAACCAACCGTTGAACGACTCAGCGAGTTCTTCGAGAACGCGCTGACTTGACTGAGAATGTAGGTCACTGTATCGTTCGTGGTCTTTTAGTTCGCGCTTGAGGTCGGCTTCGGACGGAATCTCTCCCGTGTCATCCCATTCTTGCTGGGAGTGATAGCGGGCGACGTTCCACAGTTTGGATGCTGAGTACCCGCAATCACCGAGGTCGTCACTCACCTGTTGGTGGTTGACGATTTTCGCTCGATAGGTGCGAGTTGTCTCCAGCATCGTACTGTGTCCATAAGTACTTATAGAATATTTCTATTAAATACAGTGGTTGAGCGTAGAATATCCGGCAGTGCCATCGGCGGTGGGTTGTGTAGGAATTGTCGGCTGTATCCCCGCCCTTCAGGGCGGGGTTTTAGCCTTGTAACTTCGATAA
>NZ_JBHSWW010000426.1:0-1466 GCF_042661865.1 Halorubrum tibetense
CACAGCGCCCGCTGGAACGCGCGTCGGTCCACGTCGGCGTCGGGCCACGCCTCGATCCCGAGCGCGAGGTAGCGCCACCGCGGCCGGAGGTGTTTCGGGAGGTGTTTCACGGCTCGACCACCGGTTCGTCGTCGGACGGCACGCGCACCGCCATCACTCCGCCCCCGGTACCTCCTCGCCGGAGCCGATCCGCTCGGCGACGAGGACGCCGACCTGATCGTGGACGCGCTCGGCGACGGTCACCGCGAAGCCGACGTCGGTGAACGCCTCGACGAGGGTGCCGACCGTGGCCGGGTCGTCGACCTCGGGGCTGTAGAACGGCTCCTCGGGGTCCGGCTCGCCGAAGAACATCACGTCGCCGAGGACGATCCGGCGGGCCCCGGCGGCGGCCATCACTCGGATCGCCTCGCGCTTCTCGTCGTCCGAGAGGTGATGGAGCGCGAAGTTCGAGGTGACGATGTCGACGGCGACGCCGCCGAGGTTCGGCTCCCGGAACTCGCCGTACGCGAACTCGACGTTCGTGATCCGCGCCTCGGAGGCCTTGCGCCGCCCCTCCTCCATCATTCCCTCACTGATATCCCGGGCGAGCACTCGGCTCGCGTCGGGCGCGATCGCGAGGGCGATCGCGCCGGTTCCGGCCCCGAGGTCGGCGACTACGTCGTCCGAGCCGGGATCGGCGTAGGAGACGACGAGGTCCGCACAGGCACGGTACTCGTCGCTCTTCGAGTCGTCGTACTCGGTCGCCTTCTCGGAGAACCGCTCGGCGTGCTCCTCAACGCTCCGTTTCATACCGTCCACGTCGGACCCCGGGCGCTATGAAACCCTCGGAGCGTCGCTCGCGGTTCCGCTCGGCGATCCGGCTCCACGAGCGGAGTCCCTCGCGGATCCACTCGGCGTCGAACCCGACGCGCTCGCCGACGGCCACGAGTTCGCGGGGGGCCCGCAGTTCGAGGTGTGACCCAGCGTTCGCGCTGACGACGTAGGGGGTCCCGTAGTAGCACACGATCTCGCGGAGCTTCCGGAGGTCGGCGAGCGCCTGCACCCGCGCGCCGCCGGTCGAGCGGAGGACCGGCCCGAGGTCGAACTCCACGTGGACGTCGTTGTCGCGGGCGGCCTTCGCGAGCACGTGGTTGAACCCGCCGGACGCCGCGTTCGGCCGAGCGAGGACATCGACCCGGGGCTCCTCGACCGCGTATCGGTTCAGCCCGTCGTCGCCGCCGGCGACACAGACGACCGTGTGGTCCGGACGGTAGTTCCCGATCGCGCCGGACGCCCGACCGGGGTCGGTGGCGTCGATCTCGACCGCGTCGACGATGTCGATCCCGTACTCGGCCGCGACGGCGGCGGCCGAACCGCGTTCTTCGTCTGCATCGGTCGCCGGTGCGTCGGCAGTCGCCTCGTCACCGGTCGCCGGTGCGTCGCCGGTCGCCTCGTCGCCGGTCGAGCCATCGCCAGCCAAATCGTCG
>NZ_JBHSWW010000427.1:0-1461 GCF_042661865.1 Halorubrum tibetense
GGCTCCAGCGGGTGTCGGCCGACCGGGTGTCGATCGTGGCGCGTCATTGCGCGCGCGGACGAGCGTTCGTCACCGCCCCGCTGGTCGGCACCGACACCGAGCTCGCCGCGGGGGAGCCGGGCGAGATCGAACGTTCGGTCCTCGACGAGGCGGGGATCGACCCCACAGACTTCGACCTCCCGGGCGAGTTCGACTCGAGCGGGACCAGGCGGGCGGTGCTGTTGCGGACCGACCTCGATATCCGCGTCGACGACGGCGACCCCCGATTCGCGTTCGCGCTCCCCAGCGGGTCGTACGCGACCGTCCTGCTTCGAGAGTTCACGAAGACGGACCCGCTCGCGGAGTGAGCGAGGAAGCAAATAGATCCACAAAACTGGATCATCAGGTCTCGAACGAGCACGAAACCGTCACGACCCTGCGTGATTTCGAGGTGTTTTTGTGCGGGTGTCGCGAATCGCGGGCATGACACGGATCGTCGTTCTCGACCTCCACGGTCAGTTCACGCACCTCGAGCGGCGCGCGCTCCGCGACATGGGCGTCGATACGGAGATCATCGACGCCGAGACGCCGCCCACCGAAGTCGACGCCGACGGCGTCGTGCTCTCGGGCGGTCCCGACATGGACCGGATCGGTAGAGCGCGCGAGTACATCGCCTCGGACGTCCCGGTGTTCGGGATCTGTCTCGGGATGCAGGTCATCGCCGACGAGTGCGGCGGTCGCGTCGGGTCGGGCGAGTACGGCGGATACGCCGACGTAGACGTGGAGATCGTCGACGACGCGGACCCGCTCGTCGGCTCGCTCGCGCCGGAAACCCGCGTCTGGGCCTCCCACGCCGACGAGGTGAAGGAAGTGCCAGAGGGGTTCGATCACACCGCGACCTCCGACGTCTGTGGGATCGAGGCGATGTCGAACGTCGAGAGCGGGCTGTACGGCGTCCAGTGGCACCCGGAAGTGGCCCACACCGAACGCGGCGAGGAAGTGTTCGAGAACTTCGTCGCCATCTGTGAGTCGGACTGAGACGACACGATTCCTCGTCGGCAGCGGTCGATACGCTCGTTGTCCGGGGTCTCCCGGAAGCGCCCCCTCGCCTCGCCGATCACCAGTTTCGCCGATCACCAGCCCCGCCGCTCACCGTGGTCGATACCGAGGTCGACCCGAACGTCGGGCCGACCGCCCGCGCCGCTTACTCCCCGAACAGCTCGTCGACCGCATCGCCCGCGGCCTCGGTCGCCGCCTCGGCGACGGCCTCCGGGTCGGGGTCGTCCGGGGCGTTCAGGTACACGTCCACGTCGAGGAGCCCGTCCTCGAAGGTGACCGTCACGTCGAGGTCGGTCACCGCTGATTGGTCGTAGTGTTCGAAGACGACGCCCTCGGCCGCCGCCGCCGCGGTCCGCACGACTTCTTCGTCGCTCGGACCGGCGTCGTCCGTCGAGTCACCCATCGTCGCTTACGCGCCGCCGG
>NZ_JBHSWW010000428.1:0-1454 GCF_042661865.1 Halorubrum tibetense
TTGGTCGTGTTGCAAAGCGGTCTAGAGTTTGCCTCTGGTGCTCTCAACTGAGAGTTCACAGCTCATTGCTGTTTTGGTCGATCGTTGGAGCAGTTCGTCAAGGAACGATTGGTAGTACTCTGGATCAGCGTACTTCACCAGCCGAAGCTGGAGTATCGCCTCCAATCCATCCTTTGTCCAGCGCATCCACTGGTTCTTACAGCGCTTGCTGACCTCACCCATCAGCCGTTCGACGGGGTTCGAGGTCCACGGCACCTCGAACCCCTTGACGGCCTGCTCGGCAAACGTCACGATCGACGGCAACCACCGCCGAAGATACCCCGCAGCCTTCCCTGATCCGTACTGATCCAGCTGCCACGCTGTCTTCTTGATGCGCTCGGTCGTTCGCGCGATCCGCTCGCGGATCGCCGCGAACTCTTCTTCTGGACGATGCTTGGCAACAGAGTTCTTCAGATGGAATACCTCGTCGATCACTTCCGAGACGATTTCGTTGCGCCGGTCCAGAGAGAACACACCGTCATCCCAGAGGTTGTAATCCAGCGTTCGGCCCACGTGAACGAGGTCAAGCTGATGATCGCGGTGTTCGTCAGTGAATGCCGTGACAATGCCGCTATCGCCGTCACTGACGACCGTCGCGTCGTCAGTGACTGCGTCGATGTCATCAAGTTCGGCAGCTGTCTCATCCCAGTCAGCGTTGACAGAGAGATCCAGCAGGGAGTGTGACTCCTCGGCAGTGTCTTCGCCCAGCGTGGCTTGGACGGAGTGGTACGAGCGGTCCTCGTCTTGACTGTGACACTTCGTGCCGTCTGGAATAATGGCGTCAGCGTCTGTGTTAGCGACACAGTCTGGAAGGAACTGCTTGAGCTCGTTGCCGTATTCTCTGGCGCGGCGATTAATCGTGGTCGGCGACGGCATCCTCTCGAAGATGCCGTCGCCGTGGTCAGCAGCGTCACGGTAACTGAGAGAGGTAGCGAGATCGACGCTCTTGGCGGCGATATCTTGTTGATAGCGGTTCTGCCCGTCGAAGTCGAGAACGTCTTCGACGGGCCGGAAGTAGCTAGATTCGCCCTGGTCAGCGGCGGTATCTTTGACGTAATGAAGGAGAAATTCGTGCTCACCAGCGGTTGTGACGGCTGTGCGGGTATCGGTTCCAGCTCGTTGGAACCTCTGTTGACCGTTGCCGGTGGCATGTTTTTCGCCACAGAGCGCCTCGACGCGGGCCGCGTCGAGGCTCTCGACCAGCCCCTCGAGGAGGACTGATTCGACGTTCTGATCAGTGATGAACTCAGCCAACGTGGCCAGCGGTATCGTTTTGTCGTCGTCGATGCTAACGGTCAACCGCACGTCGATTGTAGCGTGCATGGGTTGCCTCGTAGGTTGGACACCAGAGGCAACCCGTTCCTCACGGGAGCCAGTTGCTACTGAACTCTAGAGGACTTTGTGACACGACCAAA
>NZ_JBHSWW010000429.1:0-1442 GCF_042661865.1 Halorubrum tibetense
CCCGACCAGCCGTTCGAGGTCGTAGGCGGTCGCGAGCGCGTCCGCGATCCCCTCACGCACCAGCGTCCGGTCGGCCAGCTCCGCGACCGCGTCGTGTCGCGAGCGGATCGCGTCGGCGTCGACGAGCGGACGGCGGAGCCACCGCTCCAGACACCGGCGTCCCAGCGCGCAGCTCGTCACGTCGAGGACGTCGAACAGCGTGTCGCTCGCGCCGAGGCCGCGGTTCTCGAACAGTTCGAGGCTACGCTGGGCGGCCGCGTCGAGCCGGAGGTGGTCACGCGGATCGTACCGGCGGACCCGCGAGACGTACTCCAGCGGGCCGTCGTCCCCCTGTGTGTATTCGGCGTACGCCAACACCGCGCCCGCGGCGCGGAGCTCGGCCTCGCCGTCGAACCGGCGCTCGGGGGCAGGAACGTACGGGTCGAGCCGGTCGAGGGCGGTCCGGCGTGCAAACACGTCGGGGTCGTGACGGTGGACCGTCCAGTCGCGGACGGTGGGGACGACGTCACCCGCGTCCGGGCCGACGAGCAGCTCCGCGGGAGCGAGCCGCTCCAGCTCCTCGACGACGGTTTCGGGATCGCCGGCGGTGACGAGACACTCGCCGGTGGCGACGTCGACGGCAGCGAGGCCGACGGCCGGATCGGGCGGGTCGGTACCGCGTTTCTCGGTCGCGCCGCGTGCCACGGCGGCGACGTAGTTGGCGGCCCCCGACTCCAGGAGGTCGTCGTCGACGACCGTGCCCGGCGTGATCACTTCGGTGACCGCGCGGTCGACGAGCCCCGACGCCTGCTCGGCGTCCTCGACCTGATCGCCGAGCGCGACGCGGTACCCCGCGTCGAGGAGAGCCTCCAGGTACGGGGCGGCGTTGTCGATGGGGATCCCGGCCATCGGGTACTCGCCCGTCGAGTCGGTGCGCTCGGTGAGCGTCACCTCACAGACCCGCGCGACCGTCTCGGCGGCCTCACAGAACGCCTCGTAGAAGTCGCCGACCTGGAACAGCACGAGCGCGTCCTCGTGGGCGGCACAGAGGTCGGCATACTGCGAGAGCATCGGCGTGAGCTCCTCGCGGGCCGCCGCGATCCCGGGCGGGAGCCCCGTGACCGTCTCCCGGTCGGGCGGTGACATACCTTCAACCGGGTCGGCCGCGGACATAAACGGTGCGGACCGGTCGTTTCACCCCCGAGAGCCTTACAACCGTGGAGGCCGTGATCGGAGGCGTGGCGAACCGTACGATACTCGTCGGACTGGCGGCGACGTTCATCGGGCTGACGGCCCTGCTGGTCGTCGCCGGGATCGTCGTCAACCCCGTCCTCCTCGCGGTGGCGCTCCCGTTCGGGGCCGCCGCGTACCTGCTGTGGTATCACGCGAGCGGCCGGCTCCACGATCGGATGCGGGTCGAAGCGGACCGGATCGGGCCGACGGAGCGCGAGCGGGCGAGACAG
>NZ_JBHSWW010000430.1:0-1434 GCF_042661865.1 Halorubrum tibetense
GAGCGACGCCGACTCGCCGGCGTCGTCGGGGCGCGAGAGCCGGTAGAGCACCGTCTCCGTCACGCGAGCGCCCGCGTCGCGGAGCCCGTCGAGGAGCACGTCGCTGCCGTGGTCAGAACGTGCGACCTCGATCACCTCGCCGTCGACACTGTCGCGGAGGGTCGCCACGAGACCCGCGGAGGTGTACTCCTCGGGGACGATGTCGACCGACCACCCGACCTCCCGAGCCGCGGCGGCGGTCGACGGCCCGATGGCGACGAGAGCGGCCTCGCCGGGCGTCCATCCCACATCCGCGGCGAGCTCGACACCGGTCTTGCTCGTGAAGACGACGTATGCGGCGTCGAGCGACTCCCCCGCCACGGGAGTCGCGCCAGTCGGCTCGACGGCGAGCATTGGGTCGGCGACGGGGTCCGCGCCGAGCGACGCGAGCAGCGTCACGGCCCGGTCGATTCGGTCGTCGTCGGGGCGAAAGACGGCGACACGGGGTCCGTCGCTCACGCGTCCTCACCCCCCCGTTCTTCGTCGGTTTCGCTCCCGGTCTCCGCCTCGGGGGAGGCGGTCGTTCCGGCCCGTTCGACCGGCGCGGAACCCGCGTTCTCCAGAAACGCCACCACCCGGTCGCGGGTCCCCGCCACGTCGCCGATAACGGTGATCGCGGGGGGTTCGATCCCGGCCCGGTCGCGGACGTCGACGATCGTATCGAGCGTACCCGTCGCGACCGCCATGTCGGGCCACGTCGCGCGTTCGACCAGCGCGACCGGAGTGTCGCCGTCGAGTCCCGCCTCGCGGAGCGCGGCGGTGTACCCCGGCAGCTTCCCGACGCCCATCAGGACGACGATGGTCCCGCCGGTCGCCGCGAGCGCGCCCCAGTCGACGGCAGACTCGTCTTTCGTCGGGTCCTCGTGGCCGGTGACGAACGAGACGGAAGAAGTGTGATCCCGGTGCGTGACGGGGATCCCGGCGACCGCGGGGCCGGCGATCGCGGAGGTGACGCCCGGGACGACCTCGAAGGGGATCCCGGCGTCGGCCAGGTGTTCCGCTTCCTCGCCGCCGCGGCCGAAGACGAACGGGTCGCCGCCCTTGAGTCGGACGACCGTCTTCCCCTCGCTCGCCAGCTCGACCAGCCGCCGGTTCGTGTACTCCTGTGGCGTCCACTCGCCGCCCGCACGCTTCCCGACGTCCTCGCGTTTCTCCGCCGGGATCTCCCCGAGGATCTCCGGACCGGGGAGCTTGTCGTGTAACACGACGTCCGCCGACTCGACCAGCCGCGCCGCCTTCACCGTCATGAGGCCCGGGTCGCCAGGCCCGGACCCGACGAGATACACCTTGCCGACGTCGTCGTCGTCGCGCGTTCGCGTCGGCGGGTCGTCGAACCCGTCGTCCGCCCCCTCACTCATCGGCGTCGCCCCCCGTGTCGGCGCCCGTGGTGGCGGT
>NZ_JBHSWW010000431.1:0-1411 GCF_042661865.1 Halorubrum tibetense
CCGCCGTCGGCGATGATGTTCCCGTTGTCGTGGACGAGCCGCCACCGCCACTGCTCGGCGCTGTCCTCGTACAGCTCGAAGGCGGCCTTGCTCGCGGCGGCGTCCGCGTCGACCTCGCCGTCCGCCTCGTCGAACTCCATCGACAGGTCGAGGCTCACCGTGCCGTCCTCGCGTTCGACCTCCACCTCGAACGCGGGTTCGTCGCCGGGGTCGACGGTCACCGTGCCGGCGTCGTCGACGGGTGCGGGCTCGCCGCGACCGAACGCGTTTGCGAGCCGGCGGAAGTACGTGGCCAACGCCTGTCGGGTTCGGGACCCCTCGGACTCGTGGATCGTCTCTTCGGGCATGCGTCGGGAGCTCGCTGCGAGCACACAAAACCCTATGCCCGAACCGGTGTGGCGGGCGGCTGCGGCGCGATGAGGGGCCAATCACTGCCGCCGAACGGCCTTTATATACTGATCCGTCGCGGCCGGACCCGAACGGCCTTTATATACTGATCCGTCGCGGCCGGACCCGAACGGCCCTTATATACCGATCCGTCGCGGCCGGACCCGAACGGCCTTTATATACTGATCCGTCGCGGCCGGGCCCGAACTCCCGTATCAGCCGATCCGCCACGTCCACCCCGAGCGACCCTTATAAGCCGGCTCGCCGTGACGGGTCGTACATGACCGCGTCACGCGCGCCGGCGGACCCGACGGTCCGCGAGTTCGAGGCGACCGTCGAACGCGTCGACGACCGGGAGGTCGTCCTCGACGAGACGTACTTCTACCCGGCCTCCGGCGGCCAGCCCGCCGACCGGGGCACGCTCGGCGGGGTACTGCTAGCGGACGTCCGCGACCGCGACGGGGAGGTCGTCCACGTCCTCGCGGACCCGCCAGGGTTCGCCGTCGGCGACGCGGTCGGCGGTGTCGTCGACGACGAGTTCCGCACCTACTGCACCCGCGCACACACGGCGTCACACGTCCTCTACGGCGCCGCACGGCGGATCACGGACGAGCTCGGCTACGCCGGGTTCGACGTCTCGCCGGAGAAGGTCCGCGTCGACCTCACGACAGCCGAGCCGCTCGACGACGCGGACCTCGTCGAGCTCGAACGCCTCTCGAACCGCGCGGTGTGGGAGTCCCGTCCGGTGTCGTGGGAGACGCTCCCCGAGGCGGAAGCCCGCGCGCTCGACGGTATCGCGTTCAACGACAAGACGGAGGAGGGCGCGATGAGCGGCCACGAGGACGTGCGGGTCGTCACCGTCGAGGGCTGGGACGTGGCAGCCTGTGGCGGCACCCACGTCGCGAACACCGCCGAGATCGGGCCGATCGCGGCGCTGGACCGCTCGAACCCGGGAGAGGGTGTCACTCGCGTCGAGTTCGCCGTCGGCCCGACCGCGATCGACCGGACCGCCGACGTTCACACC
>NZ_JBHSWW010000432.1:0-1404 GCF_042661865.1 Halorubrum tibetense
GCATCCGTCTTTAGCTAAGCGAAGAACCGCGTGACAGCAGCGGCTTATCGAGGCTACTTTTCGGAAGGAATGAGGAGGTGTCGAGTGTGTACAACGAGACCTCCTCATCGAGAATCTTGCGTCGTCTCACTACACTGTTTCCCTCTGAGTTCCTTGAAGAGCACGCCGAGGAACTCGGCGTGGTCGAACGGGAGGGGAAGCTTCAGATTCCCGTCCTCGTGTGGGCGCTCGTGTTCGGCTTCGCCGCAGGCGAGAGCCGAACACTCGCTGGGTTCAGACGTAGCTACAACTCCACAGCCGATGAGACGATCTCTCCTGGTGGCTTCTATCACCGGTTGACGCCGTCACTTGCAGAGTATCTCCGCGACCTCGTCGAGCGTGGTCTCGACGAGGTCGCTGTTCCCGACGCTGTTGACGCTGATATCGACCGATTCAGGGACGTGATGATCGCTGATGGAACGGTGTTGCGGTTACACGAGTTCCTTTCCGACGAGTTCCAAGCTCGCCACGAGGAGCAGGCTGGAGCGAAGCTCCACCTGCTCCACAATGCCACCGATCAGACGATTGAACGGATTGACGTGACCGATGAAAAAGCGCACGACAGCACGTTGTTCAAGACGGGATCGTGGCTGCATGGACGGCTAGTTTTGTTCGACCTAGCGTACTTCAAGTACCGCCGCTTTGCGCTGATCGACGAGAACGACGGCTACTTTGTGAGCCGGTTGAAGCAGAACGCGAATCCGGTGATAACAGAGGAGTTACGGGAATGGCGCGGGCGCGCCATTCCCTTAGAAGGGGAGAAGATCCACGACGTGGTCGGTGATCTCTCGCGGGAGTACATTGACGTAGAGGTCGAAGCGGAGTTCAAGCGGGGTGAGTACGAGGGAACACGGTCGCTAGACACGAAGCGGTTCCGCGTCGTCGGCGTCCGAGACGAGGACGCCGACGACTACCATCTGTACATCACAAATCTACCGAGAGAAGAGTTTCTCCCGGCAGATCTAGGGACGCTGTATCGGTGTCGATGGGAGGTAGAAACGCTGTTCCGTGAGTTGAAGACGCAATACGAACTAGATGAGTTCGACACGAGCAACCCTGTTGTGGTGGAGATTTTGCTGTATGCGGCGTTGCTGTCGCTGCTAGTGAGCCGTGAGTTGTTGGATCTGGTCACCGAGCAGGCTGACGACGAGATTGTGTTTCCACCGGAACGCTGGGCGGCGACCTTCCGGTCGCACGCCCAGCTTGTTCTCCACGAACTCGGTGAGTACCTCGGCTACTCACCACCACCGTTGCTGGAGCGGCTCATCGAGGACGCTCAGAAGATCCATCAACAACGACCGATCTTACAAGAGACACTTGCTACCGCTACACAACCGAGGTGTGAGTCTTAGCTAAAGACGAATG
>NZ_JBHSWW010000433.1:0-1401 GCF_042661865.1 Halorubrum tibetense
CGGCGGCGGGTTCGGCGTCCCGTACCGCGAGGACGACCCACCGCTCGACCTACCCGCCGTCGCGGCCGCGACCCGTGACGCGATCGGAACGCTTCCGACGGGGACCGACCTCGCGATCGAGCCCGGGCGCTACGTCGTCGCCGACGCCGGCGTGTTGCTGACGCGGGTCAACACGGTGAAACCGACGCCCGACGAGACGGTCGTCGGGGTCGACGCCGGAATGACCGACCTCCTTCGGCCGGCGATGTACGACGCGTACCACCCGATCCGGAACCTCGGCGGGGCCAACGACGCCGGCGCACCCGAAACCCGCTCGGCAACCCCTGTCACGGTCGCCGGACCTATCTGTGAGACCGGTGATACCCTGTGTAACGAACGACTGCTCGCGCGGCCGGCACGGGGTGACCTCCTCGCCGTCGGCGTCGCGGGCGCGTACGGGTACGAGATGGCAAGTCAATACAACTCGCGACCACGGCCGGCCGAGGTCGCGCTCGCAGACGGGGACGCGACGCTCGTTCGACGACGGGAACGACTCGCGGACCTCACGACGGTCGAGCGCGAGGCGACGGGGCGAACTGACGCGGTGGGAGGGGAATCGAATACCGAACGAGGGGGGGCGAGCCGATGAGCACGCACGCCGTCCCGATCACGAAGTATCACGGGACCGGGAACGATTTCCTCGTCGTCGACGCCACCCACGGCGTCGGCGACCGCGCGGCGTTCGCACGAACGTACTGCGACCGCGAAACTGGTATCGACCCCGCGACGTATGGCGGCAGCGAGGGTCGACGGGGCGCTGACGGCGTCCTCTTTTTGAGTATCGAGGAGCGATATCGGCCGACTCGGGTCGTGATGACGCTCGTCCAGCCGGACGGTTCCACCGCCGCGATGTGCGGTAACGGTGCCCGCGTCGTCGCCCGGTGGGCGCACGACCGCACCGGCGACAACGAGTTCATGATCGACACGCAGGCCGGCACCCGACGCGCGACCGTGACCGAGGACGGGACGGGCGCGACCATCGAGATGGGGACGCCGTCGTTCGCGCCGCACGACGTGCCGGTCGACCGGGAGGAACCCCTGATCGAGGAGCGCGTCGGGGGACTGACGATCAGCGCCGTGAACACTGGGGTTCCCCACGCGGTGGCGTTCGTGGACGGCGGCCGGAACGCGCCCGGCGGGATCGACGGGGTCGATCTCGCGTCGGTCGCCCCACCGGTCCGTCACGCGGACGTCTTCCCCGAGGGAGCGAACGTGAACCTCGCGGCGATCGTCGACAGCGGTGTCGGCGGACGCGGAACGGATGCGGGCGAAGCGCCGGTTATCGATCAACGGACCTTCGAGCGCGGCGTCGAAGGCGAGACCCGATCGTGTGGGACCGGGGCGGTCGCGATCGCCGCCGTC
>NZ_JBHSWW010000434.1:0-1394 GCF_042661865.1 Halorubrum tibetense
CGAGCTGTTCGAGGACGCGAGCGGCAAGCCGCGCTGGCGGCTCCGCCACCGCAACGGCAACGTGATCGCCACCTCCGGGCAAGGGTACAGCAGCCGTGGAAAGGCCCAGCAGGGACTGCACAGCGTCCGGCGAAACGCGCTCGGTGCCGGGTTGTTACGGATCGAGACCCCGGTCGCGGAGGCCGAGGCGGTCGCCGACGACGACGGCCCGGAGCCCGAGGACGCCGCGGAGCCGGACGTCGCCGTCCCGAGCGACGACGAGGAGATCGCGAGCAAGGCGACGTTCGAGCTGTTCGAGGACAACGCCGGCGAGTGGCGCTGGCGGCTCGCACACGACAACGGCAACGTGATCGGCGACTCCGGCGAGGGGTACGCCTCGAAGTCGAACGCGAAACGTGCGCTCGGCCGGGTTCGGGAACACATCGCCGCCGCGGACTACCTTCGCGTCGATCCGGCCGCCTACGAGCTGTTCCGTGACAACGCCGGCGAGTGGCGCTGGCGGCTCATCCACGAGAACGGGAACATCCTCGCCGACTCCGGCGAGGGGTACTCCTCGCGCTCGAAGGCGCGTCAGGGGGTCGAGAGCGTCCGGTCGAACGTGAGCGACGCGCCGGTGAAAGACCTCGACGACGACACCGGCGGCGAGGGCGACGGCACGGGAAGCGCGAACGCGACGTTCGAGCTGTACGAGGACAACGCGGGCGAGTACCGCTGGCGGCTCCGCCACCGGAACGGGAACATCATCGCCGACTCCGGCGAGGGGTACGCCGACAGGAGCGGCGCGAAAGACGCGATCGAGCGGGTTCGCGGGTACGGGCCCGACGCCGACGCGCTGGACGTCGGCAACGCCGCCTTCGAGATCTACGAGGACGCCGACGGCGAGTGGCGCTGGCGGCTCCGTCACCGCAACGGCAACGTCGTCGCCGACTCCGGCGAGGGGTACGCCTCGCGCTCGGGCGCCGTCGACGGCGTGACGAGCGTCAAGCGGAACGCGCCGGGTGCCGGCGAGGAGACCGTCTGAGACGCGGCGGTCGCGCCTTTTAATCCGGTCGGCACCGACTGGCCGACAATGAGCCGGATCCGGGTGCTGAGCTACAACGTTCGGTACGACAACCGCAGCGACCACCACGACGCGTGGTACGCGCGCCGCGACGGCGTGATCGACCTGGTTCGGTTTCACCGGCCGGACGTCGCCGCCTTCCAGGAGCCGCTCCCCGCCCAGCGAAGCGACCTCCGCGAGGGGCTCGACGAGTACGCGTTCGTCGGCCGTGGCCGCGAGCCCGGCGGCGACGGCGAGGGGTGCCCGATCGCCGTCCGCACCGATCGCTGGCGGGTCGTCGACGACGGGACGTTCTGGCTCTCGGAGACCCCGACGGAGCCGTCGTCGGACTGGG
>NZ_JBHSWW010000435.1:0-1393 GCF_042661865.1 Halorubrum tibetense
CCGCGTCGGGGACGGCAGCCGCACAGGAGGACGACGACGAGAACGGTGGCGGCGGCGAAGTCGAACCCGACTGGCCGAGCGGCGCGCAGGGGAACCTCGGCACCTACGAGGACGCGCGCGGCCAGGACGAAGTCACCGTCACCGTCGGGGGCGGTGACGACGGGCTCGCGTTCGACCCGACCCTGCTGTGGGTCGACCCCGGCACCACGATCACGTGGGAGTGGAGCGGCGCGGGCGGCGGCCACAACGTCGTCACCGTCGAGGGACCCGCCGAGCTCGACAGCGGATCGCCCGTCGACGAGGGGGGACACACCTACCAACACGAGGCGACCGAGGAGGACGAGGGGATCACCCACTACGTCTGTACCCCGCACGACGGCGTCGGGATGCACGCCGGTCTCGCGGTCGGGGACGACATCGACACGGTCGACGTCGGCGGCGACGGAGCCTCCGGAGTCGTGTTCGTCCCGCAGGGCGCTCGTGCCCTCGGTATCGCCACGTTCATCGCGATGTGCAGCACGCTTGGGCTCGCGTTCGTCTTCATGAAGTACGGCGGCACGATCACCCAAGAGTAACGCACGATTTTCCCGGCTCGATCGGCCGCACGTGCCGCGGTTCCCGGTCGGCTCGGCGGACGACTCACCGCGACCGCTTCCCTCGGACCCGACGGGGACCCCGCTCTCGGTGTCGGCGTTCGTCGCCTACTCGCCCGCCAGCTCCCGATACAGGTCGACGTATCGATCGAGCGTCGCGGCGTGATCGTACGAGTCGAAGTCGGGGTCGACCGCGCGGCGGTCGAGCTCGTTCACGGCCACGAGCTCGTCGGCGAGCTCCGCGGGACTGGTCACGAGTCGCCCGCGCGTCCGCCCCTCGACGAGCTCGTGAGCGCTGGAGTCCGCCTGGTACTCGACGAGACCCACACAGCCGCAGGCGAGCGCCCACAGCAGCTCCGTCGCGAACGTCTCCCAGCTCGCGGTCTGTGCGAAGACGTGTGTCCCCTTGAATATCGACACGCGGTCCTCGACGGGAAGGTCACCGAGGAACGCGACCCGGTCGGCGATCCGGAGGTCGCGGGCGGCGGCCTCGACCCGCTCGCGTTCCGGACCGTCGCCGATCACCGCGGCGGTCCAGTCGCGTCGGCGGATCTCCGCGAGCGCGAGCAGGAACGTCTCGACGTTCGCGTGCCGGTCCAGCCGGCGGGAATAGACGGCGTCGAACCGGTCGTCGACGGGAGCGTCCTCGACGACGCCGACGTCGATGCTCTCGGGGACGACCCGGACCGCGTCGCCCGCCGCGCCATGCTCGCGAACCCGAGTCTTCGTCGTTCGCGAAGGTGTCGTCACCGTGTCGGCCCCGCCGGCGAGCAGGCGGTACCCGCGGCGCGAGTCGGCGG
>NZ_JBHSWW010000436.1:0-1381 GCF_042661865.1 Halorubrum tibetense
GGGCTGGCCGACCACCGAACCGAGCTGCGGGCCGCGCTGTCGGCCGACGCGTACGACGACCTCCGACAGCGCTGGCGCGAGCTCGGCCGCGACGTGATCGAGGGGATGCGCGAGGGAAGCTACGAGCGGCTGGAACTCGTCCCGTTCGAGGTGACTGTCGGCCGGGTGCCGGACGGTCGATCGACCGACGGCCGAGCGACGAACTGACCGACGTCGGGCCACCGAACGCTCGATGATCGGCGTCGGTAGCGGGTCGCCCTCGGTGCGGCGTTATACCATGTCGCCGCGGACGGACGCCCCCTCCTGTGTCGCCCGCTCGGCGTTCAGCGCCGACGCGGCCGCCTCGGCGTCGGCGTCGTTCGCGCCGAGCATTCCGAACGCGTCCGACAGCGTCGGCATCGCGAAGGCGGCCTCACGGAGCTTCGTGAACGCCTCCTCATCGCGCTGCCCGTCGACCCATAGACAGACGCCTCGGGGGTCGAGCGCGTCCCCGTACGCCTCCCGTGCCAGCGCACCCTTCAGCCGCTGGGCGACGTTGTCGCCGAAGCTCGCGTTACACACCTCCAGGTGGATCGGCTCGTCGTCGGCACCCGCCCCCTCGCCGACGAGCTCGGCGGCGAGGCACTTCTCGGGGGCGGCGTACCCGTTGTCGCTCGCGCGGACCCGGTCGGGGTTCGCCCGAGCCCACGCGGCGTCGACCGTGGTACCCACGCCCTTGATCCCATACTCGGCCTCGAACTCGGCGGCCGCGTCCGCGTCGCCGCCCATGATAACGTCCTTCGTCACGTACACGTCGAGCCGCTGGATCGGGTCGAGCCCGAGGGCGACGTCGCCGAACGCCCACACCTCCCGGACCGGAACGGGCATCGGCTCCGTTTCCACGCGGTCGACGATCCCCTCCAGGCGATCGACGGCTGTCCCCAGCTCCATTGCCGGGGCATACGGTCGGGGAGCGGATACCGGTTGTGCTCCGATGAGAGGGGAAGAGACGGTGGGAACGGCGGGAGGACCCGAGTCAGAGCGCCCGAAGCCGCTCGCCGACGGACTCCCAGTGGCCGCCCTTCCAGAACCACTGGCCGCACTCGCGACACCGCCAGAACCGGTCGGGGCTCTCGGGACCGGGATCCGGCACGTAGTCGGGTCGGTCGACGCCCGGTGTCGCGTCTCCACGGCTGTGTTCGTCCCCGTTCGCGTCACCACCTCCGTCGCTGTCTCCGTTCGCGTCATCACCTCCGTCGCTGTCTCCGTTCGCGTCATCACCTCCGTCGCCGTCCCCGTTCGCGTCCCTATCTTTTTTCAAGGCGAGAATCCCGCTGTTTACGGCGGGCGTGAAGCCGACAACTCCTATACGAACCACCGTCGGTTGCAGGCCGAATACCCC
>NZ_JBHSWW010000437.1:0-1377 GCF_042661865.1 Halorubrum tibetense
TCAGTCGATCACATCGACAGCCGCGTAATCTTGTCTGATGGCGGTGAACCAGATCGAACTGGTCGTGGAGCGTCTCCGAAGCGCTGGTGAGCATGGTCTTCGGAGTGGAGCGTCGCTGTCGGCGGCGGACTGCCGCCGACGCGACAGCGTCGCCACTCACGATCCCTGTCCGGATCGGTGGACAGCTACCGGAAGAACCGGTCGTCTAATGGTTGATTCGCTGAAACAGCCCTGCGCACACCAAGCGCTGTCCAAGCGGCCCGCAGCACCATCTCACAGAACTCCGTGAACGGCCATCTCCAGAGGCGGCGCCCCCCGCGGCGGGGCGCCGCCACGTACCTCCAATGCAGATACCGCCAGCTGTTCTGGAGAAGCAGGCTCACTACAAACATTACTAGCCGCAGACCAGCGTCCTGAGAACTGGTAAAAGCGAGGCTCTGCTTGGCTAATCGGTAGCTTGATTCAATGCCGAAGCGCTTGCTGTAGTGTTCTCGTGCATCTCGTGGCGTGTTGATGAACGGCGCGTCAGCGGCGTAGCCGTGACGCGCCACCCCGTGTTCGTCGTATCGTCCCTGCTGGTAGACGCAGTCGATGAACACAGGAAACGTTACCTCGCCAGCGAGATCGTGTTTGATCTCGCGGCTCCAGCCCCTGTTGAGTTTGTTTTGGATCGTCTCACCCCATTTGACGATTGGCATCGCATAGGCGTAGTTGTGCGCGTACAGCAGTTTGAGGCAGGTGCTGTTGTAGAATCCGCGATCAAGGTAGACGGCCTTGACGCTGAGGTCAAGGCCGTCAAGAAGTTCCAGAAACTCACCGAGGACATCGCTGGTGGTTTCGCCAGCGACGAGCTGGCGAACCGCCAGCGTGTACCGCTTGTTGCGTACCCGCACGTAGAGCGTCGTATAGGCGTGAAACGTTGTTGTTCCACGCTTAGCCTGTGAGGAGTACAGAGCCTCGGTTTCGTCCTCGTCACCGTAGTAGGGATCGAGGTGGAGGTCTGCGCAGACCTCCACCGGTCGATCCGGAAGTGTCTCGAGCGTATCTCGTTGAAGCAGCGTGTCTCCAACCGCCTCAACCGAGTCAAGCTCGAACTGATCGGTGAGATGTCCACGGACGGTATTGGCGTGCGGTGAGTCATCGGTCGTTTCGCAGACGTGATTGATTGAGGTCCCGCCGGCGCTGGCGCCGGCGAGGACCTCGTACAATGTCTCTGTCGTGACCTCTACGTTCTCGTCGAGGTCTACCGGAAGTTCTCCTTCGAGGCTGTTGACGACAAAATTAAGCAGGTGCTCTTCCTCTATCTCGCTGTCTGCTTGGGTTGATTGCACATCCTCTCCAAGCAGACGCTTACTCTAACCCGATGTGATCGACTGA
>NZ_JBHSWW010000438.1:0-1365 GCF_042661865.1 Halorubrum tibetense
AGTCGGCGTGGTCCGACCTCGTCGTCGACACGCCCACGCCGACCCGCGGCACGGGTGACGACGGGTTCGTCGCCGCAGCGGGACACACGGACGAGACGACGACCGTCCCGGTGGGCCACGCTGCGGACGTCGCCGCGGTCGAGACCTACGAGGGGGTCGAGACCGGTATCGAGGACAGTTACCGGGTCGAGGCGACGCTCGAAGCTGACGCCGAGCGGGTCGTGAACGGTGGCGTCCCGCGTCCACCACGGCCGGACACTGCCGAAGAGGGCGAGTGGGTGCGAGTCGACACCACTCACGACGAGACTGCCAGCGTCGTGGGTCACGACGCGGTCCCGAGTGGGGTGCCGTCAGGGACCGTCACTCCCGGGGAGACCGTCGATTTCGGAACGACGATGCGCGAGGTCATCGTCGAACGCACGGCCAGCCGAACGTGGGAACGGGTTGTCGTCGTCGACGACGAGGACGACGCTGACAGCGAAAACGGCGCTGACAGCGAAAACGACGCTGACAGCCAAAACGGCTCCGATAACAGGGAAGACGACGGGATCGGGCCGGTGATCGACGGCGGCGGATCGACACACGTCGGCGTCGTCGCGAACGTCGATCGGGCCCCGAGACCCGAGACGAACGCGGGACCGACGACCGTTCACAGCACCCAACCCGAACGGGAGGTCGCCGAGCGGACGACGACGAGTGCAACCGTGACCGACCGGTACCACGCCGTCATCTCCGTTTCGGGCGCCTACGCACCGGTCGATGGCGCGCCGGATCGCCCGACCGCAACGTTCGGAACGGGCGGAAGCGGCGGACCGGACCTCACCGGAACGCCGTCTACAGCCCGCTCGACGCTCGGCGTCGAGACGGCTGTCGGCGTCGAGGACGCCGCTCACGACGCCGTCATGTCGGATAGCTTCGAACGTACGACCGTCGTGTTCGGAGAGCCGTCGTCGGGGGCCGTCGATCGGATCAGGGCGGACCTCGACGGGCTACGAACCGACGTGCGAGCGATCGATGCGACCCTCTCGATGGAGTCGGTCGCGGCCGGCGAGGCCGGTACCCATGGGGCGCTCGCGGGAACCGTAAGGGAGCGTCGAGCGGAGCTCCTCGCGGCACCGAACACGTACGACGGGGCCGAGGACCGCGCCCGGGTCGCCGCCCGCGCTGCGTACCTTGCCACCGTCGTCGACGAGCTGGAATCCGCCGCTGACGACGACGAAGCAGCGACCGACGGGTTTCTGGACCGAGTGGAGAGCGCCTTCGACGGTCCGTCACTCGGAGAGATACTCGCCAGCCGCGAGGCCGCCCGCGACACCCGGCGGTATCGCGTCGGCGAGGAGGGGCCGGGCGGCTACGTGCGGTTCA
>NZ_JBHSWW010000439.1:0-1353 GCF_042661865.1 Halorubrum tibetense
GCCGGGGCGGCGCGTCGAGAGCGACGCGGAGAACCCCTCCGGCGAGACGACGCTCGCCGGCGACATGTACGCCGACGAGCTGCTCGGGGAGGCGCTGACAGCCATCGACGGGGTCGGCGCGTACGTCAGCGAGGAGCGCCCGGAAGCGACTGACGCCGGCGAGGGGTACTCGGTCGCGGTCGACCCCCTCGACGGCTCCTCGAACCTCCGGTCGAACAACGCGATGGGGACCGTCGTCGGCGTGTACGAGGGGTCGTTGCCGGCGACCGGACGCGAGCTCGTCGCCGCCGGGTACACCCTGCTCGGCCCGATCACGACGATGGTCGTCGCCGACGAGTCCGGCGTTCGCGAGGAAGTCGTCACTCGCGCCGGCGACGCTGAGGGGGACAGAGGCCACGAAAGCGGCGGAAACGGCGGGGTCAAGGAGGGAGACGGGAGCGAGGAGGGAGACGGGAGCGGGGTGGTTCGGTCGGTCGTCGACGACGACCTCACCCTCCCCGAGGATCCGACCGTCTACGGCTTCGGCGGGCGGGTGCCCGACTGGCCCGACGCGTTCCGCGGGTACGCCCGCGAGGTCGAAGACGAGCTCAAGCTCCGCTACGGAGGGTCGATGGTCGGCGACGTGAACCAAGTCGTGACGTACGGCGGGGTGTTCGCGTACCCGGCGCTCGTGGACGCGCCGAACGGGAAACTGCGGCTCTCCTTCGAGGCGAACCCCATCGCGTACATCATCGAGGCGATGGGCGGGGCCGCCTCCGACGGGACCCGGCCGATCCTCGACGTCGAACCGGACGGCCTCCACGACCGTGTCCCGCTGTACGTCGGCAACGAGGGACTCATACGGCGGCTCGAAGCCGCGCTCGACGGCGAGTAGCACGTTCCGGGTCGAGAGCGGGAGCGACAGGGCGGAAAACGGAACCCGACGACGGTCGTTCCGGCGTCGGCCGGATCAGGCCGGCGTCCCCTCGTCGTCGTCGCTCGCGGTCCATCGTCGCGCGCCGGGGAGGATCCCCGCGAGCTTCGTCACGTAGCCCAGCTTGAACAGCCCGAACTGCGAGAGGACGCCGAGCGCGAAGACCGCGAGGAACGGGATCGCGGTCGGATCGAAGAGGATCGGGTCGAGCGCGAGCTCCTCGGCGGCCGTCGAGAACGCTTCGGGAGTGAGCGACCGGGTCCCGAGCGCCGCGCCGATAAAGGCCGTCGAGACCACGAGAGTCGTCCGCGTGAGCACGAACCCGAAGAGCGCGCCGACGGCGACGCCCGCGAGCGTCGCGCCGACGAGCAGGGCAGTCCCCTCGAATCCGGCCGCATCGGCCGCGTATATCGGGCCGACGGCGAACCGGCCGACGAACC
>NZ_JBHSWW010000440.1:0-1351 GCF_042661865.1 Halorubrum tibetense
GCCGGGTCGCCGCCGGGTCGTCGTCCGGGTACGGCTCGTCGGTCGCCGAGATCGTCTCCCAGCCCTCGGGGTCGTCGGGGGTGAGCGCGTCGCCGCCCTCGAACGGTGGGGCGTGTGACGCCTTTCGCCCGGCGTGAGCGAGTTGGATCCCCGGCGTCGCACCCTGTGACCGAACGAACGAGACGATCGGCTCGATCGCCTCGGCGTGATCGTCCGACCAGATCCCGAGGCAGTCCGGCGTGATCCGCCCGCGCGGTTCGACCGCGGTCGCCTCCGTCATCACCAGCCCCGCGCCGCCCGCCGCGCGCGTGCCGAGGTGAACCCGATGCCAGTCGTTCGCCATCCCGTCGTCCGCCGAATACTGGCACATCGGCGACAGCATCACTCGGTTCCGGATCTCGGTGTCGCGCAGCGTGAACGGCGTGAAAAGCGAGTCGGTCATCGGCGGACACACGCCGCCCGCGGGCTAAGATGATCCGGTACCCGACGTGGCTCGCCGCGACCGCTACGGCGAAATCGGATCCGATCCCGGTTTAGGCCGACCGAAACCTATAACCCCACCGACCCCCGAGCGGATGACGATGAGTACCGGAGAACGCGTCGGACGCGACCCGGACGCCACGGTCGACGCCCGGCCGACCGTCGCGGCCAGCCACACCTCGCCCGACCGCACCGTCTTCACCGAACAGGGGAACACCGACGCGTGGATCGCGACCGACCTGACGGTCGAACTCGAGCGGTGACCCACACCCTCGATCGCTGACTCACTCCCTCGATCGCCGACCGCCGGACACCGCGCTCGCCGGAACGTTCATCTCGCTCGCGACCGCTAGCGCGGACGATGCCCTCCACGCCACGAGAGAGCCCCCGCTATCGGGACGTGTTCCGGACGGCGGTCGTTCCGTTCTGTACGATCTGGTTTCCGAGCGTCCACTACCTCACCCGGAACCTCTCGACGGCATCGTTGTACCCGCACGTCGAGCCGACGGCGTCGACGTACGCCCGCTGGGGACTCGCCGCGCTTGCCCTCTCGACCGTGATCGGGGTCGCTACCGGATACCTCGTCCAACGGGTCGTCGTCGTCCCTTCCAACGACACGAACGTTTCTACCGCCCACCCCGACGACCCGCTGTTCTGGCGCGCCCTCCTCCTCGACGGTCGCACGCTCCGTGTGTACCTCTCGTTCGTCGGCGTGATCGGCCTCTGGGCGGTCGCGAACGTCGCTGGCGTCGGTCCCGGGACGGTTGCCGCGTTGCTCACGCTGCTCGTGGTCCCGTTCGCGCTTCCGATCCTCCTCCTCGCGCCCCTCGCGATCGGCTCGCACGCGGCCGTCGTCGTCGGGCTCGGTGCC
>NZ_JBHSWW010000441.1:0-1348 GCF_042661865.1 Halorubrum tibetense
TTCCTCGTCCGCCCCGTCCGCCCCGTCCGCGTACGACCCCGACGAGAGGTCGAAGACGGCCTGAGTGGTCCCGGTACCCCCCGCGGCCGACCCGCCTTTCGCCTCGATCGCCTTCTCCTCACGGAGGCGGTTGAGCACGTCGCCCGCGCGGGCGACGACCGGCTCCGGCACACCAGCGAGGTCCGCGACGTGGACGCCGTAGGACCGGTCCGTGGGCCCCTCCCGGACCGTTCGGAGAAAGGTCACGTCGCCGCCCCGCTCGTCGACCGCGACGTGAACGTTCTCCACGCGTGGGAGGTGGTCGGCGAGCGTCGTCAGCTCATGGTAGTGCGTCGCGAAGAGGGTTCGTGCGCGTACCTCGTTGTGGAGGTACTCCGTCGCCGCCCACGCGAGGGAGATGCCGTCGTAGGTAGCCGTCCCGCGACCCACCTCGTCCAGGATCACGAGCGACTCCTCGGTGGCGGAGTGGAGGATGTTCGACAGCTCCTGCATCTCCACCATGAACGTCGACCGACCCTGTGCGAGCTCGTCGAGCGCCCCGACTCGGGTGTAGATCCCGTCGACGACGCCGACCTCCGCGGAGCGGGCGGGAACGAACGAACCCGCCTGTGCGAGCAGTTGGATCAGCGCCGCCTGTCGCATGTACGTCGACTTCCCGCTCATGTTCGGGCCGGTGACGATCAGGAAGCCGCGCTCCTCGTCCAGCCGGAGGTCGTTGGGGACGAAGTCGGTCGTCCGCTCGACGACCGGGTGTCGTCCGGCCTCGATCGAGAGCGTCCCGGGCTCCGCGAGCGTCGGACGGGTCCAGTCGTTGCCGGCGGCATGAGTCGCGAGCGACGCCAGCGCGTCGATCTCGGCGAACGCCCGTCCGACGTCCTGGAGGAGTTCGGCCGTGGCGGCGACCGTCTCCCGGAGCTCCTCGAACAGCTCGTACTCCAGGTCGCCGCGGGCCTCCTCGATCCGAAGGATCTCGCGTCCCCGCTCGGCGAGCTCGTCGGTGACGAACCGCTTGGAGTTCTTCAGCGTCTTGATCTCGCGGTACTGCTCCGGCACCTGGTCGGCGACGGACTTCCCGACCTGGATGTAGTAGCCGTCGGTCTTGTTCCGGTCGACCGTGACGTGTGAGAGCCCGTGTCGGCGCTTCTCGCGCTCAGCGAGGGAGTCGATCCACTCGATCGCCGTCTCGTGGCGTTCGATCAGGTCGTCGAGCTCCGGATCGTACCCACGGCGGAGGATCCCGCCCTCGGTTTTCGTGTTCGGCGGGTCGTCGTCGAGCGCCGCGGCGAGCTCGTCGTGGAGGTCGCGAGCGCGGTCGCGGTCGGGGCGGTGGAGCGTCTCGGCGACCGGC
>NZ_JBHSWW010000442.1:0-1348 GCF_042661865.1 Halorubrum tibetense
CCTCGGCCTCGTCGCCCTCCAATATCACGAGCGCTTCCGTCTCCACCTGAATGTCGCCGCGGCGACGTTCGACCTCGCCGTCGAGCCGGATCGTGTCGCCGACCTCCACCTCGGGGTACGCCCGGACGCCGGCCTCCTCGAAGGCGGCGGCGTCGACGACGCCCGTCTCGTCACGCAGTTCGAAGACGGTCGGTCCGCCGGTCTGGCGGACGCTCACGACCTCACCCTCCAGCCGAACCGCGTTGCCGACGGCGGCCTCCAGCGTCTCGATCGGGACGCGCTCCGGCGGTTCGTCGTCCGCGGAATCGGTGTCTACACTGTCGGCTTCGGCCGCGCCGTCCACGGACGCATCGTCCGTCGCGGGCTCCGTCGTGTCGGCGTCCCCGTGGTCGGCGGGATCAGCTGTCTCTTCGGCTGATTTACCGCGATGGGACGGATCCGCTGTCGATTCGCGTTCCGGTGACTCAGTGTCGTCCGCGCCGGTTCCGTCCGCGCCGTCCGCGTCGGTTCCGTCCGCGTCGTCGTCGGCCCCGGCGCTTTCCGCCGACGCGTCCTCCTCGTCGGTGTCGTCGTCCGCTTCCGACTCGGGGAGGTGTTCGGTTTCGGCCTCCTGAACGAGAGCACCGCGGAACTCCCGGTCGGCCTGCCGAATGGACCACGCGAGGTCGATGTTGCCGTTGTCGCGGACGCCTTTGACTTGGACGAACACGTCGTCACCGGGCTCCCAGTCGAGGCTGTCGAGGCGACGGTCGAGCTCGGATCGGTGGAGCAGACCGGTGATGCCCGGCGCGAGATCGATGAACACTCCGAACTCGGCGTATCCGTCGACAACGCCTCGATAGAAGCGATTCGCGACGAGTTGGTCCGGTGAGTCGCCGCGGAAGTCGAACACGACGTCCTCCTGATGGGGTCGGCAGATCCGACCGCCACCGTCGACGTCGGTACCACAGATGATACAGGATCCCATTTGAGTATACCGAGTGGCTCACGCCTAAAACGGTTGTCGAAACCCGGCCGGACCACGTTCGAACGTCCGCCGGATCCCGGCGGCGGCCCGGGCGGTTCACCCGCCGAACAGCGTCCGCGCAGCGGCGACGACGCGGTACCCGACGCCGTAGCCGAAAAGCGCCGGCGGGAGCCCACCGACGAGGGTTCGAATCGGTGTCGTTCCGTGGACGGTCCACACGCCGAGGCACAGCAGAACGGTCGCGTACGCGCCACAGACGAGTCGAAGCTCGGGGATCGGCGGCCCGGCAAGCGCCATCGGGGCGCTCGCGTACGCGACCACCTGGACCGTCTCGCTCACACCGGCCCGATCCCGCGTGGTGAGCCCCCAGCCCCTGCCCCC
>NZ_JBHSWW010000443.1:0-1346 GCF_042661865.1 Halorubrum tibetense
CGCCGGTCGTCGAACGCGCCGCGGAGAAGCCGGCCGCGCGAGTCGGACTCGACGCGGGCGTGTCGCTCGTCGCCGTCGATAACGACGCGAACGAGGTCGCCGGGCTCCAGCTCCAACCGGTCACACGTCCCCGATTCGACCCGGCCGTCGAGTTCCGCATCGGTCGGGATCCGTACGCAGGGACGGCGGGTGCCGCCGCTCCGCGCGAGATCGACACGGACGGACGCGACGCTCTCGTCGTCGGAGGGAACGCGAGGCATCCAGTCGGGTTACTCGTCGGCGTCCGCGTCCGCGTCGCCCTCGCCCAGCGCGGCCGCGACCCCGCCGTCACCGTCGACGACCGAGGCGTTGATCTGTGCGATGTCGTTGTCGATCTCGCGGCCGCGGACGGTGATCCGCTTGCGCTCCCCGTCGCGGCTCGGCTTGAACCCGACGCCACCCTCGAGCAGGAGCTCCTTCAGGCGGGTGCCGGAGACGTCGGCGCGCATCGGACGGCCAGTCTCGTCGGAGCCGCCGGTGAGCTCGATCGTGTACCCGGAGAGTCCGACGGCGTCGCCGTCGATCTCGTCGCCGAGCTCGCGGCCGAGGAACCGGTTCGCGTCCTGTCCGTCGACCTCTCGCTGGAACGTCTCGCCGGTTTCGGGGTCGGCGATGACGACTTTGAATTCAGCCATGACCGAGTCGAGACGCCCGCGAATAAAAAGCACGTCGAAACCTCGACACGCCGATCGATCGCCGTCGCGACCGTCTCCGGCGGCTCACCAGGGCTCGGAGCCGACGCGCACGGTCTCGATCGACGGGTCGACGCGTCCGTCACCCGGCTCGTGGTTCGGTTCGTCGCTCGGCTCGCCCCCCGCCGTCCGGAGCCCGCACGGTTCCCGGTCACCACGGACCATCGCCACGAGTCCCGACTCGACCGCTCGCGCGACGGATCGGTGGTCCGGCGGCCCGCCCGCGTCCTCGATGCACCCGACCGACGCCGGGTCGAACGGGACTTCAAGTGCGTCGTACACGGGACCCAACACGGATCCGAGCGCGGCCGCCTCCTCCCGCGTCACCACCAGACAGCCGGCAACGAGTACCGCGTCGGACCGGACGCGTTGGGCGACCCCAGCGACCTTACCGCCGGATCCGGCGACCCGTAACGAGTGGGCTCCGGGACAGAACGACGCCGCCGGCTCGCCGTCGATCACGGACGCCCCGAGGGTTTCGAGGGCCGACGCGACGGTCCCCGAGACGCGGTCGTATCGACCTTCGATCCCGCCAGCGGCGGCATCGGAGTCCGGAGGCAGCGCCACGGCGAACGCGAGGGTCCACCCGGTGTACCCCACCGCTCGCCCCCCGAC
>NZ_JBHSWW010000444.1:0-1344 GCF_042661865.1 Halorubrum tibetense
CCGGCGTTGTCGGGGGAGGAACGGTCGCGACCGGCGACCGTCGCCGGGCGGTACGGCCCGGCGTACGAGGCGCTGCTGGACGCGGCGTGATCGACGGGAGAACCGTCGGTGGCGGTTCGATCGCGCGACCGGTCAGTCGTCCGGGGCCGACCGGTCAGTCCTCCGGGGGCTGACCCGTCAGTCGTCCGCCGGCCGGTTCTTTTTCGTGTAGGCGTCGAGCGCGGTCTCGATCGTCGAGAGGTCCCGCGTCACGCGACTGTCGGCGACCCGCATGAACCCGGGCGTGTACGATGCCGAGTAGTCGAAGATCGTGTTCACGCCGCGTTTCGGGACGGAGACGGGCGTGAACGACTCCACCGTGTACACCCGCGTCGTCGGGAACGCGGTCCAGAACGTGCCGCTGACCCACCGGTCCTCGTCGGCGAACGTCTCGCCGACCCGGCCGGTGGCGACGTACTCGCCGTCGTGGTAGAACAGGAGGAGGTCATCCGGCCCCATGCGCTCGAACGTGGAGTCGTTGCCGCTGCCGTCGCTGACGGCCCACAGGCGGGCCTCGTCGACGGCCGCGAGGGGCTCCGGGCGGTCGTCGTACTCGGTGAGATCGACCGCCGACCGGACCGTTCGATCGAAGTTCTCCGGGTCCACCGGGACCAGGAAGACGTTCTCGCTCATTGACCCGTATTTTCGCCGGCAGGGATTTAAATGCGTCCGTTGCGCCGTCGCTCCGTCCCGGAGTCGCGAGCCCGCGCGATTCGCCGGCGATCGGCCGAACCCCCGACTGTCACTCCCCGTCGGCGTACGCCGCGTACGCCCGGTCCATCCGGGCGGCCATCGCGAAGTCGGACCGGTGAAGCCCGTCGATGTCGTGGCTCCACATCTCGATGCGGACCTCGCCCCACGAGAGGTGGATGTCCGGGTGGTGCCACTCCGCCTCGGCGAGCTCGCCCACGTCGTTGGTGAACGCGAGCGCGGTCTCGAAGTCGGGGAACGCGTACGTCGCTTCGAGGTGGTGACCGTCGACGACCGTCCAGGCGTCGCCGAGGCGTTCGAGGAGCGGTTCGTATCCGTCGGCCGAAAGCGGTTCCGCGTCGTCGTCGGCCGGCTCGACGGGTTCGTCGGCGAGTGAGGATGACATACGTCCCCGTTCGGCACGGAGCCGTTTGTAGCTTCCGCGCCCACAGCAAGTGCGGCCGCCGACACTGTCGCGGCGGCGGAGTTATGTCTGGGCCCGTGCTCGGGCGAGTCATGGAGTTCGACGCCACGTTCGGCACCGACGCCCCGCTCATCGGCATGGTACACCTCCCGCCGTTGCCCGGCGCGCCGGGCGCGCCCGACGACGGCTCG
>NZ_JBHSWW010000445.1:0-1342 GCF_042661865.1 Halorubrum tibetense
GACGATCGACCCCGCGTCGGCGAGCAGCGACGGGAGCCGCTCGGCCGGTCCGACGGTCCCGTCGCGGCCGACGACGGTCGTCGTTCCCGAAGCCCCGCCATCGTCCCCGTTCCTGTGCTCGTCCTCGTCCCCGTTCCTGTGCTCGTCCTCGTCCCCGTTCCTGTGCTCGTCCTCGTCCCCGTTCCTGTGCCCGTCCTCGTCCCCGTTCCTGTGCCCGTCCTCGTCCCCATCCCCCACGTCGGTGTCGAGGTCGACCCCGGCCGCGGATTCGACGATCCGAACGAGCGCCGCCGTCGTCGTCACCGCGTCGTCGACGCCACTGTCGTCGACTTCGCTGTCGTGGACCTCGCTGTCGTGGACCTCGCTGTCGTCGACGCTGCCGTCTGCGGCTCCACCGAGCGGATCGTCAGCCACGATCCCCCTCCGTCGGTCCCTCGGGGTACGACTGCCGGGGGCCGTGTGCCCGACAGGCGAGCAGCCGCGCGGTCGCCCGGCGGCGGTCGTCCGGGCGTTCCTGCGTCGTCTCGTCGTAGTAGCGGACGCTCAACCCGAGCCCCGCGCGCAACAGCTCGTTCGCGGCGAACCGATAGCGGTCGTCGCTCGGCCCCGAGGGGGTCGACCGAGACGACCGGAGATGGCCTTCGACGAACAGATAGCCACCGTCGACGAGCGCCGCTGCGAGGTCCGAGAACCGATCGACGGTGTGATAGAAACTCACGGTGACGAGCGCGTACCGCTCCGTCGGGAACGCGTACTCCGTCGCGTCGGCGTGGACGGTTTCGATCCGGTCGGCGACGCCGCGTTCCGCCGCGCGTTCCCGCGTGATCCGGAGCCCCTCTCGGGAGGCGTCGAGCGCGTCGACGTCGTATCCGGCCTCCGCGAGGAACACCGCGTTCCGTCCCGTTCCGGTCGCGAGGTCGAGCGCCCGACCGTTCGGAATCGACGGTTCGTACGCGCGCAACACCGACGACGGCTCCGGATCGCGGGGGTACGACCCGGAGGCGAACCGCTCGTCCCAGTCGGTCGAGCCGTTCGAGTCGGCCATGGGCGACGTACTCGCCCGCACCGGATAACCCCACCGCCGTATCGTCTCCAGTCGCCCGGAAACCGCCCACGAGTCGGCGACGTGTCTCCCCGTCACAACGACCGCGAACGAGGGGTCCCTAGAGATACACGGAGTCGCCGGAGGTATACAAGTGATCGGACCGAACCGGGTCGTATGACCGATCACTCCGACCCGGCCGCCGCTGTCGGCGAGCTGTTGACCGCCCGCGGAGAGACGCTCGCGGTCGCGGAGTCGCTGACGGGCGGGCTCGTCGGGTCCCGCGTGACGGACGTGCCC
>NZ_JBHSWW010000446.1:0-1340 GCF_042661865.1 Halorubrum tibetense
TGTGCCTCCCCGAGCGCGGCCGCAGTGTCGGACTCCTCGGCGAACCCGAGCGCAACGGTGTCGGAGACCGTCGTCCCGCTTCCGACGAGCCCCGCGAGCACCACGTTTCCGGTGGCCTCGGTCGATCCCTGTCCCCGCGCTCCGCCCGCGAACAGCTCGTCCAGTGCTTCGTCGCCTGCCGCCAGCGCGCTCGCCCAGTCGAACCCGTCCGTGGCCGTGAGCGCGAGCGCGACCTCGAACGGTTCGCCGTCGTCGTCGACCAGCTTCCCCGGGGGACGGTCCGTCTCCTCGTTGCGGGCGAGGAGATGGTACCGGTCGTCGCCGACCCGCGACCCGTGATCGTCGGTGCCGACGTTCGTCAGCGTCGTGTCGGCCAGCGCGTACACGTCGTACTCCCGGCCGCCCTCGAATTCGACGTCTGCGAGGATCGCGTTCCCGGTCGTATCGACGGCGTACTCGACGGTCAGCGTCCACGTGTGGCCGTGGCCGTCGCCGGTCTCCCGTATCGTCTGCGTGTAGGCGAGCGCGTCGTCGGCGCTCGGCTCCGTCGTCCGGGTGATCGTCTCCGTTGTCGTCAGGTGGCTCGTCTCGTCGAACGTCCGAACCGTGTATCCCTTCTCGGGGTTAGTGACGAGGAAGTCGAACGTCCGGAGGTTCATCACGTCGATCCGGGGGAATCGGGCCTCCGTCAACGCCCCTTCGGTCAGCGTGAACCAGACCGGCACCGGGTCGGCAGCGTCGTGGTCAGCGGGAGTCCCAACGCCGAACTTCCGACCGGTCGTCCAATGCGGCGCTTCGGGGCCGGTGGGGCGCTCGTGGGGGACCGGTAGCGCGCCGTGTCGCGCCAGCGTCGCGGTCGCGTCGATCCGGAGCCCGTGAGCCCACGCGATGGGGGTCGCGCTGTCGAGGTCACCGTCGTCGAACACCTGTTCGGCGAGCAGCCCCGCCTCGTTGGTGAACGGCCCATCGGGCTCGCAGCGCTCGTAGAGCGCCTTCGCGTCAGCGAACAGCGGGTCGGGATCTCCCCCGTTGTCGTCGAGGAGGCCGCCGACGGTCGCGGCCGCGGTGGCACCCCACAGCGTCGCGATCGACCACACCTTCGCGCCGCCCTGCTCCGCGGTTCGCCAGTCGTCGCCCACGAACCGCACCAACCCCTCGACGTTCGCCGTCTCGCGGGTGAGCGCGTCGATCGTGGTCCGGACGTGCGTCGCGACACGGGAGACGAACGCGTCGAGGTCGACGTCGTCCGGAAGCGGCGGAAGCGCTCCCGTCGAGCCGTCGTCAGTCGCCCGTTCGCTCGCGAGCGCCTCGTACTCGGCGGCCGCCTCGGCGAGCGCGAA
>NZ_JBHSWW010000447.1:0-1340 GCF_042661865.1 Halorubrum tibetense
GGCGACCGCCGCCCCCTCGCCGAGCACGCCCGCCCCGCGGACGTACGCGCCGAGAACGCGCGAGACGTCTTCGAGGAGGTCCGTCTCGCCCGTTTCCCCGTTCGCGCGGTAGCGAGTCACCTCGCCGGTGTCGGGGTCGATCAGGTCGTGTTCGAGCCCGTCGAGGATCCGCGCGCCGTACTCACGGGCGTCCTCGTCGTCCGTGTAGGCGGCGACGGCGAGGAGGGCGTCGGCTGCGAGCGCGTTCGCGCCGGCGAGGACGGTGAGATCACGACGGGGGGAGTCGAGCTCGGCGCGGTCGGCGGCGGGTGCGGCGTAGTACGCGCGACCGAGCCCCGGGCCGAGGCTGCCCCCGACACCGTACCCGGTCCAGAGGTCGTCCGTGAGGAACTCGACCGTGGCCGCGGCGGGCTCGCGATACGCCTCCTCGCCGGTGTAAAGGTAGGCGTTCGCGAACGCTCGCGCGACCGCGGCGTTGGTGTCGGCGGGCTTCTCGTAGGCGATATCGCCCCAGTCGCGCGAGCCGGCGAACCGGAAGAACCCGCCGGCGACATCGTCGGCGAGGTGGTCACGGATCGCGTCGAGGGTTCGCAGGGCGCGGTCGCGGTCGCGTTTCAGCGCGAACTCCACGGTGTGCGGGAGCGGGAACTTCGCGTCCGTCCCCCAGCCCGCGTACTCGGCGTCGTACTGCTGTTCCAGCTGCCCCGCGAGGTGACTCTCGATCGCCTCGGAGAGCGCGCCGGCTGGCGGCCGGTCCCCGTTCAGCGCACGGGGCACCCGCCCCGCCGCTCGACCCTCCTCGACCCACATCGTGCGGACGGATTCGAGCACCTGGCGCATCCCGTCGACGCCGAGATACCCCGCGCCCGTGAGCAGCTCCCCTTCGGGCGTGAGGAAGGCGGTCGTCGGGAACCCACCCATGTTGTACCGCTCGCGGACCCGTGGGTGGCGGTCGACGTCGACGCGGATCGGGACGAACCACTCGTTGACGTTGGCGGCCACGCGCGGTTCGGCGTAGGTGGTCGCGTCCATCTCGTGACACCCCTCACACCACGTCGCCGACAGCGACAGCAACACCGGACGGTCGCGGTCGTCGGCCTCGGCGAACGCCTCTCGGCCCCAGTCGCGCCACTCGACGCGGGTCCCCTCGGTCATGGACGCGAGTCGGGTCGGCGCGTGGGTAAGCGCTTCGAGACGGCCGCGATCCCGGAGTCGTCGACGACGAGGTGCGAAGCGGTTTATCCCCGCCCACCCACCCGATCCGTATGACGACCGAAGCCGACCACGGAGCAACGCCACGCGTGTGTGTCGTCGCCTGCGGCGGAACGATCGCGTCCGAA
>NZ_JBHSWW010000448.1:0-1337 GCF_042661865.1 Halorubrum tibetense
CCGCCGGCGACAGGGGTCTCGGGGCCGGTGAGCGCGGGGACGGAACCCCCGGCGACGAGGCAGGCGGACCGGCTCGCTGCGGGGGCGCACAAACCGGCCTCGACGAGTTCTGAGCGGGGGGAGACACTGTCGCCGACGGGTTTAGGTACCGCGAGCGCTTGTGTGTGGTATGGACAAGAACGTCGGATCCATGGACAGACGTGTTCGCGTCGCGGTCGGCGCGGTCGTCGGAACGCTCTCGCTCGCGACCCTTGCCGGTGTCGCCCCGCTGCCGGCGCTCGCCGCGCCGGTGTTCGGTGTCGTGGCCATCGCGGCCCTGGGGACCGCTGCCACGGGGACTTGCGGGCTCTACTCGCTGCTCGGCGTCGACACCTGTCGTGTCGACCCGGGGAAGTAGCGCCGCCGCCGGGGACGTGCTGTCGCCTCACTCGACCGGCAGCTCCAGATCCGTCAGCCGCCGCGCGCGGTAGAACCGGGCGTATCGTGTGAGCGCCCGCCAACCCACGACGGCGAGGCCGGCCCCGAGCGAGTTCACGAGGACGTCGGCGTAGTCGCCGTGGCGGTTCGCCAGGGTGGACTGGAGCAGTTCGACGCCCGCTCCGTACGCGACGGCGACGAGGAAGACGATGGCGAGTACCTGCCGATCGGGCCGCGGCGAGTCGTGGAGCGCGTACGCGAGCGTCGCGGTCAACCCCGCGTACGCCAGCAGGTGGAGCCACGTCGAGAACCCCACCAGCCCGAACGGGCCCGACCGGAACGTGCCGCTGCCGGGTGCTGGCACGACCGAGTAGTAGAGGATGACGAGTCCGACGAGCGCCACCGCCGCCCATCGGAGCGAACCCGGGACGAGTGGGAGTCGGAGTCGAGGCATTCGGCGGACCTGCGTGCGCCCGTGACCTAAACCGTCCGGTCCGGGTCGGGGAAGCCGGGCAGAGTCGGTCGGGGAAGGGAGGGTCATTTGGAGGCGGGGCGGGGACGTTATCTCGCCTCGACGACCCCGACAACGCAGCACTTTAGCCGGTCCCCTCCCGACGACTCGGGTAATGGCGGACCCGTACGCCGCGACGCGCGAGCTCCTCGCGGACCGACCGGAGATCGCGGACGCGCTGGAGTCGCTGCTCGACGCGGACGCGACGGGGCCGTGGACGTTCGAGGACGTCGACATCGACTCGGGCACCTTCGGCGAGCTCGTCTCGCGCGGGGTGGTCGAGCGGACCGACGACGGCGACGCTTTCCGATCTCGCCGACCGCGAGCTTTTCATCGCTCGGCCGCGTCGTTGTCTAACATATGGCACATAAGACCCCGGACGACGTCTCGGCTCCGACGGAGGACGGGT
>NZ_JBHSWW010000449.1:0-1333 GCF_042661865.1 Halorubrum tibetense
AAGGTCGTAAGCGCCGCCTATGGCATTAAGATTTTCTTGGGAAAGCTTCGCTTTTCCTAAGCTGTGATTGTTGTACTTTACGGCAAGACTTGCTCCGTGAGTATAATTACCTCGATTGGAAAGTGGGGCGGTCCCTAGCCATTTACCCATTGCAAACCTCCTTATCTATTTTCATCTATCCCAATAGATTATAGACATGGCATCTGATCTTTGTGAAATGTAATCGTGACCCTGACATCTTATATTGACCAAAAATTTCCGAATTTTCATGTGTCGCGTAAAATCAATGACACTGACCCGAATGGCACTAAGTTAAGCCGCCTGCGATAGCATTTCCTCTTTCAATACCGATCTCGGTTTTGTCATGAGTTTAAAGGGTTTTGGCCTTTGTTTTATTTGCCTAGGCTCAATCCGCCCTTGCCTTTGGTAGAGCGTGCACTTCATGATTTCGCTTAGCAAAAAACTTATGTTCATTACAGAGGTTTTGGTGGGTAGAGTGTTGCCGTTATTACAATAGGATATCAACGTTTGTACGCAAGATTTAAACGCCAGAACGATATCACCTGAACCATTTCCAGCTTCCGACATTAGGTAGCGTATAACGTTGAATACGATAAAAAACATCTGGATTTCTTTTCTAGCCATCTCAGGTGTTTTTGCTTTAATAAATTCCATTCCCAAAGTAGTTTTAAGGTCACGAAAGTAGAGCTCAATTCCCCACCGCTGGCGATAAAGCTCCGCAATCAATGCAGCAGGATACCTAACCTCATCCAGCAGCGTTGTTAGCAAGTAAACTCCCTTTGAACGGTACCCCGGAAAGCTGAAATCAACTTTTATCTGCCTCATCTGAATAGCATCAGGTAATGCAGACCAACGCTCTTTTGGGTATCGACTTCGAGCCACAGTGCTAGTGAATTTTGGCACGTTAATTAGAAGATCATTATCACCAATAATTTTTTCGGCGTCACCTGCTGAGACAGGCTTTCGACGTGCGAGAGCAACGATTGAGTCAACTCCAATATCTAGTAATCTAGCCTGGTCATAAAAGCAAATAAAGCCCTTATCACCAATAAAAACGTCATTTTTAGCGAAACTATTTTCTTGATCTCTAAGTAATGGTAATTCGTGTGAGCGTTTATTACCTACTCGGTAGTCTATTGCAACGCCAGTATGTAAATTACACAAAGCGCACAAACGAATCTGCGAAAAACCACAGCCTTCCTTTTGGCTCGATTGCTGAGGCCACACACCTTGATTTTCTTCCGTGTCAGCTGCTAAAAGCCCAGTTCCGTCGGCGCACACAACTCGCCGCCCCAAAAGGGGATGCTTAGTA
>NZ_JBHSWW010000450.1:0-1294 GCF_042661865.1 Halorubrum tibetense
GTGGCGCGCCCGCTCGCGCCCTTATAAGGGCGCGAGCGGCCCGCGAGGGACGCAGCGGTCGGTTATAACCGACCGCTGCGAGGCTGGGGAGGCGTGAGGTGCGGGGCTGTGCGGTGGGACGGGTCGTGGGATCGGATTGGGGCCTGCGATCGGATGGGCCCGTGCGAACGGACGAGGCTCCGAGGGCGATCGTGACCACGGCCGTTATAAATTGACCAGTCCCTGCGACGTGTCCGCCAGGCTCGATCACTTATAAGTGATGGCTGGGCGAAACAGACCGCGTCGATGACGATACCGCTGCGTCCGCACTTATATATCACTTGACCGGAGGGACGGCCCGACTCGCGTTCGGGTACCGACTCACTCGCCTCGGGTTCGGTTCGTGTAGACGAGATACGCCAGCGGGAGCAGTAACACGTACACGACCGCGGTCACGGCCAAGAACAGCTCGTCGGAACCGACCCAGAGGCTGTAGAACAGCCCCACTCCGACGAGGACGTACGCGGCGGCAAGCGCCCAGACCGGCCGGCTCACGGGGCCCCTCGTAGCGAGGTCACTCCGCGACCTTCGCCTCGAACTTCTCACGCACTTTTTCGACTTTCGGCTGGGCGTGGAACGTGCAGTAGGCGTCGTCGGGGTTCTTCGCGAAGTAGTCCTGGTGTTTCTCCTCCGCGCGGTAGAAGGTCTCCAGCGGTTCGAGCTCGGTCACCACGTCGTCGTCGTACTCCTCGTCGAGCGCCTCGATGTAGGCGGCCGCCTGCTCGCGCTGTGCGTCGTCGTGATACAGAACGATCGAGCGGTACTGGCTCCCCACGTCCGGCCCCTGCCGATCGAGCTGGGTCGGGTCGTGGATCGTGAAGAACGCCTCCAGAAGGTCGTCGTAGGCGACGACCGCGGGGTCGTACTCGACCTGAACGACCTCGGCATGGCCGGTGTTCCCGGAGCAGACCTGGCGATACGTCGGGTCCTCGGCGTGACCGCCGGCGTAACCGGAGGTGACGGACGCGACGCCCGACAGCTCCTCGAGGGCGGCCTCGATACACCAGAAGCAGCCGCCGCCGAACGTCGCCGTCTCGTAGTCATTGGACATACCCGTTCATACGGGACGGAGACGTATTAATCCGCTTCTCGCCCCCCGGAGGCGTTTCCCATCATTCCCAGCGACAACCCCGCACCGCGTCCGGCAACACGTCGGTCTCGCGTCCGGCAACACGTCGGTCTCGCGTCCGGCGACGGTCCCGCTCGCGTCCGGCGACGGTCCCGCTCGCGTCCGGCGACATCGACGCCGAACGGT
>NZ_JBHSWW010000451.1:0-1287 GCF_042661865.1 Halorubrum tibetense
CGGACCGACGTCTCCGCGCGGCAGGTCGCGAGCTGGCCCGAGGAGACGTACGGACGCGGCGGTCGGGCGAAACCGATCGCCCCCTACGAGGCGTGGATCGACGGACTGGTCGACGCGGGCGAACTGGTGCTCGTACCGTGTGCGGGCACCGCACCGGCCGCGCTCGCCGCGAAACGCGTGTTCGGCGACGACGCGCGGTACGTCTGTGTCGACGTCCAGGAGGCCGCCTACGAGGGGTTCCGCGAGCGGTACGACGCGGAGTTCGACGAGTAGCTGCCGGACCGATGACGGATGCCGCTGGGAACGGAACTAAGCGTGTGTGGCCCAACGGTTGGGCATGTACACGGTGTCCGTCTCGCGGGCCTGTATCGCACAGCACTACCTCACCGTGCCGGACCCGGGCCCGGAAGGGACCCTTCACTCACACCGGTTCGACGTGGAGGTGTCGTTCCGCGGCTCGACGCTGAACGAGTACGGCTACCTCGTCGATATCGACGCCGTCATCGACGCGCTCGAAACCGTCGTGGACGGGATCCGGGACCGAACCCTCAACGACATGCCCGCGTTCGAGGGCCTGAACCCCAGCGCGGAGCGGCTCGCGGAACACGTCGGGGACCGGCTTCTCGACCGCCTCGACCCCGAGACGGCGACCGAGCTCGCCGTTCGCGTCCGGGAGGACGATGTAGCTGAAGTCGTCCACGAGCGACCGATCTGATCGTGTCCCCAACACCATCGGCGAACGGGACGCCGACCTCCGACGGTGCAGGCTTCGCCGACGAGACCGTCGACGAACCGGGCCGCACCGGGGATACGGACCGCGACGACGACCGACCGGTCGCCGACGGCCGCCCGCTGGAGATGGCCCTCGTCGTCTACGGCGACCTCGACGCCACCTCCGGCGGGTTCCGATACGACCGCGAGGTGGTCTCTCGACTTCGGGCGCGCGGCGACACGGTCGAGGTCGTCTCCCTCCCGTGGCGGCGGTACGGTCGGGGGCTCGTCGACGCGGTCGACCCCCGGATCCGCGAGCGGCTGGACCGTGACGTCGATGTCCTCGTCGAGGACGGGCTCTGTCACCCGTCCGTCTGGCGGCACAACCGCCGGCTTTCGGGGCCGGACGCGGTCGTCGGGCTGGTCCACCACCTCCGTTCGGACGACCCGACGGAGCGGTACGCGTCCGTCATCCGCCCGTTCGAGCGACGGTTCGTCCGCTCGGTCGACGCGACCATCGCGACGAGCGGGTTCACCCGTGACCGGGTCGACCGGATCGCGCCGTCTCGGGCTCGG
>NZ_JBHSWW010000452.1:0-1284 GCF_042661865.1 Halorubrum tibetense
GGCCGGCGTCGACCCCGTCGTCCCGGAGTCGGCGGCAGCCGCGGCCGCCGACGAGTTCGCCGCCGACGAAGACGTCCGGGAGTTCCTCCGGACGATCGCCGACGACGTGCGCGGCGAGAGCGAGGAGAGCAAGCAGCTGTCGGCGATCCTCTACCGGGTGTCGGATCTCTACGACCCCGACGAGGCGACCTCGCCGGAGGAGATCTACCTCAACGTCCGACACATCATGCGGATCAAATCGCAGGGCGGGCTGCGGCGGTGAGCCGAGGGAACGTCACCCCTATACCCGAACGGGACCGACCGCGACCATGAGTTCGACGCTGACGCTGACGGCGGTCGCGACGCTCGTCGGCGTGACGGTCGGCGCGCTGTTCGCGTTCCTCCGGGTCCCGATCCCCGCGCCGCCGGAGCTGCCGGGCGTGATGGCGATCGTCGGTATCTACTTCGGGTTCAAGCTGGTCGAGTACACCGATTGGGGGTTCGACCTGCTCGACGCGATCGGGCTGTAGCCCGGTGGCGACGGCCGCCGGTACGGTTTTCCACCCGGCGCGTCACGCTCCGGTATGTACGACGACATCCTGCTTCCGGTCGCGCCGGGCAGCGCCGCAAACGCCGCGATACCACACGCGCGCAGCCTCGCGGAGCGGTACGACGCCACGATCCACGTCGTGAGCGCGGTCGACACGCTCGAACACACGCTAAGCGGCCCCCGCATCGCGTCGGTCGCCGACCGCGTCGAGTCGGGCGCGGAGCGCCGTGTCGAGACGGTGACCGCGGAGCTCGACGCCGCCGGCCTCGACGTGGTCGGGAGCGTGATCCACGGCGAGCCGCTGCGCGTGATCGAGAACGCCATCGAGGACACCGGCGCGGACCTCGTGGTGATGCCGACACACACGCGAACCGGCTTACAGCGCGTCCTGCTCGGTAGCGTCACGGAGAAGATCGTCCGGATCTCGCCGGTTCCGGTGGTGACGGTTCCGATGCGGGACAACGAGGACGGACGGACAGCGACCGGCGACGACGCGTGACCGACGGGACCGCCGATCCCCCTCAGTCGGGCGCGGAGCGTCCCGTCGAGACGGCGACTATCGATCCCCGCGCGGACCGAGTGACCCGGGCGTTCCGCGTCGCTTATGACGGCCGTGAGTACGCTGGGTTCCAGCGCCAACCGCACGCACGGACCGTCGAGGGGACCCTGTTGCGGGCGCTCGCCGATCACGGCCTGATCGACCGGGGCGACGGCGCGACCCACGCGGTTCCGCCGGGGTACGCCGCCGCCGGGCG
>NZ_JBHSWW010000453.1:0-1283 GCF_042661865.1 Halorubrum tibetense
CGGGCTCCGGGAGACGGCCGAGCGACTCGGCTGTGGGTTCGTCCCGCTCGGCGACCAGACGGTCACCGTCCGTGCGGCACCGGATCGCGCCGACCGCGACGCGGTCGCGGCCCTCGACGCGGCGCTCGACGGGATCGACGCGATCACGAGTGGGCTCGCCGGGTACTCGGTGTAACCCCGGCGCGTCAGTCGCGGAACAGCCGAAACGAGCCCTGGCCGACGACGACCTCCGCGGAGCCGTTCTCGGTCGTGCTCGTCACCGTCATGTCGCTGACGCCGATCGAGCCGCCCGCCCGGACGACCTCGGCCTCGGCTCGGAGGTCGCCGGTCGCCGGCCGGAGGTAGTTCGCGTTGAGGTTCACCGTCGCCACGCCGCCGGAGAGGGGGTCCTCGAACGCCGTCCGTTGGGCGACGCCGCCCGCGGTGTCGATCAGGGTCGCGGCGACGCCGCCGTGGATCGTCCGCCCGTCCGTGTTCGTCAGCTTCTCGTCGAACGGGATCGACATCACGATCCGGCCGCGCTCGACGACGTCAACCGACGTGTTTAGCCACGAGAGATAGCCGTGTTCCTCCTCGATCCGGCGCTGGACGTACTCCGTCGCCGCCGACGGGATCGGGTCCATGTCGGCGATATCGCGATCGACCATGTCCCCCCGTCGCCGCCGGGACGCTTGTAACCCGGGGAACCGGTCGAAACCTCCCGTCGGTTGATCGGCTCGGAAACGTTACCGAGGACTCCACACGTGCTGGGGCAGGCAACGTCTCATGTAGCATGACGCGGCATCCGACGCGTGACCTGACGGGTCGCCCGCGGTGGCCGAGACGGGAGTCCGGCGCACCGCCGCGGGTGTCGCGGCCGCGCGCCGGCTGTTCGCCATCGATCGGATCGTGTTCCGGGCTCTTCGAGTCACGTCTAGAGGCTCACCGACCGCCGAGCCGGACCGGGTCGTCGCTCGGTTCGACCCGGACCGTTACCGTCTCCCCGACGTCGAACGTGGTGTCCGGACACACGAGCTTCGCCCCGCAGCGAGGAGCGCGAGCGGCGAACAGCGAGAGGCCGACGATCCGCTCGCCGTTCGCGACCACGTCGATCGGGGCCCACTCGACCGTAGCGACCGGTGTCGGTGTCCCCGACGCGTCCGCGGAGCCAGCCTTCCGCGCGGCTCGGGCGGTCGCGACCGTACCGACCTCGGTTCCCCACAGCGACAGCGACTCGCCCGACCGAGTCGACCCGAATCCGCCGCCGCCCGCATAGTGGGCCAGCCCGCCGTCGAGCGGCACGC
>NZ_JBHSWW010000454.1:0-1280 GCF_042661865.1 Halorubrum tibetense
CGGCGGACTCACGGTCTCGCGCGCACTGGACGGCGACTACGGCGAGTACACCGCGCCGGCGACGCAGCCGGTCCTTAACGTCCGGGATCGGGCCGATGCCGGCGACCGGCCCCGCCGTGCGGGCGTGTGGGCGGTCGACGACGCCGACTCGATGGTGCTGTTCGTCCACGGGTTCGCTACCGACGCTGAGGCCGCTCGCGACCAGGCGTACACCGCCGAGCTCGGGCTACAGGAGGCGGGGATGCCGGGGGACCCGCCGGTCGTCGCGTTCAGTTGGGACTCGGACGTCGACTGGGAGGAGGCCAAGCGAACCGCCGACTCCCTCGCCGACCCGCTCGCGGACTGGCTGATCGAGTGGGCCGACGACGGCGGCGGTCCCGTCCACGTGATCGGCTACTCGCTCGGCGCACGGGTGACTGGAGAGGCGCTTCGCGTCCTCGACGACCGGGGTCGCCACGGCGGCCTCGCGTCCGTCTCCTTGCTCGGCGGGGCGATACCGCGAGAGAGCGTGGCCCGCGACGGGCGGTACGGTCCGGCGATCGCGGCGCTCGACGCACCGGTACTGAACCTCCACAGCCGGAACGACCGGGTGCTCGGCTGGGTGTACCGCGCGTCGGATAGGGTCCGCGCAGTCGGACACGGGGGTGCGGCCGCCTCCGCCTCCCTCCCCGACGGCTACCGCGACGTCGACGTGACTGACCTCGTCGCCGACCACTACTCGTACTTCCAGCCCGAGGAGGGGGGCTTGGGACGGCTCGTCGAGCGGATCCAGTAGTCGACCGCCGCCCGTGACACTCCCATGGGTCCGCGGCGAGCGTCGCAGATCCGGGGCGAAGACGGTGTATGCGACTCCCGCCGAGCGAACGCGACGATCGGGTATCAATAGCGGTGCGGTGGCGCGTGCCTGCGAGCGCCCTGATACGGGCGCGAGCAGCACCGCGCGAGGTCGTCGGGCTTCGCCCGACTGCTAGAGGGGCCGAAGAGCCCCTCGATGGACGCAGCGGTCGCTTATAAGCGACCGCTGCGAGGCTGGGGAGGCGTGAGGTGCGGTTGCGGAGCGGTTGCGGAGCGCTTACGGGTTCTCGCGGGATTTACCAAGGCCCCGGTTGATTTTATAAGTGAGTGGCCGTGGATTCGGCCGTGCTGATCGTGTGCTCGACCACTTATATACAACCGCCAGCAACGGTAGTGTTCAGATAAGCTGATTCCATGCGAATGCGAACGATTTGAGCCACTCGTCAGCAGTTTCTGCTTCGGCGTTGCTGAAACAGTTTGAGAAA
>NZ_JBHSWW010000455.1:0-1265 GCF_042661865.1 Halorubrum tibetense
CCCGGAATCGACGGGGTCGCCGCCGGCGACGACGCGGGGCCGCCTGCCGAGCGAACCGCGGGGGCGACCTACGAGGACATCGGCGGGCTCGACGAGGAGCTGGAGCTGGTCCGTGAGACCATCGAGCTCCCGCTCTCCGAGCCGGAGGTGTTCACCAGGCTCGGGATCGACCCGCCGAAGGGCGTGCTGTTGTACGGCCCCCCGGGCACCGGGAAGACGCTGATCGCCCGCGCGGTGGCCAACGAGGTGGACGCGACGTTCATCACGGTCGACGGCCCGGAGATCATGTCGAAGTACAAGGGCGAAAGCGAGGAGCGCCTGCGCGACGTCTTCGACCGGGCGAGCGAGGAGTCGCCGGCGATCGTCTTCTTCGACGAGATCGACTCGATCGCTGGCAAGCGCGACGACGGCGGCGACGTGGAGAACCGCGTGGTCGGCCAGCTGCTCTCGCTTATGGACGGGCTCGACGCCCGCGGCGACGTGATCGTTATCGGCGCGACGAACCGCGTCGACAGCCTCGACCCCGCCCTGCGCCGTGGCGGGCGGTTCGACCGTGAGATCGAGATCGGCGTCCCCGGCGAGGCCGGCCGGCGACAGATCCTCGACGTCCACACCCGGCGGATGCCGCTCGCTGACGACGTCGACCTCGACCGGATCGCGAGCCGGACACACGGGTTCGTCGGGGCCGATATCGAGGGGCTCACCCAAGAGGCCGCGATGACCGCGCTCCGTCGCGCCCGCGAGACCGACGCGACCGCGCTCGCGGACGTTCGGGTGACGAAAGCCGACTTCGAGGCGGCCCACGCCGCGGTCGAGCCGAGCGCGATGCGCGAGTACGTCGCCGAACAGCCCACCACCGACTTCTCCGACGTCGGCGGCCTCCCGGAAGCGAAGGAGAAACTGGAGCGGGCGGTGACGTGGCCGCTGACGTACGGGCCGCTGTTCGACGCCGCCAACGCCGACCCGCCGACCGGGATCCTCCTCCACGGGCCGCCGGGGACGGGTAAGACGCTACTCGCGCGGGCGATCGCCGGCGAGAGCGGGGTCAACTTCATTCAGGTCGCGGGCCCGGAGCTGCTCGACCGGTACGTCGGCGAGTCCGAGAAAGCGGTCCGTGACCTGTTCGACCGCGCCCGGCAGGCCGCCCCGGCGATCGTCTTCTTCGACGAGATCGATGCGGTTGCGAGCGATCGCGACGCCGCGGGCGGGGACGACTCCGGCGTCGGCGAGCGGGTCGTCTCCCAGCTGCTGACGGAGCTCGACGG
>NZ_JBHSWW010000456.1:0-1261 GCF_042661865.1 Halorubrum tibetense
TTCGCGGGCGCAGGGACAGTCGCACGCGACGCCGTGTGCGTCGGTTCGGCGTCGTTCGCCGCGCTCCGCAGTATCGGCGACTCGTGGTCGTACCGCCGGGGGAACAGCCGCGTCGCCGTTTCCTCGCCGAGCCGTTCGCGGAGCAGCGCCCGTCGGAGGCTCCGGAAGCTGCCGGTGAGCGTCCATGCGATCTGTTTCTCCATCAGCATGGTGTCGACGGGCGTCCACGGCGACGGATCGTAGCCGAGGAGTCCGAACTCAGGGGGGAGTGGGCCGTCGTCGATCCGCGCGGAAACGCCGTCCGCGTAGGCCGCCACCGCCGCGCCGGCGTCGGTGTCACGGACCCGTTCCCACGTCGCCTCGGCGGCGCGGACGAACCCCATTCGCCGATTGAACGCATCAGACTCGAGCGTGGCCTCGCCGACGACGGCGGACAGCTGGCCGCGCATCACGCGTCGCTGGAGGTCGAGCTGGAACAGCCGGTCGTTCGCCTGCGCGTAGCCGACTGCGAACATCGCCGCGGCCTCCTCATCGGCTGTGACGTGGGGGACACCGTCGCCATCGACGCGAACGGTCGCCTCACCGTACGGGCTCGACACCGTCCGCCGTCCGGCGTCGGTTCGCCACGCGGACCCGGAGAGCGGCGAGAACGCCCGGAGGTAGCCGGCCACGGGCTCGATCAGCCCGAGGCTCGCGGTCCCGCCGACGATCGCGGCGATCAGACCGCGTCGAGTGGCGGGGAGGTCACGGGCGTCGCCACCGTCAGTGCGGGCGCTCACGGTGTCGGTTCGGACGCCATCGATCGTTCGGGCGTCGTCGGCATCGGTCATACCGCCCTCACCGTCGCTGCCCTATTCAACCTGCGGTGACCCCCCGCCAACCTGCTCGCTACGAATTTCGTAACGATGCTACGAACGACGCACTTATTACGGTTCATCTATACGTATCTCGTAATGTCGGACGCCTACATCGCTCTGGCCGACGGTCGCGTGCTCGAAGCGCGTTCCCGTGCCCCGGGGCGTACACGTGGTGAACTGGTGTTCACGACCGCGTACACCGGCTACGAGGAGTCGCTCACTGACCCCTCCTACGCCGAACAGATCCTCACGTTCTCGTACCCGTTGATCGGGAACTACGGCGTCCGAGCGGAGCGATTCGAGTCCGATTCGGTGCAGCCGCGCGCCGCCGTCGCCCGCGAACTGACCGACGACGTCGCCGACTGGCTCGCGACCGAGGGCGTCCCCGCCGTCGACCACGTCGA
>NZ_JBHSWW010000457.1:0-1258 GCF_042661865.1 Halorubrum tibetense
CGGGGTGGTGCCGCGGCTCGACGCGTCGCTCGTGGAACGGCTGACAGCTGCCACCGCAGCGGAGATGGAGGCGCGAATCGTGCTCACGGGACGCGCGGGAACACGCCTCACCGGCCCTGCGCGCCCCGCGATCCGGTCGTCGATGGCGGACCGCGGCGCCGATCTCCGCGTCCACGACGGTGACTCACCGATTGGGATCCTCCTCGTCGACGACCGCGCGGTTGTCGGACTGTTCGACGGTCGAGGACTCGCGGCCGTGCTCGCTACCGACGATCCAGCGGTTCGCGGCTGGGCGGCCGAGACCTATCGTCGATACGCCGATGCCGCCGAGCCGTTGTGAATCGAGCGAGCGCGTTGACGCCGAACCCAGCGGCCTCGGGATCGTCCGTCACGATCGTCGATTTCCGAGAAATGTTTATATACTACCATGGCAGAGGATAGCACGCACAGAATGTTCGAACGCTTTTCCAGCGGATACTACTTGGGGGAACTGTACGTCGAGCCCCACGACGGCGACCGGGCCGTCATCCAGCAGGCCGACCACGAGCACGTCAACGAGCAACTGTACGCGGCGGGAACGGGCCTCGAACGGCTCGACGCGCCCCTCGTAATGAAGCTCGGCGCGGGACACATCCCGGTCGGCGGCGACGAGGGCGTTCCGAGCGGGACGCTCGCGGTTCCCCGATCCATTGCCGACGAAGACCTCCCGGCGACGCGGAACGTCCTGTTGGCGGACGCCGACCGGGCGGAGAACCTCCTCCGCTGGGAGGGGTGGGAGCCCTCCGCCAACGCCTGAGCCGGACCGGCGTCCGACGACGGGCCTTTTAGGTCACCGGGGGCCGATCCTCGGGTATGATCGACCGGCTGCTCGGCCGCGCCGAGCTGAAAGAGCGGATCGAGACGCTCGAAGAGGAGAAGCGCCACCTCGAGCGTCGCGCGGAGGCTGAAGAAGAGCGGCGTTCGGAGGCAGTCGCCGACCGCCAGCGCGCCGAGGAGCGCGTCAATCGGCTGGAAGACCGTATCGAGTCGCTGGAGGACCGCGTGGAGCGGGCCGAGAGCGACGAGGAGACGGTCGAGTTCCGCCGCGTGAGCGACGCGAGCGGTGGCCGCCTCGACGACGTTCTCGGCCGTCTGCGTGGGGTCGAGACCGACGACCCGGAAGGGGTTCTCACGGCGTTCGTCCCCGAGGACGATGCGGTCCCGACGAGCGTCGCCGACTGGTTCGGGGACCGCTCCCGGCTCGTTCGACGCGCCGCGC
>NZ_JBHSWW010000458.1:0-1252 GCF_042661865.1 Halorubrum tibetense
GGCCGGCGTCCCGAAGTCGACCGCCCGCGAGACGCTGGAGGACAACGACGGCGACCTCGCGGCCGCGATCGCCGCCCTCGAGTGACCGACGGCTCGTCGACCAACGGCTCATCGGCCGACGGGTCGTCCGTCGACGACCCGTCGACTGACGCCGCGTACCTGTTGGTTCACGAGGACCGCGAGTACCTCCTCGAACCGGGCGCGGAGTTCGGCACCGATCTCGGGGTGATCGAGGTCCCCGAGGACGTCGCCGCCGGCGACACCGTCGAGACGCACCTCGGAACCGTGTTCGAGGTCCGCGAACTGCGCGGACCCGACCTGTTCGACCACCTCGAACGCACCGGCGCGCCGATGATGCCGCGCGACATCGGCCTCGTGTTGGGGCTCACCGGCGTGAGCCGTGGCGATCGCGTCCTCGATGCGGGCACCGGAACGGGGATCCTCGCGGCACACCTCGGACGCGTCGACGCGGACGTGACCTCCTACGAGATCGACCCCGAGTTCGCCGAGGTCGCCCGCGAGAACATGCGGATCGCGGGTGTCGACGACCGCGTCGAGGTCCGGACGGGCGACCTCACGGCGCACCTGGACGCGCTCGCGGCCGACGACCCGCTCCACGTGCTCACGCTCGATACCGGGGACGCGCCGGCGGTCGTCGAACGGGCCGGAGCGCTGCTCGTTTCCGGCGGGTACGTCGCCGTCTACTCTCCGTTCGTCGAGGGCACTCGCGAGGCCGTGCGTGCCGCCCGCGAGGCCGGCCTCGTCGAGATCGAGACGCGCGAGACGATCCAGCGGGAGATGGACTTCTCCGATCGCGGCTCCCGCCCGTCGACGGGCGGCGTCGGTCACACCGGGTACCTCGTGATCGCCCGGGCCCCCTGACCGGGCGCGTCGTGGACGGTTCAGCGGCCTCTTCTCGACTTCCGTCTCGGTCCATAACCGCCGGAACGTTCATTCGGGTTCGTCCGCCAGCTGGCGTATGCCCGGTGCAGACGGCGACGACGCTACCACCGATGTCGACAGCGACGCCAATAGCGACGCTGCCGCCGATGTCGACACCGAGGGTGCTAGCGAACGTGACGGCGGACTCCGGAACGACCTCGCGGATACGCTCGCCGGCCGTCGGAACGTGGTCGCCGTCGGCGTCGACCTCGACGTCGTCCCCGCGGTGCTCGCTGCCCGCCGTCGAACCGACGGGGGATGCTGGCGGATCGCGTGTCGGCTGGGCCTCGTCGACGAGCTCGGGCGAACG
>NZ_JBHSWW010000459.1:0-1249 GCF_042661865.1 Halorubrum tibetense
TCGGTCGCCTGCGGCGGGCGCTGGGTTCGACCGCCGGAGCCGCCCGGCGTCGGGATCGCCGGCGCGCCGCGCTCCTCTAAGTCGACCTCGAACCGCTTCCCGTTCACCTCGACGGTGAACTCGCGTTCGGTGACCTCCTCGTCGTCGTCGGTGGCCGACGACTCGGAGCCCCACCGCGCCTGTGCGTCGGCGATCCGTTCGGGGTCGACCTCCTCGTCGAGGTACTTCGTCGTGTGGGTGCCGTCGACGAACCGCTGGTCGTCGAGCATCAGCCGGTGGAAGGGGATGATGGTGACGACGCCCTCCACGTCGTACTCCGCGAGCGCGCGCTTCGACCGGGCGAGACACTCCTCACGGTCGCCGGCCCACACGATCAGCTTCGCGATCATGGAGTCGTAGTCGGTGACGAGCGGGTCTCCCTGTCGGAGCGCGTCGTCGACGCGGACACCGATCCCGCCCGGCGGGTCGTACGTCTCCAGGCTCCCCTCGTTGGCGGGTTGGAACTCCTCGGCCGCGTTCTCGGCGTTGATCCGGAACTCGATCGCGTGGCCCTCCAGTTCGACGTCCGACTGGGTGACGGAGAGCCCCTCGCCGCTCGCGACCCGGAGCTGCTCTTTGACGATGTCGATCCCGGTCAGCTCCTCGGTGACGGTGTGTTCGACCTGGATCCGGGTGTTGACTTCGAGGAAGTAGAACGGCGTGTCCGGCCCGAGCGGCTCGGCGGGGTCGCGGTCGGGGTCTTCCTCAACGAGGAACTCGACGGTGCCCGCGTTGGTGTAATCGGCGGCGGCGACACCGCGCCGGGCCGCCTCGCCGATGCGCTCGCGCAACTCGTCGGAGAGCGCGGGGGACGGTCCCTCCTCTATCACCTTCTGGTGGCGGCGCTGGAGCGAGCAGTCCCGCTCGCCGAGGTGAACGACGTCGCTCTCGTCGGCCGGGCCCTCGCCGTCGGCCCCCTCGTCGGCGACGATCTGCACCTCGACGTGTCGGGGGGTTTCGAGGTAGCGTTCGAGGTAGACGGAGTCGTTCGAGAAGTACGCCTCCCCCTCCCGTTTGGCCGATTCGAGCTGCGATTCGGCCTCGTCGGCGGACTCGACGATCTTCATCCCGCGGCCGCCGCCGCCGCCTTCCGCCTTGATCGCGACCGGATAGCCGTGCTCCTCGCCGAACTCGCGGACCGCCTCGGAGTCGGTGACGGGCTCCGTCGTCTCGTCGACGATCGCCACGTCGGCGGCGTCGATCGCGCGGC
>NZ_JBHSWW010000460.1:0-1239 GCF_042661865.1 Halorubrum tibetense
GCCGGGACCGCGGATCCCGCCCCCGGCGCGCACGCCGCCCCGTCCACGCGCAGAGCGGGCGAGCCCCTCGTTTTGCCGCCCGAACACGAGGCCAACAACGAACCCGAGCAGGTGTGCGAGGTGGGCGATCCTGTCGAGTCCCGCCGCGACCGCCAAGCTCGGATCGAGGACGAACGCGAGTGAGACGACGGCAGTCCCCCACGTGAGATACTTGAGCTTCATCGGGATGATGAAGAACAACAGGATCTGGAGGTTCGGCCGCCAGACGGTGAGCACGCCGAGGATCGCGAACGTCGCGCCGCTGGCCCCGAGCACCGCGACGGGCGCGTTCGTGAGCAGCCCCACGAGCGCGTGCCCGAGCCCCGCCACCATCCCGGCGACGAGGAAGAAGCCGACGAACTTCTTCGATCCGACCGCACGCTCCACGAGCGGGCCGAAGAAGAACAGCACGATGCTGTTCGCGATGATGTGGAACAGCCCGCCGGGATCGTGGGCGAACACCGCAGTCACCCACGTCCACACCTGCCACAGCGCGGTCGACTCGAGCATGAACAGCCGGTTGTGGAGCGCGCCGCCGCCGAGGGCGATAGCGACCCACTGGCCGATCATCGTGAGCCACATCGCCGCGAGGAGGACGTACGTCGCGTTTCCGCGGAAGTAGCCCGCAATGCCACCGGTGCTCGTTGCGCGGTTCACGCGGCGTCTCACGCGGTCCGCGACACCCCCGTCGGCGGCACGGTTTCCGCCCTCGACGATGTCGTCGAAGCCGCTGTCGAAGACCGCCTCCGGATCGTTCCACTCGGAGAGGCCGGGGCAGTCGTGGTTCTCCGGGAGGCGGTGCTCCCCGCAGAAAGTCTTCCCACAGCGTCGGCACTGGTACGGGAGGTTCTCGTACTCCCCACACTCGTCGCACGTCGCCATTACCCCGAGTTACGGCGGCGGTCCTAAAGCGGTTTGGCTCTCGGATCGCGGTCGACTCCCGCGGCGTCGCCGTCGCCGTCGGTGTCTACAGTTAAACACGTCCACCGCGGTCCCTGTCAGGGACGTACACACTCACTCGGGACCGCTACCGTCGCGGAGCCCGTCGACGAGCGTCCGGAGCGTCGCGAGGGGGAACTGTCCGGGCGCGGTCGCGTCCGCGGCGTCGACGGGGGCGTAGCCGATCCGCGAGCCGTACACGGGCGTGACGGCGCGGGTGTGTCGCCCCGGTTCGCCCATACACATCGTCGCGACGCGGTG
>NZ_JBHSWW010000461.1:0-1239 GCF_042661865.1 Halorubrum tibetense
AGCGTGGCCGACCACGCGGACGGCCTCGTCGTCGGCTCCCCGCTCGGTCCCGACCTGGAGGCGAGCGTCGAGCTCGCGGCCGAGGCACTCGACGGACTGTTCTGAAGCGGGAGCCGACCGCGTCGCTGTCGGGGCAGGTTGAACCGACGGGGAACGGTCGAGCGCTCAGTCCGCTCGGCCGCGACCGCCCAGCGACGGGAGCTTCACGCCGAACTCGCCGAACAGCGCGCCGACGGCGGCGTACCCGAAGACCGAGACCGCGGCGATGATGAATAGCTGGCCGACGACCACGAGCACCGCCGTCAGCGGGTCGACGGGCCCGAGGATCAGCTCGTTCGCGAAGATGTCGAGGAACCGGCCGACGTCGCCGAGGAGTCGCGTGACGAAATCGAGGAGCGCGATCATACCCGAGCGTTGGGTCGGGGGGTACTTGGGTGTTGTAGTTCGGACGATCCACGTCTCCGGGTTGCCGTCGAGGGGCCGGGGCGGAGCCTGGTTCCGGGAACCGAACGGCTTACACCCGACCGACACGGAGACGACGGTAATGAGTACCTTGCTGTGGATCCTAACGGGGATCCTCGCGTACACGGCCGCGGCGATGTGGCTCCGGAACCGGGGATACCTCCCCGATTCCGTGCGGGTCTCCGGTCCGCTGACGACGATCCACACCCGCCGTGGACGGGCGTTTCTCGACCGGCTCTCCGGCCCGAAGCGCGCCTGGCGAGTCGTCGCGAACCTCGGTCTCGGCGGCGCGCTCGTCGCCATGGTCGGCTCGTTCGTTCTGATCGTCTCGACCGGGATCTCCGCGCTGGCGGCCACCCAGCCCTCAGCGGTCCAGCAGCCACAGAACTTCCTCATCATCCCCGGCGTCAACGAGTTCCTCCCGCTGTCCGTCGCGGGCGAGATCGTCGCCGGGCTCGCGATCGCGATGGTCGTCCACGAGGGGGCCCACGGCCTGCTGTGTCGCGTCGAGGGGATCGACATCGAGTCGATGGGGCTCGTGCTGTTCGCCGCTATCCCGGTCGGCGCGTTCGTCCAGCCGGACGAGGAGGCGACCCAGGAGGTGTCCCGCGGTGCCCGGGCGCGGATGTTCGCGGCGGGCGTCACGGCGAACACGCTCTTGACGATCGTCGTCTTCGCACTGCTGTTCGGCCCCGTTGTAGGCGCGATCTCCGTCGCCCCCGGCTACGCGGTCGGCGAGGTGAACCCGGGCTCGCCGGCGGCCGCCGCCGACATCGC
>NZ_JBHSWW010000462.1:0-1233 GCF_042661865.1 Halorubrum tibetense
CTCAGCTTTGCACGTTGAAGTAGGTGCATGACGTAGGCGGTGGCAAGGACGGATGATGCCGATTACGGAGTTCTTGTCGTGTACGCGTGTGTTCGACGAGTTCGAGTCGCTGTCTCCAGCCCAGCGCCATCACGCGAAAACCTACGCCACCGGTCTTGTTGCGGCCAGCAACAAGACCGTGGCAGGCATCGCACGCGAAGTCCTTCCAGCCAAGGGCAAACGCGCCCTCAACAAGTTCTTCACCGAGTACGACTGGGACGAACAGCAATTCAACCACGAACGCCTCGAAGAACTCCAAAAACACGGTGAAACGCGCTGGTCACAGGGTGGTTACATCATCCTCGACGACACGATCACCGAGAAAGCCGGGGACGAAGTCCCCGGCGTCGGCCACTTCTACGATCACGCTGAAGGTGACACTGTCTGGGGCCAAGACCTCATCTACGCCTTCTACGCCGACGATAAAACCGCCTACCCACTCACTTTCCGCCTCTACGAAAAACAGGACGAAGATGACCAAGACCACGACACCAAGTACGATCTCGCCCGCGAGATCGTCACCGAACTCGAAGAAGAGGTAGGTGTGCCTGCGGACACCTACCTCTTCGACTCGTGGTTCGCTCACGATTCTGGTCTCGTTGAACACATCGAATCCTACGGCAAGGACTGGATCGGCCCGCTCCGGAGCAATCGACAGGTGACCTACGGCGGAGAAGAGCTAAGCGTCGATGCGCTGGCAGAGCGCATCGACACCGCAGAGCGCAACATCGAGGACGATACCTACCACATCTGGACGAAGAAGCTTCCCGTCTCCCAGCTGGGAGACGTGAAGCTGGTTATCGCCGAGAAAGAGACCGATGAAGACGAAGAGAATCCGGTCAAGTACCTCGCTACGAACAAAATCGACGCACCGACCGAGCACGTGATCCGCTCTTACGGGATGCGCTGGCGCATCGAGACGTTCTTCGAGGACTCGAAGCAGGATCTCGGCTTTGGAGACTGCGAGATGCAGACCGACGAAGGTGCCAGTCGGCACTGGCACCTTCTGATGGCTGCCTACAGTCTCGTTCGTCTTGATCCTGAGTCGAGCGCCTTGGGGACTGTTCGCTCGAAGGCGTCATCGCTTCGAGCGAACCTCGAACACTCCCTGAAGGAAGCCGTCTACAACCTTCTCTCGTGGGTTCGAGACAACGATGATCGCGGTATCGATGACTTGATGACCGAGATCGACCA
>NZ_JBHSWW010000463.1:0-1226 GCF_042661865.1 Halorubrum tibetense
GCCGCGGTGCTCGTCCTGATCGCGCTCGTCGCCGCCGCGACGCTCGCGTTCTCGCGGGTCGCCGGGCCGCGCGGGAACGCCTTTTACAGCGGCTACCTCCTGTTGACGGGCGGGCTCTCCGGCGTCGTCCTCACGGGCGACCTGTTCAACCTGTTCGTCTTCCTGGAGATCGTCGGGCTGACGACGTACGCGCTCATCGCCTCGGACCGGTCCGGTGCCAGCGCGTACGCCTCCCTGAAGTACCTCGTGTTGGGGACCGTCGGGGCCTCGCTGTACCTCGTCGGCGTCGGCTACGTGTATCTCGCGACGGGGTCGCTGAACATGCTCGATCTCCAGACGCGGATCCTCGAGGAGGCGTCCTACACCGATCCGCTGATACAGGCCGGCTTCGCCTTCATCGTCGCCGGGTTCGCGTTGAAGATCGCGCTGTTCCCCGTCCACACTTGGCAGCCGGACGCCTACCAGCGCGCGCCGGATTCGGTGACGACGTTCGTCGCCGCCCTAGTGTCGACGGCCGGCGCGTACGCGCTGATCCGAGTGACGTACACCGTGTTCACGGTCGAGTTCCTCGCCGCCAACGAGGCTATCACCACCGTGTTGCTCGTCGTGTCCGGCGTCTCGATCCTCGCGGGCTCCGTGCTCGCGGCGATGCAGTCGGACCTCAAGCGGATGTTCGCGTACTCCTCGGTGGCACAGTTCGGGATGATCGCCGCCGCGGTCGGCCTCGCCAACGAATGGGCGCTGCTCGGCGGGATCGTTCACCTGCTCGGTCACGGGCTGTTGAAGTTCGGACTGTTCCTCGCCGCGGGGCTGCTCGCGCTCGGGTACGGTGCCCGCCGCGTCGAGGACCTGGCGAGCCTCGCTCGACGCGCGCCGTACACCGCGGGGTCGCTCGCGGTGCTCGGGCTCGCGTTGGTCGGGATCCCGCCGTCGATCGGCTTCCTCGGCAAATGGTACATCGCCTTCGGGGCCGTTCAAGAGAGCGGTCTCGGCGGCGGTGCGGTCGGGATCGGGATCGCAGCCGTGATCTTCGTCAGTACGCTGTTCACGCTCGCGTACGTCGCCCGCCTGATAGAGCAGCTGTACTTCGCCGGCGTCGGTCTCGACGACGGCCACGGTCACGACGAGGGAGCCGTCGACGGGACGCACGGCGACGCACACGACCGCGACGTCGTCGCCGACGGCGGACAGGACGCCGGTGGCGACCTCGACGCTGGCGACGACCA
>NZ_JBHSWW010000464.1:0-1224 GCF_042661865.1 Halorubrum tibetense
CGGATTGCTCAAATATTGAACTTGGTAGCTGCAATATTGATCAAGCCATTGTGGAGTTTGAAAATGCACCATGGAAAAGAGAGCTTGAACGTTTTGAAGAGCTAGATGGTAATCGTCCACCTCCATGTTGGCCTGATTTAACATTTCGTATTGGAAACTACCATATTGGCTTTATGTTAGAGAGTGAATGCAAAAAATTTCGCGTGGAAATATGCATGCCGCCACAGAAAAAACTACTTGGTATATTTAGCTTCACAAAGTTTTTTGAGTTTAAGAATGTTGAACCGGCACGAGCCAAAGAATACCTCAAGATGTTTTATGAATTGTCATATGCAGAGCAACATGATTATTTTCTTCGGCAGCAGACAACATGCTCATAACAAGTGCATCTTGTTCGCCGCTAATCGCGGCGGGACGGCTACGCGTTTGCTTCGCCGCCCCAAATGCAGGCGTTATTTTGCCTTACCTTTTTTATGTTTGTTTTGGGTTCGGTAAGTTATTCAAAAGTGTGCCAGTAAGTCGGCATGCCAGCATCAAGGAATGTGCTGCTTCAATATCGCAGTTTATTTCCCTGTGCTAATAGTTGGTTCGCCGCGCAAGGCGTGTTGCATGCCTGCATTGTGGTTTGCCCTAAGTGGGTTCCAAAAGGCATCAAGTAAGGTAATCTTACGCAAACTAATGGCCTCTGGCTTCGCAGGTGCTCCGCTAAGCGCGTTGTAGCAAATGCAAACCGGCGGCAAATAACAAGGTGGTGTTGTAAGCACCGCAAAAAACGCGGTGCGGGACGGCTTACGCTATGCTCCAGTCGCCCCAAACCACGGCGTTATGTCTTTCAATTGGAGAGTTTGTGCGTAAATTAGATATCTCGGGTATTTTTAAAAGTGAAGCTGACGACCTCGTGAAAGCAAGGGAAGACGCGATTCGAATTCATGGGACTGGCGATATCAAAGCGGCTGGAAATGAAATCGAGGAACATGTTCGTGAAATATTTAGAAGGATGCTCCCCAAAAATCTATATGTTACGCATGGCCATCTAATTGATCAAAATGGCGTGGTTAGTCCGCAGCTAGATATTATTATTGCAGATACGTCGAACCTACCATCACTAATGACGACGAAGGATGGCACAGAGTATGTGCCGATTGACTCAGTGTATTCTTGTGGTGAAATCAAATCTACTTATTACAAGAATTCCAATTATATTGAGTACTTTTCTAACGTATT
>NZ_JBHSWW010000465.1:0-1207 GCF_042661865.1 Halorubrum tibetense
CGACCCGGGACGGTCGGGATCGTCCGCACCTGTTCGGTGACATCGTCGCCGCGCTCGCCGTCGCCGCGGGTCGCCGCCCGGGCGTAGACGCCGTCCTCGTAGACGACTTCGACCGAGAGCCCGTCGAACTTCGGCTCACAGACGTACCGAACGTCGGCGGGGTCGAAGCCGGCCGCGTCGAGACCGGACCGGACGCGTTCGTCGAACTCCCGGACCGCCTCGGCGGTCTTCGCGTTGTCGATAGAGCGCATCGGGGCGACGTGTTCGACCGTCGCCAGCTCGTCGAGGGGTTCGCCGCCGACCCGACGGGTCGGGGAGTCCGGAGTCCCGAGGTCGAACTCGCGTTCGAGGGCCGCCAAGCGGTCGAACAGCCGGTCGTACGTCGCGTCCTCGATCAGGGGGTCGGCGTCGACGTAGTACCGGTGATCGTGTTCGCGGATCGCCGCCCGAAGCAGCGCCGTCTGCCGCTCGGCCGCCTCCCGCGACAGCTCCGCGACCGGCTCGAAGTCGGTCGGCGGCTCCTCGACGTAGGGGTTCTCCTCGGGGTCCGCGTGTCGCGTCGACGAGCTCGTCATCGACCGATACTTGATCCGCACCGGATTAAAACGGCACGAAGGAGTCCCGGATCGGGGAGGCGGACGCGTATCAGACGACCCGATCACCGCCGAGGAACACGGCCTCGGGGTCGCGCCACGCCCCGGCGTCCGCGTTGGGGTCGGCGTCGAGAACGACGAGATCCGGGCGGTACCCCTCCGTGACCCGACCGACATCGTCGAGTCCGAGGAGGTCGGCGGCGTTGACGGTGGCGGCTTCGAGCGCGTCGGCGGGGGAGAGCCCGTACTCGACCATCAGCGAGAGCTCCGCCGGGATGTCGCCGAAGTAGTTGAACGGGGTTCCCGCGTCGGTCCCCATCGCGATCGGAACGTCGGCGTCGAGCGCATGTTCCCAGGCGTCGTCGAAGCGCTCCGCGGCGTCCTCGGCCTTCGCGACCGCGTCGGCGGGGATCCCGGCCTCGGTCCCGTTCTCGACGATGCCGTGGAGGGCGCTCGCCGTCGGCACCCAGTACGTCCCCCGCTCGGCCATCATTTCGGCCGCCTCGCGGTCCATGAACGTCCCGTGTTCGACGCTCGTTATCCCCGCCTCGACCGCGTTCTTGATCCCCGCCTCGCCGTGGGCGTGTGCCGCCGTCGGCGTGTCCGTCGGCGCG
>NZ_JBHSWW010000466.1:0-1204 GCF_042661865.1 Halorubrum tibetense
GGGGTTCCGGGCGTTCGCGAACAGGAGATCGAACACGTCCTCCCGTCGCTCACCGCCCGCGACGAGCCGCGTCGGCGGTATCCGGAGCCCCTCCTCGTAGATCTCTCGGGCACCGGCCGGCATGCTCCCGGGCGTGGCTCCGCCGACATCGGCGTGGTGGGCGCGCGAGACGGCGTAGCCGAGCACGTCACCGTTGCGTGCCAGCGGCGAGACGAGCGTCACGTCGGGGAGGTGTGTCCCCCCGGTGAACGGGTCGTTGAGGACGAACACGTCGCCGGGAACCGGATCGCGGTCGCGGACCGCCGCCACCGCCTCCGGCATCGCCCCGAGGTGGACCGGAATGTGCTCCGCCTGTGCGACCATCCGGCCGTCGATGTCGAACAGCGCGGTCGAACAGTCCTGACGCTCCGTGACGTTCGGCGAGTACGCCCCGCGTATCAGGGTCGCGCCCATCTCCTCGGCGACCCCCTCGAACGCGTGACGTAACACCTCCAGCGTGACCGGGTCGACGTCCTCGGGCGCGCTCACGACCGATCACCCGCCTGCAGGAGGACGACCGTCCCGTCCGCGCGTACCCGCCACGACCAGTCGGGGGGAACGACCGTAGTGCTCTCCCCGCCGGCGAGCACCGCCGGGCCCGATCCCCGCGTCCCGACCGTCAGCGCGTCACGATCGAGCACGGTCGTCTCGACGGCCTCGCCCCGGGAGAACGGGACCGCCCGTGTCCCCCGCTCCGGGTCGTCGTCGCCGGAGGCGGCCCCCAGAACCGTCGGCGGGTCGTTTTCGATCGTCGCGGCGGCCCGCAGCGTTACGGCCTCCACGTCGGCGTCGAGCGTGTACCCATAGGCCCGCTCGTGTGCGGCGGCGAAGCGTTCGGCGACGGCTTGGGGATCGAAGCCGAGGGTGTCACCATCCGAGGGGCCCATCGGCTCACCCACCGGAACCGTCAGCTCGAACCGCTGGCCGACGTACCGACAGTCGACGCGCCACTCGACGGTCGCGGCGTCGGGGTCGGAGACGTCGGCGAGCACCCGGTCGGTTAGGTCGGCCAGCGCGTCCACAGCGACCTCGACCGCGTCGTCGTCGAGGAGTCGGAACCGGACCGTTCTAACGGCGTCGTGCGTCTCGTCGGCGGCAAGCAGTCCGTACGCGGAGAGCACGCCCGCGGGCCCCGGAACGAGCACGCGGGTGATCCCGAGCCGGT
>NZ_JBHSWW010000467.1:0-1197 GCF_042661865.1 Halorubrum tibetense
GGCGTCGGCGGCGATCCGCGTCACCGACCCCGCGCCGGGCTTGTGGTAGTGGAACCCGTCGTCGTCGCGTTTCATTCCCGTCGCCGGGGAGACGAGCACATCGCCCGCGTCGAGCGCGTCCGCGACCGCTTCGACGGTGTCGCCGACGTGGTACGGCGGGACCGCGAGCACGACGATGTCCGCCCGCTCCGTTGCCGCGACGTTCTCGAAACCAGTTACCTCGCGGTCGAGTCCGCGACTGTCGAGCTCCGTGGTGTACTCCTCGGCTTTCGTCTCCGCCTTCTCTGCGTCGCGGGAGCCGATCAGGACCTCGTGGGACGTGTCCGCCGCGAGCCGCAACGCGAGCCCCTCGCCGATGTCGCCGGTGCCGCCGAGTATCGCGATATCCATACCGATCGTCGGCGCGTCACGCTCTTAGGGGTTGCGTGACCGGCCGTCCTCGCCACCGTCGGCGGTGGCGTCTCGCCGGCTCCGCGAGCGTCGGGTATACCAGGTTCCCGCCACGATCCGCGGCATGGACCGCCAAGAACGCGTCGCGGCGTTCGTCGACGAGCAGGGCTGGAAGACCGACCTCGCCTACCGGGTGTTGGACCTCCAGAGCGAGGTGGGCGAGATCGCCGACGAGGTGACGACGACGACCGACTACGGGGCGAGCCCGGCGGAGGCACGGGTCGCTGTCGACGAGGTCGGCCACGCGCTGTTCGCGCTGCTGGCAGTCGCCGAGTCGGCCGGCGTCGACGCCGACGAAGCGCTCGACACGGCGATCGCGAAGTACGAACGCCGGATCGCGGAGACGGGAGACGGCGGATCGGGCGAGTGAGCGGTCGGCGGGTGGGTCCCGCGGCGAGCAGCGGGGGTGGAACGGGAAAGGAGCCGGCGTGGACGCTCCTACGCCCGGATCTCGATCAGGAGGTCCGCCTCCGGCTCCTCGCCCATCACCGACCGAACTCGGTCCCACGAGAGGTCGGTTCGGGCGGTGACGGTGCCCGCGGCGATCGCCCCGCACGCGTTCGCGACGAGCAGGGGTACCTGGTAGTCGCGCGGGTCGTGTGAGAACCCGTCGCCTGCCGCGGCCTCGTCCCGCAGTATCGCCCCGAGGAATCCGGCCGCAAACGCGTCGCCCGCGCCCGCGGTGTCGACCGCGTCGACCTCGAACCCCGGATGCGAAACATCGCCGTGTGGGGTGTGGACGGTCGC
>NZ_JBHSWW010000468.1:0-1196 GCF_042661865.1 Halorubrum tibetense
CGACCGGGACGGGGACGACCGACGCGCCGACGGAGGTGACACGAGCGTTCCCACGGACGCCGCGATCGAGGCCGCGATCCCGGGGGACGACCCGGCGACTGTGGCGACCGGGAATCCGGGAGCGGACGGAGAGGGGCGGGACGACGACACCGTTGGGAGCGACGAACACGACGGGAGCGGCACGACCGGCGCGTTCGAGCGACTCCGTGACGCCCTGTGATCCGCGTCGTCCTGACCGTCCTCCTCGCAATCGCGTTACTCGCCGTCTCGATGCCCGCCCTCGACGACGCACGGACCGGGATAACCGTGGAGCGGATGGAAACGGAGGGAGAACGGGTCGAACGGGCCGCCGGAGACGTGGTCGCCGATTCGATGGCCGTCGACGAGCGAGCGCTCGCCGCCCGCTCGTCGCTCGTCGTCGGCCCCCCGACCGGGTTCGCCGCCGCACCGCTCGACCGGCTAGCACTCGTGGACGCCGAGCGAGTCGGTGGGGTCGGCGATGTCGGTGGGGTCGGCGATGTCGGTGGGGTCGGCGATGTCAGCGGGGTCGGCGATGCCGACGTCGTGCTCGCGTACCGACTTCGGGGCGCTCCGATCCGGACGGTTCCGCTGTCGAACCCTGAAGGCGTCGGCGGCCTCGACGTCGTCGGTGGAAGGGTCGACCTCCGAACCGACGGCGAGAGCCGGCTCGAACTCCGGTTCGTCGACGGGGACGACGGTCCGACAGTTCGGATCCGACGAACGGGGTGACGGGCTGTTCGTCCCGCCGTCCACGAGGTGACAGAGGCCGTCCAGCCACCGACGGAACGACCGACCGTTTATATACAATACCGCGGCCACGCGGCCCATGACCATCGACATCCCGTCGTTCGTCCGCTTCGGGGACGACAACGACGGGTGCCGCTGTGACGCGTCGTTTCACCGCCCCGTCGGCACCGGCGTCGACGACCGGGTCGTGCTCGCGGTCGACGCGAGCGACTGTCCAGGACGCGGCGACCTCGCCGCGAACCCGGACTGCCTGTCGACCGTCATCCACGCCCTGACCGACCGCGATGCCGACGTGATCCGGACGAGGCACGCGGGACGGGAGCGGACGTACGCCGGTCGGGCCGCGGCCTGCCTCCTCGCCGCCGGTCGCTTTCGCGAGCAGGTATCGTTCCACGAATCGCGGCTCGCCGAGCGCGTCACCCGTGACC
>NZ_JBHSWW010000469.1:0-1183 GCF_042661865.1 Halorubrum tibetense
GCGGCGGCGTAGTCGGCACGCTGGCTCGCGGGGTGGATCACCTGCTCGTCGCCGTCGGACGCGCCGAACCCGCGGTAATCGAACAGCAGCGCCGCGTACCCGGCGTCGGCGAACCGTTCGGCGATCGCGGGGTAGCCGAAGGACCGCTCCGCGCCGAGGCCGGGTGCCATCACCACGGTCGGCGGGTCGCTCCCGTCGCCGCCCGGCAGATAGAGGGTTCCGCGACACGTCTCGCCGTCGACATCGAAGGAGAGCGTTCGAGTGGCGAACCGCTCGCGAGGGGGCCGTGCCAACCGTCGCTGCGCCCGGTTGACCGGGTTCCGGCGGGTCACGGCGTGGGACCCTCCGCACCGGCGTCGACGTGTGTGAGCGTTTCGAGGACGCGCGTCGAGAACTCCGTCTCGCTGATCTCGTAGTCGATGAGCGCCTCGAACCACTCCGGCTCGGCCGCCCACGTGCCGAGCGGGTCCCCGGGCGACCGGACGACGGTCGCTTCCACGCGGACTGGCTCCCACTCGTCAGCCTCGGCGCGGTCGATGAGGGCGTTGAGGGCGCGACCGATCTCGCCGTGGTGGACCTCCCGTCCGGGGAAGGCGGTCATGTACGTCACCTCCAGCGGATCGCCCGTGTCCACCGCCTCGACGCTGATCCCGTAGGTACGGAGGGTCGGTTCGATCCCGCCCACCGTCTCGTCATCGCTCATACCGGACGGTCGGCGGGGCGGGATAAATCGGTACCGGCGCGCCGCGGTCGGCTCGATGAAACCCACGACTCCGCGGATATCGTCGTTCAGATGCGCCTTCGAAAAGCCGCTGGCGGGGGCCGTCACGACGGACGGCCGGATCGGTTCTGTCAGAGGCACACGATCCTCCCGCGCGGCCGTTTCCGACGACACCGCGCTATCGGATAAACCATCGGTGAACAGGATTTCAGTTATTCCGCTTACACACGGACGGTCGGAGGGCGGAAGCCCGCCGCGTACTGCGGGGAGGAGGTCACTTATGACCCTGCCGGGAGACGGATCGGTATGCTTCGTGGTGCGCTGGCGACGCCGACGCGGTCCGCGGACGCGGCCGGGACGATCGTCGTGGGGACGGTGTTGACGCTGCTCGCGTGGACCGTTGCGCCGGTCTGGCTCGTCGTCACGCTGCTGTTCCCGCCCGCGGTCCTCGCCGCTCCGCTC
>NZ_JBHSWW010000470.1:0-1174 GCF_042661865.1 Halorubrum tibetense
GGCTCGTCTCCGAGGACCGCGCCGACACGCTGCGGTACGGCGAGAACCCCCACCAGGACGCCGCGCTGTACGCCGACCCCGCCTGCGAGGAGGCGACGGTCGTCGGCGCGACCGAGCACAACCCCGGCTCGAAGGCGATGGGGTACAACAACTACAACGACGCGGACGCCGCCCTCGGGCTGGTGAAGGAGTTCGACGAGCCAGCCGCCGCCGTGATCAAACACACGAACCCCGCTGGCTGTGCGACCGCCGACTCCCTCGCGGACGCGTACGACCGGGCCCTCCGGACGGACGCGAAGTCGGCGTTCGGCGGGATCGTCGCCGTGAACCGGCCCTGTGACGCCGACACCGCCGAGGCGATCGCGGAATCGTTCAAGGAGGTCGTCGTCGCGCCCGGCTACACCGACAGCGCGCTCGACGTGCTCACGGAGAAAGGGAACCTCCGCGTGCTCGACGTGGGGCCGCTCGGCGAGGGCGAGGGGCGGTTCTCCGAGCGGTTCACCGAGAAGCCGATCGTCGGCGGCCGGCTGGTACAGGAGCGGGACCGCCAGTCGCCGGCGGCGGCCGACCTCGAGGTCGTCACCGAGCGCGAACCGACCGACGAGCAGGTCGAGACGATGCTGTTCGCCTGGAAGACGCTCAAACACGTCAAATCGAACGGGATCTTGTTCGCGACCGGGACCGAGACGGTCGGCGTCGGGATGGGACAGGTGTCGCGCGTCGACGCCGTGACGCTCGCGGCGATGAAAGCCGAGAAGGACGCCGACGGAAAATCGGCCGAGGGGGCCGTGATGGCCTCGGACGCCTTCTTCCCGTTCCCGGACGCGATCGAGGAGGCCGCGGAGGCGGGGATCGAGGCCGTGATTCAGCCCGGCGGCTCCGTCAACGACGAGGACGTCATCGAGGCCGCCGACGCCCACGACATGGCGATGGCGTTCACCGGCACCCGGTGTTTCCGCCACGACTGAGGCCCGACGACGAGACCGGTCGGACGCGCGTCGGTCCCTTATAAATGAGTGAGCGAGCGACCGCTCCGTCGATATATAACCGATCGGTCGATGACCTCGTCGCCTGCGAGCGCGATCCCGCTACCCCGTGCAGCAGCCGCAGTGGGGGCGGTGACGTCGAGGGCGACCCCGGCGCGCCCGCTCGCGCCCTTATAAGGGCGCGAGCG
>NZ_JBHSWW010000471.1:0-1174 GCF_042661865.1 Halorubrum tibetense
AGTCGCGGGTCATCTCCCGGTCCCAGTCGTCGAGCGTCGCGTCCGCCTCGCGGGTCGCGTCGTTCACGTCGCCGTCAGCCGGCGCGTCCGCCACCGCGTCGACGACCAGGGGAACGAGTCGTTCGGCTCTCCCGTCAACGATGTCGCGCTGGAGCCGTCGCATGTCGTCCAGCGTCAGGTCGCTATCGGCAACGCCCTCGTCGAGCAGCGCCCACAGGCGGATCCCCCGCCACGGCTCCGAGTACCCCTCCGAGAGATAGTACGGGTAAGCGGCGTCGTCGACGAGCCGCTGGTTCGCGGTCCCGAGCGCGTCCGGATTCGACCGCGCGGGCATCTCCGCGAACGGGATCGTCCCCGACCAGTCCGGGTCGCTCGCGTACGGCTCGAACCCCGGCCACTCGCCCTCGCGAGCGGAACCGTCGTGCACTCGGTCACCGCGGACCGGCTCGCCGTCAGTTCGCCGGATCGGAACCCGACCCGTTACTCGGAACAGGGTACCGCCGTCGGAATCGGCCGCAACGAGACACTGGCTGAACCCGTCGAACGCGCGACTCGCGTCCTCGATCCCGTCGACGTCGTCGGCGAACGCGAACGCCCGGATCGCGGTCGTCACCGCGGAGCCCGCCAGCCCCACCCACGAGACGCCGACCTCGCGACCCTCGCGTTCGAGCACCGGCCCGTGGACGCTGGTCCGGACCGGCACGACCCTGTCGGGACCGTCGGCGACGCGGATCCGCTCGGTTTGGAACCCGAACTCGCGCCACTCGGCCCCGTATCGATACTCGCGAGGGACGGTGGACGAGCCGACGGGGTCGAGGCCGGTCCCGCCCGCCGCCGCTCGCTCCCCCCGAGTCTCGTAGGTGTAACAGTCGAGCTGGTCGGTCCCCGGGTTGGTGAACCCCCACGAGCAGGTGTCGCTGGCCCCGATGACGACGAACGGGACGCCGGGAAACGTGACGCCACGGGTCGACATGCCGGCCGCATCGACGTGCTGCTCGTACCACAGCGGCGGGGCCTGTAACGCGAGGTGCGGGTCGTTCGCGAGCAGGGCGTCGCCGGACGCCGTGTGCTCGCCCGAGACGACCCAGGAGTTCGAGCCGATGCCCGGCCGGGACTCGAACCCGGAGAGCCAGGAGACGAGCGGCTCGTCTTCGACGCCGAGCCGGCGCTCCCG
>NZ_JBHSWW010000472.1:0-1169 GCF_042661865.1 Halorubrum tibetense
GTCCTGACGCTCGCCGCCGACCGCCGGGACATCGATGCCGTCGTCGCCGTCACGCCGCTGCTCGACGCCCGACGGATCGTCCGAGCCCGTGGGCCGAAGTACGTCGCTCGCGCGGGGGTGAGGGGCGTCCGTGACCTCCTCGGCCACCGACTCGGGCGGGGTCGAAGCGTGCCGATCGCCGGGAGCCGCGAGGAGCTGGCCGCCATCACCGAGCCCGGATCGAAGCGGGGATACCTCGACCTCGTCGACCGCGAGTCGCGCTGGCGCAACGAGACCCCCGCGCGGTCGCTGCTCCGACTCGTGAACTATCGGCCCGGCGAGCGGATCGGCGAGATACGCGCCCCGACGCTGTTGCTCGCGGGCACCGACGACGCGATCGTTCCGGTCGACGGCGTCGTCGCCGCCGGAAGCGACCTCGATCGTGGCACCGTCGTCACGATGCCGGCCGACCACTTCACCCCGTTCGGCGCGGACTTCGAGCCGGCGATGGGTCACCAGCTCTCCTTCCTCCGAGACGCGTTCGAGGACTGACTCCGGGTGCGGTCGTCGCTCGTTCGTGACCCGGGTTTATCCCCGAACGCGACGAACCTTCGACCATGACCGTGATCGCCATGCTGAGCGTCGCACCGGTCCGTGAAGGAAGCATGTCCGGCGAGGTCGCGAAAGCCGTCGACGCGCTCGACGCGTACGACGTGTGGTACGAGACGAACCCGATGGGTACGGTGATCGAGGCGGACGACATCGACACCCTCCTGGCGGCGGTCGGGGCGGCCCACAAGGCCGTCGACGGCGACCGCGTCTCGACGTTCCTGAAGATCGACGACAAACGGACGGTCGACGCGAGCGCCGACGAGAAGGTCGCGGCCGTCGAGGAACACCTCGGTCGGAAAGCGACAGGCGGACAGTAAGCGGACGGGCAGGAACGTCCGACTGCGGGCCAGTCAGGCGCGCTCCGCGTCATCGATCGTTCTGCCGTGTCGACCGTCACGCCGTGTCGACGTCGACCGTTCCGCCGGCACCCGCGTCGCCCGGGGGGTTCTCCACCGACACGTCGACGGTCGTCGTGCGGACGACGGTCGCCTCGTCGCGCCCGCCGACGACGTCCGCGCGCAACACGAGATCAAGCGTCGTCGACGACGTCTCGCCGCCGGCGAGGGTCGGATCGCTCA
>NZ_JBHSWW010000473.1:0-1168 GCF_042661865.1 Halorubrum tibetense
CGGGCGGGGCGACGAGGCCGGCCAGCGGCCCGCCAGCGACGTGGACGCCGATCGCGCGGCCGATATCGTCGAACTGTCGGGTGAGAAACGTCGTCGCGACCGAGTAATGGAGCCCCGCGCCCGCGCCGAGGACGACGGTGAACAGCGCGAAGCCGACGATCGAGGGCGAGACCGCGATGAGCACCGAGGCGAGCAGCGTCGAGCCGACCGCCGTGAGGATCACCGCGCGTTCCCCGTAGCGGTCGCCGAGGACGCCCGACGGGAACTGCGAGAGCGCGTACGCGAGCCACATTCCCGAGAGCGCGAGTCCGACGGTGGTGTTCGTGACGGCGAACGTCTCGGTGATCTGTGGGACGAGCGGGCTGATAGCGAGCCGCGCGACCATCGTGGCGGTGAACGCGAGCGTACAGAGCGCGAGCGTCGTGTGGGCGTACCGCCAGTTCACGGTCGTCGTATCCGGTGGGTGTCAAAGCGGCTTCCGATCGCGGTCAGTCGGGCCGCGAGTTCGATCGGGACCGCGCCGTCACCCCGAGCGTCCGACCCCGGACTCCCGATCAGCCGACGACGAACTCGATCGGGTAGTCGGTCAGGTTCTCGTACCCGTCCTCGGTGACGACGATGAGGTCTTCGATCCGGATACCCCCGACCGCGGGGTCGTAGAGGCCGGGTTCGACGGTGACGACGTGGCCGGGCTCCAGCTCCTCGCCGCCCGAGGAGAGTCCGGGGGACTCGTGAACGTCGAGGCCGATCCCGTGACCGGTGGAGTGGATGAACCCCGTCTCCGTCTCGGGGTCGGTCCGGAACGTCGGCTCGCCGGCCGCCTCGTACACTTCGCAGGCAGCGTCGTGGACGTCCTCGCCGGTCGCACCGGGTGAGATCGCGTCGAGGGCGGCCTCGAACGCCCGCTCGGTGAGATCGTACCACTCCCGGGCGGTGTCGCTCGGCTCGCCCACACAGAACGTGCGGGTCATGTCGCCGTTGTACTTCGTCTCCTTCGACCGCGGGAAGATGTCGACGATTATCGGCTCGTTCGCGCGGAGCGGTCCGGAGCCGCGGTCGTGTGGGTCGGCCGCCTGCGTGCCGCCGGCGACGATCGTCTCGTCGAGCGCGCAGCCGTGTTCGAGCAGCGTCGTCTCGATCGCTGTCGACACGCGCTCGCTGGTGAGCG
>NZ_JBHSWW010000474.1:0-1166 GCF_042661865.1 Halorubrum tibetense
CGCTCGTCGACGCGTACGAGGCCGGCGCGGACCGCCACGAGCCGCTCGACGACGACGCGATCGACACCGCCTGCAACGGGATCGCGATCCCCGACCCGGGCGCGAGCCACCTGATACTGGAGGCGATCCGCGAGTCGGACGGGGGTGCGGTGGCGACGACCGACCACGAGATCCTCGATGCCGCCATCGAGGTAGCCCGGAGTGAAGGACTGGAGGTGGGTGCGACCTGCGCGGCCGCGGTATCGGGGGCGTTCGCGCTGGCGGAGTCCGGCGAGTTCGACGCCGACGACACGGTCGTCCTGCTGAACACGGGCGCGGGCAACAAGGACGTGGACTCGCTGCGAGCACACCTCGGGGAGCGGGAGGCGATGGAGCGTGACGGATCGGTGGCGTAATCCCCCGAGAATTGGGTAGCACCTCCCGATCGGCGTCCTCCGAGAACCGGTGTCCCCTACGACGATCCGTTTAACACGAGCGCGAGAGACGACGCCGTATGCGTCTCCCCGCGCGAAGCGATATCGGCCGACCGCTCGGTCCCGTCGCGTTCGGGGTTCTGTGGTTCGCCGGCGGCGGGCTCGGCCTCGGGCCGGACGCTGCCGCGGCGCTCGCGTGTACCGCCTGGATCGTCGTCTGGTGGGTGACGGAGGCGGTGCCGATCCCGGTGACGAGCCTGCTGCCGGTCGCCCTCTTTCCGCTCACGGGTGTACTCGACGCGAGCGCGACGACGACCGCCTACGGCGACCCGATCGTTTTCCTCCTTCTGGGTGGGTTCCTGCTCGCGCTCGCGGTCGAGCGGACGGGGCTTCACGAGCGCATCTCGCTGCTCGTTATCAGCCGCGTGGGGGTGAGCGCGCCCGGCCTCCTGTTCGGGTTTATGACCGCAACCGCGCTGCTCTCGATGTGGATCTCGAACACCGCGACCGCGATGCTGATGGTCCCGATCGCGATCGCCGTGATCTCACAGACGTACACGGTGACCGATGGGCCACAGGTCGACGTGGGAGAGGGTGTCGGCGAGATGGTCCACGACACCGACGAGGACCCGGCGGACCTCCCCGCGACGCGGTTCGGCGTCGCGCTCATGCTCGGTATCGCGTACGCGGCCTCCGTCGGCGGCGTCGGGACGCTCATCGGGAGCCCGCCGAACGCGGTGCTCGCGGGCGTCG
>NZ_JBHSWW010000475.1:0-1156 GCF_042661865.1 Halorubrum tibetense
CGCGAACTCCGTGACGAGGAGCGCGACGAGCGCGGCGTGCTCCCGCACGTTCCGGTCGTCGACCTTGTCCCGGGTGTCCGCGTGCGTGTGTCCCCAGCCCCGTCCCCGCTCGCCGGAGTCGCTGTGTAGCTGGAGGGCGGGAACGCCGCGGCGGACGAACGGCCACTGGTCGGAGAACGGGTGCGGCTCCGGACGCACCTTGACCGGGTGTCGCGTCGCGGTCGAGACGGCGTCCGCGACCGACGCGGCCGTCTCCGACGTGTGTGTCATCGCGACCAGGTCGCGGAACCGGCCCGCGCCGTCGACGTTGATCACGCCGCGGACCGCGTCGAGGTCGACGGTTCGTGCGAGCCGTTCGGCACCGAGCAGGCCGACCTCCTCCGCGCCGACCGCGACGACATCGACACCGACGGGAAAGAGTGGATCCGCACGCTTTCGATCTCTCGTGTCGTCCGCGACACCGACGTCACCTGTGCCGTCCGCGACACCGACGTCACCTGTGCCGTCCGCGACTCCGGCGTCACCTGTGTCGTCCGCGACTCCGGCGTCGCCCGTGTCGTCCGTCCCATCCGCCAAGATCCGGGCGGCCGTGACGACGGTCGCGATACCGCACCCGTTGTCCAACGCTCCCTCCGCGATGTCGTGGCCGTCGTAGTGGGCGAGAAGTAGCAGCCGTTCGTTGGTGTCGGGCCCGACGCGGCCGATCACGTTCCGCGACTCGCCGGGAGTGGTCGTGGCGTCGACCGTGAGCTCGACGGTCGCGACCGGCCCGGTGGCGTTGACGGCGTACTCGCGGAGCCACGCGCCTGTCTCCGCGGAGACACCGACCGCGGGGGCCGCGGCCTCTTCACCGAACGTCAGCGAACCCGTCGGTGGGAGCTGTCCGTCGAGGTGGTTGACGAAGACGAACCCGACCGCGCCCGACTCGACGGCGTACCCGAACTTCTCCATTCGGTGGACGAACCGGGTTCCTTCGGGAGTCGTCGTCGACGCGACCGCGATCCGCCCGTCGACGTCCGCCGCATCGATCTCCGCCGGGGTCCCGTGCCCGACATCGACGAGCGCCCCGGAGACGGAGCCCGCGGGTGAGTACGGGAGTGCGAGCGCCTCGAACTCGCGAGTCCGCTCCTCGCCGGACCGATCCGGCGTCCGCACG
>NZ_JBHSWW010000476.1:0-1153 GCF_042661865.1 Halorubrum tibetense
GCCTCGGCGACGCCCGCGGCGATCGGCTTGCTCCTGCTCGTGGCGGCGCTCGCCGCCGTCGCCGGTCCCGGGGTGGTTCCCAACCTCGTCACGGTCGATGAGGGCGAGACCCCGGGCGATCCGATCGAGGTCGAGGGGTACGAGGTGACGTACGCCGAGGACGTTGAGGACCGGATGGTGAGCGTGATCGACGTCGAGGCGTTCGGCCGCACCACGTCCGTGCGGACTTCGGGGGTGATCGTCTCGAACCCCGACAGGGAGATCTGGACGACGGCAGTCTCGCGGGGGAACCTCGCGTTCTGGGGATACCGCGCCGTCGACGTCGGCGGTACCGGCTGGCGGGAGACTGTGTGGGTCCAGCGGACCGGCTGGGTCGCCAGCGGCGGCGGCCCGACCTACCGGGTCGACGGCGCGTACGACGGCGATCGGTCGACCCTGTTCGTCGGCGACCCGGCCGACGCGGAACCGCGGCTCGACGGGCGGAACGTCACCGTCGCCGCCGTCGAGGGCGGGTTCGAGCTGCGCGTCACGCACGATGGGGCGACGGAGACAGCCCCGTTCCCGTCGGCCGAGGGGGCCGTGACGCTCCAGGGGATCGACTTCGTCCGCGAGGACCGGCGACTGTACGCCGAGCGCGGTGATTCCCGTGTCCGAGTGGCGACGCAGGAGCGGTACGAGGGTCGACAGTGAGGCAGTAGTGGGGCTGAAGAATAGGGAAGAACTCGGCAGACGGACCCACGCCCCGCTATCCACCCCACTCGATCCGATACACCTCGACGTCGAGGTCGCGGGAGGCGTCCTCGTGGTGGTCGAACTGGGCGTCGACCGGGAACTCCGCGGCGAACGCGTGAGTCACCTCGCCATCGTTGTCGGCGGCGAACGACTCGACGAACCCTCGGCTTCCGGCGTTGTGAACGGAGTAGGAGACCGCCGCGACCTCGCTCGCGGTCGCGAGGAACGCGCGGTCGGCGTTCCGGTTCCCGTCCTGGGCGCCGAACGGCGGGTTCATCACGACGGTAACCGGGTCCGGGAACCGGACCGGTGCCCGCGTCGCGTCCGCCTGGACCCAGTGAACGGGCGCACTCGCGGCGACGCGGCGCTCGTCCGCGCGCGCCGTCGTCAACGCGTCGCGGTCGAGCTCGACCCCGACGAC
>NZ_JBHSWW010000477.1:0-1149 GCF_042661865.1 Halorubrum tibetense
CAGCGGCGAGCGAAGCGAGCCGACCGTCGTTCCATAGTTCAAATCTCGGCCGGTGCACTCCTTTCAGTCGTTTCCCGGCCTGTCTCCCGCTCGCTGCGCTCGCGGGAGTCTCGCGGCTCTCGAACCGAGCGGGCCAAACCACTAGCGAGAACCCTGATTTACCACGCGCCGTCGTAGTCGACCTGCGGCCGATCGACGTCGGGGCCGATCGCTCGCAGCGTCGCGGTCGCGTTCTCGACCGGCGCGGGAGCGGGGCGGTCGAGCGCGTCCCCCGTCGCCTCGGCGAACCGGACGGTCCAGTCGTCGTCGACGACGACGGTCGCGCGCCGGGGGATCTCCGAGTGTCCCTCCCACGACTCCGCTAGCAAGTCGTAGGAGTCGGCAACCCCGCCGTGGAAGTCAGAGACGACCGGGAACGGGAGCTCGAACTGGTCGGCGTACGCGAACCCGGAGAACAACGAGTCGCCGGTGAGCGCCACGACGGCCACGTCGGGATGGTCGTGCCAGCCGGCGTCGCGTATCGCCGCGAACTCGGCGGTGCACGTCGGAACGAAGTTCGCAGGCGCGAAACACAACACGACAGCCCGGTGGCTCCCGACCAACCGGTACAGCTCCAGTTCGACGCCCGTCCCGTCCGAGACGGCCGGTGCGATGAAGTCGGGGGCCTTGACGCCGACATCTATCATACGCTCCGTCGGAACGTCCCGAACAAAAACCCCCGCGACATCGCGAGCCGAACGGCCGGAATCAGCGGTCGAGCCGCGATGGAAGACCTATATACGATGCCGACGAACGGTACGTATGATCGCGTCGGCGTTCGAGGTCGTGCTTGCCCTCGTCGCCACCTACGGTGTCGTCGTGCTCCTCTGTGTGTTCGTCCTCGAGGGTGCACTGATCGGGAAGCTGATCCCGACCAGAACCCTGTTCGTCGCGACGGTGCTCGCGGTCGGGACGGACCTGGTCGCGTTCCTCCCGGTCGTGGTCGCCGCCGTGGTCGGCGCGACCCTCGGGCAGGTGTTGCTGTTCGTCTCCGTCCGCCGATTCGGCGTCGATCCGACCGAGTCGCGCGTCGTCCCCGTTACGACGGACCGCGTCGACGATGCCGGCGACTGGCTCGACCGCTGGGGCCTCCCGGCGGTCGCCGTGTCG
>NZ_JBHSWW010000478.1:0-1147 GCF_042661865.1 Halorubrum tibetense
GCCGAGTCCAGCGCGCGACGGACGACCTGTCGGGCAAGCTCGCCGGCGCGTCGGGGACCTACGCCGCACACGTCGCGGCCTACCCCGAGGTGGACTGGCAGGGCGTCTCCCGGTCCGTCGTCTGGGGGCTGGACCTCGATCACCAGCCGCTGGCGACGCAGGTGAACCCGTGTGACGACCTCGCCGCGCTGTTCGACGCGCTCCGGGGCGTCAACAGCGTGCTCCTCGACCTGGACGTCGACGCGTGGCTGTACGTCTCCGACCGCTATCTGGGCCAGCGCGCCGTCGAGGGCGAGACGGGGTCATCGACGATGCCACACAAGGTGAACCCGATCGACTTCGAGAACAGCGAGGGGAACCTCTCGAAGGCGAACTCGGACCTCGGTTTCCTCGGGGAGTACGTCACCACCTCGCGGCTCCAGCGCGACCTCTCCGACTCGACGGTGAAACGGAACATCGGTGCGGCGTTCGGCCACTGTTTGATCGGCTACTCGAAGACCGCGGACGGGCTCTCGAAGGTGGTCCCGAACGAAGTGGTCATGCGCGAGGAGCTGGACGACACGCCCGAAGTGATCGGCGAGGCGGTCCAGACGATCCTCCGTCGCGAGGGCGACACAGAGGCGTACGAGCGCGTCAAGACGCTCTCGCGCGGCTCTCGGGTGACGCTGGAAGACTTCCGGGCGCTGTTCGACGAGCTCGACGTCGACCCCGCGGTGCGCGAGGAGCTCCGAGCGTTGACCCCCGCCGGCTACGTCGGGATCGCGGCCGACCTCGCGGACCGGCCGTCCGTCGACGACGGATCGGGGCTCGGCGACCGCTCCGGCGACGGCGAGTAGGCGTAGGCGAATCGGACCGCGAAGCGTGGTACTCGAGGGCGGCCGTCTCGACGGTTCCGGCTCCCGAACGTATTTGCGCCGGCCCCCGCTGGGTGGGGACATGTCGGAACTTCCCTTGGAGGCGTACTACGATCTCACGCAGGTCGGCGAGCTCGCGGTCTCGCCGGACGGCGACCGCGTCGCGTTCACCACCACCGAGTACGACGAACGCGCCGACGAGTCGGTCGGGTCGCTGTTCGTCGCCCCGACGGACGGCTCGCGGGACCCACACCGGCTGACCCGCGTCGACGGCGCGGGGAGCCCGGCGTGGG
>NZ_JBHSWW010000479.1:0-1133 GCF_042661865.1 Halorubrum tibetense
CGGTCGGCGGGTCGGCGTCCCGGTCGGCGAATCGGCGTCGCGGTCGACCTCAGGCGTCCGGCTTCGGCCGGATCAGGTTCGCGAGGGCGACGAGACCGCCGAGGAACCAGCCGAGCGGGACGGAGATCCCGACCCACATCAGCACGTAGCCGAGACCGGGCAGGCCCCACTGCTCGCCGAACGTCTCCAGGTCGAACGCGCCACGGAGCACGTCGTTGACTCCGCCCACGAAGAGGAACGTGTCGAGGATCCAGCGGGCTAAGTCGTAGCTCGGCGGGAGGATGATCTCCTCTAAGGTGGGCGTGACGAGCGCGGCGACGACCGGGGGGAGGAAGATGGCGGTCATCGCGAACGGATAGGCCAGTAGCACGCTGACGAACCGGCCGCCGGCCTTCGAGAAGCCGGCGGCGAGGGCGGCGGCGACGATGGCGACGACGCTGGCGGCACCGACGGCGATCACGTCCTCGGTCGCGAGCTGGAGGTAGGTGACGGCCGTGAGCGACCCCCAGACGACGGTGGCGACGATCACCGCGCCCGCGATGCCGAAGCGGGTGACCGCGGAGTCGAGCTTCGCGGCGTAAAACCGGGTGGCGAAGCCGACGAGCAGCAGGGGATAGGTGACGGCGACGAGCGGCGCGCCCAGGACGGCCCAGCAGTAGTAGCCGATCGTCTGTGGGGCGGTTTCCGGTTTCCACTTGCCCAACACGGTGCTGGGGTCGAGCTGGCGCGGGAACACGACCTCCATCCAGGTCTCGTGGAGGCGGACGACGTCGAGCAGGAGCGCCTCCGCCAGTCCGGTTTGTCCTCGACGTTCCATTTGGTACGGATCGCAGGCGGGGTGACGTGAACTTTGTGCCTTCCGTCCGCGTCCACACGGTTACGGTCCCGCCCCGGTAGTCCCGCCCCGGTGCTCCCGCCTGGATGGCCAATGGCCGCTGATCGGGGGCGATCGGGGCTCCCGTCCGGCGGTCTCAGGGCTGATACGCCCGGCGATACGCTTAACAGCGCGTGCCGGCGTACCTCCGCGTATGCATCGAAGACGACTGCTCGGCGCGCTCGCGGCGACCGGAGCGGTCGCCGTCGCGGGGTGTCTCGGCGGCGAGGACGGGAACTACGAGTTCGACGCGGAGCCG
>NZ_JBHSWW010000480.1:0-1129 GCF_042661865.1 Halorubrum tibetense
GCTCCGCGACGTCGAGCTCCCCCTCGTGTGGCCGGGCGTGGTCGCCGGCGCGGCGTTCGCGGTCGCCATCTCGATGGGGGAGTTCACGTCGACGATCGTGCTCGCGACCGGCGCTGACGCGTACACGATGCCGGTCGCCATCGAACGGTTCATCGGGCGGCGGCTCGGACCGGCGACCGCGATGGGCGTCGTACTGCTCGTGGTGACCGCGATCAGTTTCGTCGTGATCGAGCGGCTCGGAGGTGACTACAGTGGGATCTGAACGAGAGACCGAACCGGAACGAGAGACCGAATCGGAACGAGAAACGGAACCGGAACGGAACCGGACACACGCTCCCGGCCCGAACGCGCCGGTCGCGGTCGATCTGTCGGGCGTGGCGAAACGCTACGACGGGGCGGTCGCGGTCGAGAACGTCGACCTGCGGATACGCGAAGGGGAGTTCTTCACCCTGGTCGGGCCGTCCGGCTGCGGAAAGACGACGACCCTCCGGCTGATCGCGGGGTTCGAGACGCCGACCGAGGGGCGTATCCGGTTCGGCGACCGCGACGTCTCGGGCGTCCCGCCGGAGGACCGGAACGTCGGCGTCGTGTTCCAGAACTACGCGCTGTTCCCGCACATGACGGTCGGCGAGAACGTCGCGTACGGACTCAACTTCGCCGATCCGCCGGGCGGGGTGAGCCGCGACGAGCGCGTGACGGAGCTGCTGGAGCTCGTCGACCTCCCGGGGACCGCCGACCGCGACCCGGACAGCCTCTCGGGCGGGCAGCAACAGCGGGTGGCGATGGCGCGGGCGATCGCGCCCGGCCCCGACATCCTCCTGGTGGACGAGCCGGTGAGCGCGCTCGACGCGCAGCTGCGCGAGCGGCTCCGCGTCCAGATCCGGACGATCCAGCGGGAGCTCGGCACCACTACCGTCTACGTCACCCACGACCAAGAGGAGGCGATGACGATCGCCGACCGCGTCGCGGTGATGCGCGGCGGGACGCCCGAACAGGTCGCGCCGCCGCGGACGGTGTACAGAGAGCCCGCCTCCCGGTTCGTCGCCGAGTTCGTCGGCGACAACAACGTCTTCTCGGGGACCGTCACGGACGCGTCCGAGCGGGGCGCTGACGGCACCGCCGCGGGGGC
>NZ_JBHSWW010000481.1:0-1122 GCF_042661865.1 Halorubrum tibetense
CGTCGGTCCGCCGCCGACGGGGGCAACCGGGAGCCGGGACGCGGGCTCGGGCCCCGAGTCCTCGGCGACCTTCGAGAGCGACACCGGACAGGAGACGTACGCGGACGCGGTCCGGCGCGTCAAGGCGTACGTCCGGGACGGTGACACGTTCCAGGCGAACGTCTCGCAGCGGCTCCGCGCGCCCGCGACCGTCCATCCGGTGGCAGCGTACGACGCGCTCCGGCGGGTGAACCCAGCGCCCTACTCCGGGCTGCTGGAGTTCGAGCGCGACGGGTTGGGGGCCGACCTCGTAAGCGCGAGCCCGGAGCTTCTCTTAGAGCGCGTGCCTAGCGAGGATCCGGAGCGTGGCGCGCGGCTCCTCACCGAACCCATCGCGGGCACCCGGCCGCGGGGCGAGGACGCCGACGCGGACGCCGTGTTGGAGGCCGAGCTGACCGGGGACGGGAAGGAGCGTGCCGAGCACACGATGCTCGTCGACCTCGAGCGCAACGACCTCGGGAAGGTGTCCCGGTTCGGCACGGTCGACGTCGCGGAGTATCGCCGGGTGGACCGGTACTCGGAGGTGATGCACCTCGTGAGCCTGATCGAGGGCGAGGCCCGCCGGGACGTGGGGCTCGCCGACGCGCTCGCCGCCTGTTTCCCCGGCGGGACGATCACCGGCGCGCCGAAGCCGCGGACGATGGAGATCATCGACGAGCTGGAGGAGACCCGCCGAGGGCCCTACACCGGGTCGATGTTCGCGGCGGGGTTCGACGGCCGACTGACCGCCAACATCGTCATTCGAACGCTGGTCCGAACCGGCGAGCGGTACGACTTGCGCGTCGGCGCGGGGATCGTCCACGACTCCGAGCCCGACGCGGAGTACGCGGAGACGCTCGCGAAGGGCCGGGCGCTCGTGACGGCCATCGACGAGGCGCTCTCGGAGGCGGCCCTCGATATCACCGACGAGGGTGCGACGGAGGGTGAGACGTGATGAGTGAAACGGACGCGGACGGCGCGACGAACCGAACGCACGCGGACGGCGCGACGAACCGAACGCACGCGGACGGCGCGACGAACCGAACGCACGCGGACGGCGCGACGAACCGAACGCACGCGGACGACGTGGGCGGCTGGCGCGCC
>NZ_JBHSWW010000482.1:0-1116 GCF_042661865.1 Halorubrum tibetense
CCGCGAGCGGCTCGGCGTCCGGTTCGTCGATGGGGACGGCCTCGTGCGCGACGACGATCGACCGCGGCGCGGCTGGAAGGAGTCTGTCGAGTCGTGGCTGGCCGCCGACCCGCACGACTGGGACCCGCGTGCGGTCGCCGTCGAGCGGATCGACACGGGGATCGACCCCGGGACCGTCGCGGACGCGTACGACGTCGTCGGCGAGAAGTCGATGGTTCCGACCGGGGGCCGGGAGGCGGGCCGTGATCGGCTGAAGTCGTTCACGAGCCGGATCGGCGAGTACCCCGGGAGCATCTCCTCGCCGGTCGACGCCCGCGACGGAACGAGCGGACTCTCGCCGTATCTCCGGTTCGGCTGTCTGTCGGTCCGGGAGGTCCACCGTCACGTCGACGAGCACGCGCCGGACGGCCGGGGGAAGTCGATGTTCGTCTCCCGGCTGTTCTGGAACCTACACTACCGACAGAAGCTCGTCGACTGGCCCGGCTGGCTCGACGAGGCGGTAAACCCGGTCATGCGCGGGTTCAACCGTGACCGGCACGACCCGGAACTCGTCGAGGCGTGGAAGGCCGGGAAAACCGGGTTCCCGATGGTCGACGCGAGCATGCGATCTCTCCGCGAGACGGGGTGGCTCAACTTCCGGATGCGGGCGCTCTGTGCGAGCGTCTACTTTCACGTCCTCCAGCAGCCGTGGCTGATCGGCGCGGACCACTTCCACGAGCACCTGATCGACTCGGTCGCCGCGATCAACTACACACAGTGGCAGTCACAGTGCGGGCTCGTCGGTCGCCCCGGCCTCCGGCTGTACAACCCCCACAAGCAGGTCCGCGATCAGGACCCGGACGGCGAGTTCATCACCCGGTGGGTGCCCGAGCTCGCGGAGCTCCCGGCCGAGTACCTTCCCAGACCGGCGAAGGCTCCGCTGGCAGTCCAGGACGACTGTGGCGTTCGGATCGGGGAGGACTACCCGTATCCGGTCGTCGACTACGAGGCCGCGCGTCTGGAGTTTCGCGACCGCTACGCCGCCGCCTACCCCCGTGCCGCCGCACGACTCGCCGACGAGACGGTCGCGAGACGGGCGTCGCTCTCCGGCGGGATCGGCGGCGCGGCGTCGATCGC
>NZ_JBHSWW010000483.1:0-1112 GCF_042661865.1 Halorubrum tibetense
TGCTCCGTTGAACGCCGACGCCGTCTGCGGATCGTATCGCTGATTTCACGGGATTTGGACGCCGTCTGGCGATATGGGACGTCTCAGGAACCTCGCACAAACGTTTCACGAATTCGCTACGAACCATTTTGAACAACCAGACGTACCCGCTGTCGCCGACGGCGACAACGGGTACGCCAAGTCCACCAAGATCGCGCTCCTTCTGCTCAAAGAGGAGATCAACAAGCCGCTTCGGAGGCTCGAAGACTATCTCAACGAGATGCCGGGAATTCTCGGTGTGTTTGATCTTGAGGCATCTCCGGATTACACATCTTTCAGCGTCTGGGACGATGAATTCCCGATGAAAGAACTGCGCCGCCTGCTCCGCGCCTCGGCGGAGCAGGCGGGGCTCTCAGGCACTGCGTCGATCGACGCCAGCGGCTTTCAGCGTGATCAAGCCAGCTCACACTACCGGAATCGGGTCGGTTACTCGTTCAACGCGATCAAAACGACGCTGCTTGTTGACACGGATTCTCTTGCTATCATGGACGCTCATTTCACGACGAAGAAAGCCTATGACGGCCATATCGGGCTGCAGGTCTTTCGGCGGAACGCCGAAGACCTGCAGGCGTTGCTGGCCGACAAAATGTACTCGTGGAGTGATCTCCGCGAAGCCTGTCGTGACGCGTCTACCCGACCAGTGATCAAACACTGCGAGCAAAACGCGCTCAAGAAAGCTCACAACGCCAGAATTGACGATGATGTCTACAATCAGCGGTCAATGAGTGAGACCGTGTTTGCGATGCTAAAAGACGACGGCGACGAGATCCGCTCCCGGAGCTGGCACGGCCAGTTCCGGGAGCTCACACGGAAGTGTATCGTCCATAACCTCGAGCAGGCGGCGAGTTAGAGCTCGCCGCCTGCTCTCCTTCTCCGAATATATCCGGGAGAGGCATCGCCATCGTCCACCTCATGCTTTATGTAGTATCTTGTGAAACTGATGCTTTGGTCGCCGCACAATTCCGCTCAAATCGAATCGCCCGATCTGAGAATCTACAGATAAAGCGCCGCTACCGGTAGAATATCGAATATCAAAAATCCGATGTTGCCGCCGTCTTGCGTTCAACACGGCA
>NZ_JBHSWW010000484.1:0-1110 GCF_042661865.1 Halorubrum tibetense
GGAACGCGCCGGTGACGGCGTCTCAGTTTCGTTCATCCGCAAGTGGGCACGCGTCCACGACCTGCCGCAGGCGATCCGCAGACAGGTGGCACGCGGCCGGATCGCGCCGAGCGCGGCGAAACACGTCGCGCGGCTTGGGGGGACCGACCGCTACCTGCTCGCGTGGGCCGCCATCGACGGGGAGATGACGGTTCGTGAGATCAGATCGGCCGCCTCCGCGGTCAATGACGGCGCGAACGTCGAGAGTGCGGTGCGCGAGACCGGTGTCGAGCTCGGCCGCATGCGGATGGACCTCCCGTCGGAGACGTACGTCGAGCTCCGGCGGCGGGCCGCGATGCGAAACGTCGAGCCCGGTCAGGTCGTCTCGGAAGCGCTCGACGAACAGTTCGCGGCGACCCGCTCCGACGCCGACCCGCGGTAGGCGCTGTCCGTCCGTTACCCCGCTCGCTCCGCGAGCCGACGCACCGCCGCGGCGATAGTCGCTCGCCCGTCTTCGACCGCCGCCCACTCGATCGTCTCGTCCGGGTAATGTGCCTCATCGATAGTGCCGGGACCGAAGACGACGGTCGGGATCCCGGCCTCGACGTAGTGGCGCGCGTCCGTCCCGTAGGTCGCGCCGATGGGCTCGGCGTCCGGTAGCCCGGCGTCGACGAGTCCTTCTCGGACTGCCTCGACGACGGGCGCGTCCGCGGGGATCTCGCTCGGCTCGAACTGGACGGAGAACCGCTCGAACGTCGGGGGATGCTCGCTGAGCCACGGGTCGTCGGCGGCGACCCCGTCGAGCCGCTCCCGGAAGGCCCGCTCCACTTCGTCGACGGTCTCTCCGGGGGCAACGCCGATCCGGAACGCCGCCGTCAACGACGCGGGTACTGTCGACGGCCATGACCCGGCGTCGACCGTCCCACAGACCACTGGCCAGGGAACTGGGAACTCGTCGAACAGGGGATGTGTCACCGTCTCCGCGCGTTCTCGTTCGAGGTCGCGAAATGCCCTCCGGATCGCCTCGAACCGCGGGAGCACGTCCTCGCCGCGCCAGCGCGTGGCGGCGTGTGCGCTCCGGCCGACGAGCCGGAGCTCGGCCATCAGACAGCCCTCGCAGGCGACGACCGG
>NZ_JBHSWW010000485.1:0-1108 GCF_042661865.1 Halorubrum tibetense
GGACCGCGACAGCGGTGCCGTGGACGGCGACGGCGAAAACCCGGACCGCGACCCACCGGCCGATCGCGACGACGGGAACTGATCATCGGGGAACCGGGGGCGCAAAACGGGACCGGGACGCCCGGTCGGGCAGTGTCGGCTCTCACCACTCCGCGCCGAGGTGGTCGGCCACGCGGTCGGCCGAGTCGAGCAGCAGCGCGTCGTCGTCGGTGAACACTTCCAGCGCGACGGTGCCGTCGAACCCCGACAGTTCGGCGCTGAACGCCTCGTAATCCACCTCGCCCGCACCGACCGGGATGTGGGTGTCGCCGCGGCGACGCACGTCGTGACAGTGGAGGTGTGAGACGCGGTCGGCGTGACTGCGGAGGAACCGGCGTATCGCCTTGTCCCCGCCTTCCATGTAGGCGTGGCCGACATCGAAGCAGATCGGGGTGTCGGTCTCGCGGGCGATGTCGCCGAGCACGGACAGTTGGAGCCCCTTGTGCTGGTGGCCGACGTTTTCGACGACGACCTCGACGCCCGCCTCCCGCCCCGCCTCGGCGACCCGGGCGAGCTGGTCGGCGGCGACGTCGCGGAAGTCGACGTCGTCGCGGTCGGCGGAGGTGGCGTGTAACACCGCCTTCTCCGCGCCGAGATCGCTGACCGCCCGCAAGAGCCGGCGTTGATACGCGACGATGGCGTCGTTCACCTCGTCGGCGTAGCTCGTTAACAGCTGGCTGTACGGCAGGTGAACGAGCAGGTCGCGACCATCGAGCGCCCGGTCGAGTCGGTCGGGATCGATCGACTCCGGCGGCAGGCTCGACGCGCCGACTCCGAGCTCTATGAAGTCGAACGCCGCCGGCGACGCCGCGGCACGGTCGACATCGACGCCGACGGTCACCCCGATCTCCATACCGACCGACTGACCCGGCGTCGACTTAAAAACGAAGGGTCCGAGAGCGGTGGGGACGGTGATCGATATCGGGGGTACGTCTCTCAACCCGAGAGCAACGAGATCGTATTTAAACGGTGTATGAGCGGCAGCGACGACTACTCATAAATGAACGATGCGGTGGCGCGCCCCGGTGAGCGGCCCGGCGGGCCGGGAACCGACGGTGCGAGGTCGCCG
>NZ_JBHSWW010000486.1:0-1106 GCF_042661865.1 Halorubrum tibetense
CGGCCCCCGGCGGCGTGGCCGGCGGGCTGTACGTCGCCGCCCTCGCTCTCGCCGGTGACCCCGCTTCCGTCGGTGACATCGCTCCCGCCCGTCGTCGTCACCGAGAGATTGAACGCGAGGTCCGCGACGTCGCGTTCCAGGGGTCCGAGATCGACCTCGCGCGCCACGGCGGCAACCGCCTCCGGGAACGGTCGTCCGACCGACGCACGCTCGGAGACGGCGTAGACGAACGCCGCCACGTGGCGGTCCTTCTCGTCGTCGATGCGGTCCCGCCGGGCCGCGACGAGTCCGACTGGAACTGCGAAGACGACGTACGCCAGAAGCGAGAGGTTCACCAGAGTGTAACCGGCGTACGCGAGCCAGACGGCGACCCCAACCGCCGGTACGAACGCGACGACCGCCGCGCTCGCGGGGTTCGTCGACGCGGACGCGAGGACGCCCCGAGCGGTGTCCGGCCGGCGGTGTCGTCGTCGCGAGTCGATCGGGCGAAGCGCGCCGACCGCCGCGATCCCGACCAGCCCGATCGCGAGGAGGAAGCCGATGGAGGTGTACACCGCGACCGCTCGCGGCGATACCGCCCCGACCGGCGTGTCGATCAGTCGCGAGAGATCGGGTGCGAACACGCTGGTCACCGTCACCGCGACGACGAGCAACGCCGGCAACACCAACACGAGCACGAACAGCTCCGCGAGCGGCTTGAGATACCGTCGTGCGCGGGTTTGCGCGTGCTCCTTCCGGTGGGCCAGGAGCCGGCTCTCGGTTCCGAGGAACTCGGCGAGCGCATCGTCGCCCTGTGAGACGTGCTGTCTGAACTTCAACAGGAACGGCGCGAGCAGGTCACGCGAGGGCGTGTCGCGCGCGACCCGCGCCAGTCCCGTGTCGAGGCTACCGGTGAGCCGGGCGGCGTTGAGCGCCTTTCGGAACGAGACGGCGGTCCCGCCGTAGGCGTCGTTCCCCGCCACCTTCGCGAGCATCGTCCGGGCGTCGTCGCTCCCCGACGAGAGCGCGTGGAGGTACCGGACCGCCCCCGGGAGGGTCCGCTCGATCCGCGTCCGCCGGGCGGAGACGAGCCACCGGAGGTACGCTCCCCCGGCACCGATCGTCCC
>NZ_JBHSWW010000487.1:0-1105 GCF_042661865.1 Halorubrum tibetense
TCGCGGTCGCTGTCGGCCGCCAGCGCCGCCCACTCCTCGCGGACGTCACGCATCACGGCGCGGCTCGTCAGCTCGGCGGACGCCCGGCTGTACCCGCGGTCCACCATGCGCTCGATCGTCGCGGCTTTCACTCGCTCGGTTTCGGTGTCCGCGGGCGGATCGCCCCATTCGGCCGGGTCGAGCGCCGGGAACCGCCGTTTCAGGTCCGCTAGCTCCTTCGCCTCCAACACCGCTTTCAGCTCCGGGATCTCCCCGAGGTCGACGTCGTCGACGCTGAACTCGTCTCCCCGGTTCCGCCACGCGTACCTGGTGAGCGCACGGATCACCTGCTCTCGGCGGAACTCGGCGACCGCAGGGGTCGGCTCCGTTCCGCGGTAGTCCTCCTCGTCGAACCGCCCGAGCGACTCCGTCTCGAACACCTTCATGACGAGCGGGTCCGGCGACTCCGACTCCCGGTCCGTCCCCGCCGGATCCTCGGCGTCCCACGCGTACACGTGTTCGACGTACTCCGCGACGGTGTCCGTCGGAACGGTCTCTGCGGCCAGCGCGGCGCCGACGACGTCGCTCCGCTGGCGCTCCCGAACGCGTTCGAGTACCGGGGCGTACCGGCTCTCGAACTCCGCGACCTCGGCCCGGGAGAACACCGGGGCGTCGGTTAGGCCATCGAGCATCCCGTCGAGGACGTCCCGCGGGGTGACGACGCGTTCGACCGGGAGCGCCGGATGGCTTCGGTCGCTCTCGGCGTTCAGGAGGTCGGCGATGACGTCTCGGGTGTACGTGACGGGGATCCCGGTTCGGCCGTCATCGGTCCCGAACGCGACGTCGGTCGCGGTGATCACCTCGTCGTCCCGCCGGAGCTCGCCCGTCTCGTACAGCCGTGCCGTTTCCACTAGGTCGAGCGACGCCGGGAGGTTTTCGGCTTCGAGCCGGCTCACCACGGCGTACAGCGCGGCCGCGCCGATCGCGTGCGGTGCCAGCTCCCGCTCTCTCGTCCGCCCGTCGTCGTCGCGAACCGTCGTCGTGAGCGCCGCCCGGACGGTCTCGCTCGCGTCGCTTCGATTCGCGTCGGCCGACCCCGTCCGGACGGTGTCGCTCCCGTCCGCCC
>NZ_JBHSWW010000488.1:0-1096 GCF_042661865.1 Halorubrum tibetense
CGCGGGCGCGCTCGGTGACCCCTCCGCCGTCCGACTCGGCGGGGGCGCGGTCCTCTGTGTCGTCGGCGTACTCGGGCTCCGGGACGACCGCGACTGGGAGACGCTTCGCGGGACGCGCCCCGTGGAACTCCTTCGACGGGCGTTCGAACCTCCGGAGCCGCCCGGCACGGACGCGACCGGCGAGAACACGGACGCGACCGACGCCCACGACGACCCGAACACGGTCGGTTCACACACGGACGCGGACACGACAGAGCCACGCGTCTCGGACCGCTAACCACGGCGAGGGAAGGGCCGATCGGAGGGGGTTGACCCCGATCCGTCCGTAGCTTTATTTCTACGCAGTATGTGAATAGAGATACACCGAGAATCACCATGGTCCACGACACGATCACCACGCACGCGCCGGAGCCAACGGCCACGCAGCGACACAGTGTCGTCGCGGGGCTCGTCGACGACACCGTCGAAACGGTCGCGGACCTCTACCCCCGGGGCCGAGCGGAGGAGATCGAGACCGCGCTCCGGGAGACGCATCTACCGGCATTACAGGAGGCCGGGTACATCGAGTGGGACCCCGAGACGGGCGAGATCGAGCCCGGGCCCAACTTCGAGGAGGCGGCCGCACACGTCGAAGACCTCCCCGCGCCGTCGATCGAGATGAAGTCCGGCTCGGCCGACGACTGAGACGGCGCGGACCTGGCGTTCCTCCAACGTCCGTCTCCGGCGACCCGACCCCGACCGCGCCGTTACTCGTCGGTGAACCGGTCACGTTCCGCGAGCGCGTCGTCGGAGCCGTATCGCTCGACGAGCGGCTTCGCCGCCTCGCCCAGCGCGCGCATACACGCCGCCGTCGAGACGTAGCCGAGCTCGTCGGCGACGGCCGCCCACGGACGGCCCTGTAACACCTTCCGGACGAACAGCCGTTCCTCTCGCGCGTCGAGGATCCCGTGGGCGTCGTCGCCAGCGTCCATCCTCCACGAGGCGTCGTCGCCAGCGTCCCCCCTCCACGAGGCGTTCTCGCGTGCGTCGCTCGCGCCGTCCGCCCCCTGTGCCGGTCCCGTGCCGCCGACCAGCGTCGCCATCGCGAGGTCACGGA
>NZ_JBHSWW010000489.1:0-1094 GCF_042661865.1 Halorubrum tibetense
CACGAGCGCACGCCCGGTGGTTTCGAGGGCGGTCGTCGCCAGCGACGCCACCTCCGCGGGTCGTTTTCCCTCCGCCAGCACCGCCTCCGGGATCCCGCGGCGACGCTCGCGATCGGCGTCGAACCGCCCGGACTCCGTGGTCACGTAGCCCGCTAACCGGGACTCCGCCTCATCGACGTCGATCTCGCCGGCCGCGAGCGATTCGAGTGTGTCGCGCGCGCCGGATCGCTCCTCTCGCATACCGATCCGTCCGTGCCGCAGGGGTTCGTAGCCGTCGATCCGCGCCGCCGACCGACCGGATCGGGAGGGTACCGACAAAAGACTTAAATACAGCGCCGAGAGGAGACCCCCGTGAACCGCCAGCACGGCGTCCCTCGCGGGGGAATTCAGGAACTCTTATTAACTATCGCGGGATACTGCCGATCGCATGGCAGACCTCATTGTCAAAGCGGCAGTCAAGGAAGCGCTGGACGACAAGAACGTCGCTTCGGACTTCTACGACGCGCTGGACGACGAAGTGGACGAGCTGCTCGAAGACGCCGCACGCCGCGCCGAGGCTAACGACCGGAAGACGGTCCAGCCGCGCGACCTGTAAGGCGCTCAGTCCTGCCGTTTTATTTCGACGCGCTCCCCGGCGAGCGGCCGCCACGTCGCACGAGCGACGGAGGCCCGAAGACGGCTGATGTGAGTCGTGAGCGTCCGGTTCGGATCACGGGCGTTCGATCCGGATCCCGTCGGCCGTCCCGATGTGGATCTCGTCGGCGAGGTCGACGAACAGCCCGTGTTCGACGACGCCCGGGCTCGTCGACAGCGCCGTCGCGAGCCGCTCTGGGTCGTCGATCTCCCCGAAGTCGCAGTCGAGGACGAGGTTCCCGTTATCGGTGACGACCGGGCCGTCCTTCCGCTTGGCGCGACGGAGCACCGGGTCGCCGCCCAGCTCCCGTACCGCCGCCGCCACGGGCGAGCGCGCGGCGGGGAGCAATTCGACTGGAACGGGACGGTCGAGAGTCGCCGACAGCTTCGAGGGGTCGGCGACGACGAGGAACCGATCGGCGGCCGCGTCGACGATCTTCTCGCGGGCGTGTGCGGCCCCG
>NZ_JBHSWW010000490.1:0-1088 GCF_042661865.1 Halorubrum tibetense
CGAGTCCTCGCGCTCGTCGATCTCCCCGCGGTGCGGGAAGCCGCCGTCGTCCTCGCCGAGCAGCTCGGCGATCGTCTCCTGCCGACGGCCGTGCGCGGCCGAGAGGCCGTTCGAGGCCGCGAGGAAGTCGTGCTCCTGACGATGGTACACCTCGACCACGTCCCCGTCGTTCGGGCCGGCGGCCTCGTGAACCAGGTTGCCGACGCGCCCTTCGACCATGTCCGGCGCGAACGCGCAGGTCGCGACCAGGTCCGCGTTGGCCGGCGGCGCGCCGCGGAGCTCGACGTGCGTGAGGTGGGTGCCGTCGACGACGAGGTCGAACTGGTGGACGGTGTAGCGTCCCGCGTCGTACTCCGTCTCGACGAGCGGTGACCCGCCGTCGTAGTGTTGGCGCGTGGTGTCGAGCTCGTCGAGCCACCGGATCCCCCCACCGCCGGCGATACCGATCCGCAAACGGTCGGTTCCGCCGACGCCCGAGAGCGCGTACGAGCAGTCGTGGCTGGCACCGTCGGGCCCGACGTGCACCAACCGACCGCCGTCACCGGTGAACGCGCCGACGGTCGTGGGGCGTTCCGTCGGGTAGCGTTCCCCGCGGCGGCGTTTGTGTTCCGTGATCGCAGTTCGCAGTCGCATGGCGAATCTCGCGGCCGCGTGGGCAAAAGCCTTGACGGACCGGGCGAACTTACGTAACCGACCGAAATCGGTGTTTTTCAGGGGCTAAAACCGCGGTAGCGTCGATCGGGGCGTCGGACCGGCAGCTTCGCACGGAGAGCAACACCGAAGACCCCGGCTACCGATGTGGCCATCATGCACCACCCTGGACCGCCGCGATTCATGTCGACGGGAGAGACGACACAGCTCGCCCCCCGGGACCCGGACCCTGGGGGCAGCTACGAGTGGCGGGTCGTCACCGCACCGCCGGACAGCGACGCGACCGTCGGGGAGACTCCCGTCACCGAGTTCACGCCGGACGTCCCCGGCCGATACCGGATCGGTCTCGCCGCACCGGACGGCGACCACGCGCTCACGATCCGGGCGTTCCCGGCCGCCTACGAGGGCGTCGACGTCGCCGGCGGAAGCGGGGAGGC
>NZ_JBHSWW010000491.1:0-1087 GCF_042661865.1 Halorubrum tibetense
GGCGGGACGGCCACCCCGGCAGACGATACGGCCGACAACGACGGTCCGACACCGGTCGAACCCGAGCCGGCACCGCCCGGCGCACCGGGAGCGAACGGGTCGACCACAAACGCGACGTCCGCACACGAGCCGGCGGACGGGACCGACTCGGGCACGGGTAGGGACTCGGCGAGCACCGGCGGTGGAGACCGACCCACTGACGCCGCGCGCGAGACGGTCCGGATCACCCGCGACGTGGGCGCGATACTGGGCGTCGACGAGCGCGAGTACGAGCTCACGAGCGAAGACATCGTCGACCTCCCGACGGCGAACGCAGAGCCATTGGTTCAGCGGGACGCCGCCGAACGGATCGACTGAGCGGCGGAGTTTTTACCCGTCACCGCGTCAGCCGAACGCATGAGCGACGCGTCGACTGCCGGCGACACCCCGCCGACTGCCGGCGACACCCCGCCGACTGCCGGTGACGACCCTCCGGAGACAACGGAATCCGGGACCGCCATCCTCGCCGTCGATCCGCGCGTGTTCGGCGCGGCCGCGACGCTCCTCGCGCTCGGCGGGATCGCGGTCGCGGTCGCCCTCGATCCGGGGTTCTCGTGGACCGGCGACGCGCTCTCGGATCTCGGGGTTCGTGACCGAAGCGCGCCCGTCTTCAACGGTGGACTGATCCTCGGCGGCCTCGTCGGGATCGGCTATGCCATCGGGCTGTGGCGAGCGGCGGATCGACCGCGGATGACGAGTCGCCTCCGGGCCGTCGTGTTCGCGCTCGCGATGATCGCGATGGCGGGCGTCGGACTGTTCGATCTCACGCAGCCCCTTCACGGCCCCGCCGCGGTAGGCTTCTACGCGCTGATCACGGTCGTCTTCGGGATCGACGGCATCGCTCGACGAGGGACTATCGGGGGCCGGGTCACGCTCGCGTTCGTCCCGATCCACGTCGCCGTCTGGGCGACGTTCGTCGCCGGCTGGTGGCCCGTAACGGGACTCGCGCTCCCGGAGCTCCCGGGCGCGCTCATGCTGGCCGCGTGGGTGTGGCTCGTCGGGCCGTTGCCCGTCGTCGAGAGCAGTAGGGATGCTGCCGGCGACGCCG
>NZ_JBHSWW010000492.1:0-1084 GCF_042661865.1 Halorubrum tibetense
ACGACGATCGCTTCGTCGCCGGGACGGAGCCCGTCGTCGGCGGCGGTCACGAACTTCGCGAACGCGTTCCGGCCGTCGCGCACGTACGGCTCGCTCTCGGAGCCGACGACGACGCGATGGCTCGGCTCGGGGAACGCGTCCTGTAGCCGGCGTGCGCCCGCGGTTCCGAGCGTGAACCGGCCGTCGGTACCGTACGAGACCAGCCGGTCACCCTCGGGGCTCCCCGGCGTGTCGTCGACGTCGCCGTCGATGATCTGTCGGGGTCGCCCGCCGCTCGACCGGCGGATGGTGATCGGTTCGTCCACCGGGAACAGCGCCTCGCCGGCCCCCGCGCCGAACTGGTAGTCGGCGCCGACGCGCAACTCCGCGAGGTCCTCGCTATCGCTCATGCTCGGGGTTCTCCTGCCGTTCGGAAAGCGATTCCGACACGGTCTCGACCGCGTCGGAGTCGGTCGCGTCGTGGCCGGTCACGTCGTCCCGGTCCTCGTTCCCGCTTTCGGCGCTGTCCCCGATTTCGGTGTCGTTATCACCCCCGATCCGCCACCGTGTCGCGATCCGACGGCAGGTCTCGGCGTCGAGATAGGTTCCGTCACGTAGCGTGAGGTCGTCCGCCGCGCCGGCCGTGACGGCGGGCCCGATGTCTCGGTCCGACAGCAGGTGTGACAACCGCTCCGCCGCGGCGACGATCGCCCGCGCACACTCGAACGCCAGTGCCTCCGTGAGGGCTTCGGTGAGCCGCTCGATGGCGAGGTCGTCGTCGCCCCGCTCCGCGGCGACGGCACCGAGCGCGGCGAGTATCTCGGTCTGTTGTCCAGTGAACCCGCCGGACTCGGCCGCCTCGAGGGCGTCTGTGAGCGACGACTCCGCCTCCGCGAGCATCCCGCGTTCGAGCGATATCGTTCCGCGAACGCGACCGAGCTCGGCGGTCCGTTTCAACCCGGCGTGACCTTCGAGCAGCGCCGCGGCCCGGTCGAGCGTCCGGTCGGCTTCGTCGAGGTTCCCGCGTTCGAGCGCGACCTCGGCGAGCGCGGTGAGCACCATCGCCCGCCGGTGGTCGGCGTCTCCCCCCTCGAAGGCGGCGAGC
>NZ_JBHSWW010000493.1:0-1066 GCF_042661865.1 Halorubrum tibetense
GCCGACGCCGACGCGGAGGCGTTCGCCGACCTCTACGAGCGGGCGCGCGGCGACCGCGCGCCCCGGGATCGACACGACTGACGCCGCCTGCGAGGACCCCACGCGCATCCGACACTACGCACATCCGGCACTACACGCATCCGACCATACGAATCCGACACGACACCATGATCGACAGAGCGGCGGTCCGTGACACCGCCAACTACCTGCGACACGTTCGCCCGATCGACCCCGACGAGATAACCGACTACATCGAGGGGACCCCCCATCCCGCGGTCGTCCGCGAGGCGCTCCGCGAGGAGGCGTTCGACCTCCGGCTTCGCGAGCGCGAGGACGGGACGTTCGTCCCCGTCGACGACGCCCCCGTCTCCCCGCCCGGTTGGAGTCCGACGGCGCTCCCGGAGGCGTACGCGTTCGCCGTCGAGGACCTCCTCGTCGAGGCGTTCGGTGCGAACTGGCACACGGGAGAGTCCGGCGAGCGGCTTCGAGAGACGCTCCGCAACCTGAAAACGGACTACCTCTACGGCAACGACGTGGAGTACGACCGGGTCGCCGCGTTGGCGTACGCGATCTATCACCTCCCGGACTACTACGCGACGGTCGGCTACGTCCTCGACGACCTCGCGGAGAACGGGCTCCTCGACCGGACGTTGCGCGTCCTCGACGTCGGCGCGGGCGTCGGCGGCCCCGCGTTGGGGCTCCACGACTACCTCCCGGACGACGCCGTCGTCGAGTACCACGCGGTCGAGCCGAGCCCGGCCGCGGACGTCCTCGACCGACTGCTCGACGAGACCGGTCGGAACTTCCGGACGACGGTGCATCGGACGACCGCGGAGTCGCTGTTCAGGCTCGACGAGGATGGAGACCCCGATGACGAGACGGGTGCGAGCGAGAGCGCGGATGTAGGGGTAGGTACGGGTCCGACCCCGATCCTCGACGAGCCGTTCGACCTCGTGGTGTTCGGGAACGTGTTGTCCGAGCTCGCGGACCCGGCAGCGGTCGTCGACGCCGCAGTCGACGCGCTGGCCGACGACGGGAGCGTCGTCGCGTTCGCGCCCGCGGACCG
>NZ_JBHSWW010000494.1:0-1059 GCF_042661865.1 Halorubrum tibetense
GTGGACAAGTTCTTAGTTCAGCTACAAGTTCAACTTGACGATAAGCGGGTGCACTTGGCGGTATCTGACACGGCGCGCGAGTGGCTTGCCGTGAATGGTTACGATGAGAAAATGGGTGCCCGCCCAATGGCACGTCTTATTCAGGAAAAAATTAAAAAGCCGTTGGCTGAAATGGTTCTTTTCGGGGAGCTGGCCGATGGCGGTGGTACTGTGATGGTCGATGTCGAAGACGATGAATTGATCGTGAGTACCGAACATGAAACTGAAGCGGCTATGACGTAGCCGTAGTCAAGCTGCGGTGGATTAGGGCGGATCTGATAGCAAGCCATTTTCGGGCTTAAATATCAAATACCTAGCCACTGCGGCCTTGATAAGGCCATTTTACGAGCCTGAACTTTTGTAACCTTTGTTAAGTTTTTGTTTGTTAGCGTCTGTATGTGTCTTCGTCTGTGGTTGGGGCTGATTTTTTTTCAGCAAGGCATTGGCTAGCTGTTGAATTCTACTATCCAAAACTTGGAGTTGAAGTAGGCCTTCATGGCTCCTGTCGCAATCTGTCATTGCCTTTTTAGTTGAGCCGGATATTGGCATTTCGCGAATCAACCGATCTCTAATTACAACTAATGAGCTTACGGTTTCCAGCTCGCCTGCTTCGAGTGCTTGGATCAGTTGGTTCGAGGCTTCTATCGCGTCGTCTATTATTGTGCTTTTCATGAGTAGGTCGACTCGCTTTCTATTTTTGCAGTTGCTGTTAGCTTAGCGTCTTTCACTTTCGATGAAAGAAAAAAGAACATTTGTTGGTTGTTATTAGTGCGGCAAACTCTTGCCGAATTCTACTGTCAGGCGAGTCAGAAAATTGCCGCTCCACTGCTTCCCTTCGGGCCAACCTAGCTCCCCCAGTTTTTTTTACTGTAAATACAATGGGTTACACTTGTTTTTAAAAGTTGGCATGAGCGTTGCTCTAATCCTCTTGAGTTCTATGTGGCTAGTCGAAACCGGAGTTTTGGCCAGCTGATTTGGCAAAATACTCTAGGGTAGAGGAGAAGCAACATGCCATTAGTC
>NZ_JBHSWW010000495.1:0-1055 GCF_042661865.1 Halorubrum tibetense
CGGCGGCGTCGCTGACGGCCGCGGCGAGCGCGCCGAACAGGGCCACCGCGACCCCCACCGACGCGGACATCCGACGCTACTCCTGGCCGAACCAGCGGTCCGTGATCTCGGCGTACTCGTCACCGTCACGAACCGCCGCGAGCCCGTCGTTCAGCGCCGTCTGGAGCTCGGATTCGTCCTGTCGGAGTCCGAAGCCGTACTCCTCGCCGGTCTCCTCGACGAACGCGATCGCCACGTCGCGCTGGGCGGCGAACGTCTCGGCGACCGGCAGGTCGATGACGACGCCGTCGATGTTCCCGTTCTCGAGGTCCTCGACCGCGAAGACGTAGTTGTCGTACGAGGAGTAGTCGTCCTCGTCGATGACCCCCGTATCGATGAGGTTCGTCTGTACCTGCTCCGCGCCCGTGGTTCCGGACTGTGCGCCGACCGGACGCCCCTCGAAGTCGGTCCAGCTCGCCGGCTGGAACCCGTCGTCCTCGCGGACGAGCACGGCCTGGTCGGACTCCCAGTAGGGGTCGGTGAAGGCGATCGTCTCCTGTCGGTCGGGCGAGATCGTCATCGCCGCGGCGATCACGTCGATGCGGTCGCCCGTGAGCGCGGGGATCAGCCCGTCGAAGTCGAAGTCCTCCCACTCGCCGAGCTCGTACTCGGTCTCGGCGACGACCGCCTCCAGCAGGTCGATGTCGAACCCCATCAGCTCGCCGTCCTCGCGGAACTCGAACGGCGGGAAGCCGGACGCGGTCCCGGGCACGATCACGTCGTCGTCGTCGCCGAGACAGCCGGCGAGTCCGGTCGCCCCGACGACGCTCGCCCCGCCGGTCAGCTGTAGGTACGTCCGACGGCTCATATCGGTCTCACTGCGGTATGTCATACCCGTGGGTGTGCGTGGAGCGATTTGAACCTTTCCTCCCGTCCTCGGTCGACAACGCTTGTACGGACCGTGTCTGCCGGCCGCCGATCCGAGACAGTGGACGCCCGGTACGCCGAGCAGCCGGTCAGTCGCCGCCGATCGGGGTTGAGGTGCGCGGGGCCGCGTCCGCGGTCCGGAGCGTCCA
>NZ_JBHSWW010000496.1:0-1053 GCF_042661865.1 Halorubrum tibetense
CGCTCGACGAGTACGGCGACCGAAAGCGGCGGCGCGGCGCCCTCGACTACGACGACCTGATCGGTCACACGCTGGCGTTCCTCACCGACCCGGACGGCGCGGCCGCCGAGGCGGCCGCCGGGCTTCGATCGGATCTGTGGTACGTCATGGTCGACGAGTTCCAGGACACCAACCGGCGGCAGTGGGAGCTCGCCCGGGCGCTCACGAGCGGACCCGGGTCGGTCGGTTCGGATCGAGAGGAGTCGAGGGCGGGATCGGTCGGTTCGGATCGGGAGGAGTCGAGGGCGGGATCGGACCCCGGAGATCCGGAGTCGTTCGACGCGGACAACCTCTGTGTCGTCGGGGACGTGAAACAGAGCATCTACCGGTTCCGTGACGCCGATGTCACCGTCTTCGGCGACGCCACCGACGCGGTACACGCCGCGAACACCGCGAACGGCGTCGCCGACTGTGACCCGGCGCTCGCGACGAACTTCCGCACCCTTCCCGAACCGCTGTCCGCGATCAACGGTCTGTTCGATCGCGTGTTCGCGTACGGCGACGACGAACCGTACGAGGCCGAAGGCGCCCCGTTGGCTGCCGGCCGCGGGACGCCGACCGGCCTGGATCCGGTCGTCGAGTACCTCCCGGTACCCGTCGAAACTGATCTCCGAGAACGGTATCTCGGCGCGGACCATCCGCTCGCCGCTCTTCCCGACTCCGAACCGTCGGCCATCGAAGCCACCGCGATCGCCGACCGTATTGTCGACCTTCTCAACGGGGAGACGCTCGTCACGGACGACACCGACGCCCCTGGGCCCGGGACGCGCCCCGTCGAACCCGACGACATCGCCGTGCTCATCCGATCGCGAAGCGACCTGAAGGAGTACGAGCGCGGCCTTCGCGACGCGAACGTCCCATACACCGTTGTCAAGGGGGAGGGGTTCTTCGAGACGCCGGAGATACGCGCGCTCACCGCGCTCCTCGAGGCGCTGGCCGACCCGACCGACGACGTCGCGCTGTACGCCGCGGCCCGCTCCCCGCTGTGCGGGCTCACCGACACACAGATCGGTG
>NZ_JBHSWW010000497.1:0-1045 GCF_042661865.1 Halorubrum tibetense
CGGGGCAGTCCCCGCACCCGCCCCGCCACCGTCGAGGGGCGTGTCGGCCGCGGCGTCGTCGCTCCCGCCGAGAAGCGTGTTCGGACCGATCCGGATGTCACCGTCGCCGAGGTGGAGTTCGAGCAGCGTGAAGGATTTCTTTGACATATCCGTCAGTTGTCGTTCCGGGCGGTTAACAGTGCCGTCCCTTCCCGGCACTCACCAGTGCGCTCGTCCGCATCCCCCGGGTCATCCGCGCCGTCCGGATCGTCCGTGCCGTCCGGGCCATCCGCGCCGTCCGGATCGTCCGCGCCGTCCGGATCGTCCGTGCCGCCCGCGCCGTTCGGCCTCCTTTGGTGACCGTCGTTCAACGAGGCCGGGACCGCTGGCTTCTTTTTCGATGCCCTGTAGCCACGAACATGGACGACAAACACCGAACGTTCCTCGAAGATCTCCTCGCGACGCCGAGCCCCTCCGGGTTCGAGACGGCAACACAGCGCGTCTGGATCGAGTACGTCAACGCCTTCGCCGACGACGTATTCACCGACGCGTACGGCAACGCCGTCGCCGTCCACGAGGGCGACCCCGACGCGCCGACGATCGCCGTCACGGGACACGGCGACGAGATCGGCTTCATCGTTCGTGACATCCTCGAAGACGGCTTCCTGCGGATCGCGGCCGTCGGCGGCTCCGACCGGACCGTCTCGAAGGGCCAGCACGTGACGGTCCACGCCGACGACCCCGTGCAGGGCGTTATCGGCCAGACCGCGATCCACCTCCGTGATCCGTCCGAAGACGAGTACGAGGAGATCACTGGCCAGTTCGTCGATATCGGCGCCGCCGACGCCACCGAGGCGCGTGAACACGTCGAGGTCGGAGACCCTGTGACCTTCTCCACCGGCCTCCGGGAGCTCGTCGGCGACCGGATCGCGGCCCGTGGGATCGACAACCGAACCGGAACGTGGGCGGCCGCCGAGGGGCTCCGCCGTGCCGCCACCGCCGACGTCGACGCCACTGTGTACGCCGTATCGACGGTCCAAGAGGAGCTCGGCCTGCGCGGCGCGCG
>NZ_JBHSWW010000498.1:0-1041 GCF_042661865.1 Halorubrum tibetense
CGGCGGCGTCGGCGTCGAGCACCGCGTCGAGCGAACCGAAGTGTGTCGCGAGCGCCCGCGCCGTCGTCGCGCCCACGTCGGGGATCCCCAGACCGGCGAGGAACCGGTCGAGCGGCGGGTTCCGGGCGTCGTCGAGGGCCGTGATCAGGTTCTCTGCGCTCGTCTCTCCCCACCCCTCCAGCTCGACCAGCGCCGGGACGGTCAGGTCGTACAGGTCGGGCAGCGACTCGACGAGGCCGGCCTCGCGGAGCTGTTCGACCCGCTCCGGCCCGAGCCCCTCGATGTCGAGCGCGTCACGGCGGGCCCAGTGTTCGACCGCCCGTTCCAGCTGTTCGGGACAGCCGAGCCCGCCGGTACAGAACGCGAGCGGCCCGTCCCGTTCGACGGGTGCGTCACACACCGGACACGTCTCCGGGAACGCGTACGTTCCCTCGGAGCGTTTCTCGACCACCTCGGGGACGTACGGGATCACGTCGCCGGCGCGGTAGATCCGCACGCGGTCGCCGACGTTCACGCCGAGCGCCTCGATCTCGGCGGGGTTGTGGAGCGTCGCCCGCGAGACGGTGACGCCGCCGACGTCGACGGGGTCGAGCTCCGCGACGGGAGTCAACCGCCCCGTCCGGCCGACCTGGACGGTGATCGCTTCGACGGCGGTCGTCGCGGTCCGGGGCGGGAACTTGTAGGCGAACGCCCAGCGGGGCGCGCGGGAGGTCGAACCGAGCGCCTCGCAGGCGGCCCGGTCGTCGACTTTGATCACGACGCCGTCGACCGCGTAGTTCAGTCGGTCCCGGGCGTCGAGCACCCGATCGCGGTAGTCGATCGCCCCGTCGATGTCGTCGACGACCTCGATCCGGTCCGTCCGCGGGAGCCCGAACGCGTCGAACGCGTCGAACTGGCCGCGGTTTGTGGCCGGACGGTGGTCGGTCGACGCGCTCCACGCGGACGCCGCAGCGTCACTCCCGTCTTCCCACGCCAACACGTCGAAGAAGAAGACGTCGAGCGGGCGCTCGGCGACGACCGCGGGGTCGAGCTGGCGGAGGG
>NZ_JBHSWW010000499.1:0-1037 GCF_042661865.1 Halorubrum tibetense
ACGGCCGTGACTCCGGCCTCGGCGGCCGCCCGCAGGTTCCGTGCCGCCCGGTAGCTCGCGGTGTAGTCGCTGTCGGCGGTGGCAGTGGCGACATCCGGCCGCCCGTCCATCATCAGGTGGACGTGTGCGTCGATAAGCCCCGGCGCGATCACCCGCCCCGAAACGTCGGTTTCGGTCGGTTCGGTGGCGTCGGTCGCGGTATCGTCCCCCTCGAGGGCGGCGTCAACCGCAGCCGGGTCGCCAACGGCGACGATCTCGCCATCGGCGATCGCGACGTCGGCCGCTCTGGTCCCGTCCACGTCCGCGACCCGTCCACCACGAAGCACGTGCATACCGGAGGACGGGACGGTCAAAGCGTAAAAGGTAGGGTAGCGGAACGCTCGACGCCGCTTCCGGCGGAGACGGGCCGGAGATTGTGGTTTGACAACTACCCACATATATATCCCCCGCCGGCGTGAGTGCTCCGAACATGGGAGACACGAAACCGAACGGTCCACTCGCGGACCTATATGAGGGACGTATCGGGACACCGACCACCGACGACGAGGTACAGGGGTACTGGATCTTCTCGCTCGGAGTGATCCTCGGCGTGCTGGGTGTCGTCGTGTTCGCCCTTACCGACCCGCGGACGACCGCACGGGCAGTCGGCTACGCGCTGGTCGCGCTGTCGCCGCCGACCGTGATGATCGGTGCGATCGTCCGGTTCCCGCTGAAGCGATCGGCGACGACGCTCGGCCTCCTCGGGGGGCTGCTCACGCTCGCTGCGGTGGCGTACTTCTTCGTCGTCTTCCCCGACGGCTGGTCGCGCTCGACCGGCAACGAGGTCGTCAACGCGCTGTACGCTGCCGGGATCGTCGTGATCGGCCTCGCGGGGACGATCGTGCCGCTCATAACCGATCCCGTTCGGGACGACTACGAGCGGATGCAGGCCGAGACGGCGTCGACTGCCGCGGAGCGCGACGAGACCGCCACCGAGCTGGAGGAGGCCCGGTCCGAGCTCGACGCGACCGCCGCCGACCTAGCCGACGCCGAAGCGC
>NZ_JBHSWW010000500.1:0-1032 GCF_042661865.1 Halorubrum tibetense
GACGTACTAACAAAGCTTCCAAATCGTATGTTATTTATGGATCGGCTCGCGCAACTGATTGGCAAAGGCAACCGCGAGGAGAAATTTAGATTTGCGGTACTATTTCTAGATTTGGATAGGTTTAAAGTTATCAATGACAGCCTAGGGCATCTGGCTGGCGACAAGCTATTGCAACAGGTAGGAAATAGACTCGCTAAACTTGTGCGACCACAAGATACGGTAGCGAGGCTGGGAGGTGATGAGTTCTGTCTCTTGCTTGATGATGTACAAGGCTTGAATTTTGCTGAACTTGTGGCCAAGCGTATTTGCGAAGACCTGACCAAATCATTTGTAGTGTTGGGCAATGAAGTTTTCACCTCCACAAGTATTGGCGTGGCATACAGCGCACTCGGGTATGACAAAGCGGAAGACATGCTGCGCGACGCGGACGCCGCTATGTATCAGGCGAAATTACTTGGGAAACGGCAATATGCGGTATTCGATCAGAGCATGCACACTAAGGCTATGAATACGCTTAAGCTGGAGACTGAGTTACGCAATGCCATTAACAATAACGAGATTGACGTGTTTTACCAGCCAATTATGCGCCTCGGCACGTCAGAGCTGGATGGGTTTGAAGCCCTCGCGCGGTGGCAGCACCCAAATCAAGGGCTGATTCCACCGAATGATTTCATACCCCTCGCCGAGGAAAGTGGTTTAATCATCGAGCTGGATATTGCCATGTGCCTCAAGGCTTGTATTCAAATGTCACAGTGGCACAAAGAATTTGGCGAGCACATTTCAATAAGCATCAACCTTTCAAGTAAGCACTTTTCACGTAGCGACTTGGTCGACAGAATTAGAAACGTATTACAGGTTTCTGGTATTAATCCGGCCATGTTAAAACTAGAAATTACCGAAAGTGCATTGATGGAGAATGTTATTGCTGCCCAAAAAATTCTCGGTGAGTTAAAAGGCCTGGGTGTCTTTCTGGCCATGGACGACTTTGGCACTGGCTACTCCTCACTCAGCTACCTACACAGGTTCCCCCTC
>NZ_JBHSWW010000501.1:0-1027 GCF_042661865.1 Halorubrum tibetense
ACAACAACCTCGAAAGCCCAATGAAGATTCAGCGCATCGCCTACCCTTGGTTTGGTAGTATCTTATTGCTCGCCATGGCCAGCTATTTATTCATCGGCAACAGTAAACTGACCCTTTCTCTTGTCCAATCTGCACCACAATTATTCACAGCTCAGGTGGAATTGATTATCCTAGGTGTGGTACTTCTAGTGTGGCTATTAGATTTAAGGCTCTTCTACAACCGAAGGGAAAATTACATCAAAAACTCCCAAGCACTCAAGGCACAGCTTAACGACTTAATCGAAAACAAACGCCAATTGCAACGCAAAGCCCACACCTATTCCAATCAAACTGAAAAGCTCAAAGCCTTCATCGGTGACCGGCTGCTTGAATATATTGAATACGACGAGAAATTTTTACATTTCAAAGGCATAGCGGCAGAAGTTAGGCACAACGGCATCATTTGTTACGATAAAATTTTAGGTGCTCTACACGCTGCTGCCGCCGCTGATACAGAAAATCCGAATTACCCTGAGGCGCTTACTAGCCTTAGTTACTTGTGGGATTTATTAGATTTATCTACGGCCGATAATATCGCCTTGCACATTAACAATCACATTTGTGAGTGCGAAGAGTACTACTATCAAATTCAACTTCAGAAACAACACCCCAATACACAAGCCGAACCTATCCCCTACACCCCAACATTTCTTGCCCACAACGCATTGTTAAGGGCTATTTTACCCTTGATGAAAATGCGCGAAGAAGCCGTCATCAGCGAAAATGCTGAATTTCTCTTTCATACACAAGCAGACAGCCAGTTTCAACTATACATCAGTAAAGAATGCGAGCTGCTCGGCAATGAAAATCACATTGTGTTAGTGATCGAAAATTTAGTAAAAAACGCACTCTATTACACCAACGAGGGCAACACTGACTCAACTGCTGGCCTGCAAAAGAGCAAAGCCTACAACAAAGTGTCACTATCGCTCACCCGCGATGCGCAAAGCCTGCAGATTGTCGTTTATAACCATGGGCCTCATGTTGC
>NZ_JBHSWW010000502.1:0-1017 GCF_042661865.1 Halorubrum tibetense
CACGGGTCGACGCTGCTCGCGCGGGCGAACCGTCCCGCGGTTCGCGAGTGGGTGGCCCGAAGCACCGTCACCGGGGAGCTGCTCGTCGCCCGGTCGACGGAACGTGATGGGACGACGGCCGCCGGATCGGACGCCGACGTGGGGTCAGAGAGAGTCGTCGGCTTCGTCGGCTTCACGCTCGAACGCGACGGGTACGAGCGAGACCACACCCGCGGGGTCGTCAGCAACCTGTACGTTCGGCCCGGACACCGGGGAGAGGGGATCGGGGGGGCGCTGCTCGCTGCGGCCGAAGACGCGCTGGTCGAGGCCGGCGCGGACGCCGTCGCGCTCGAAGCGCTCGTCGACAACGAGCGTGCACGCGCGTTCTACGCCGAGCACGGGTACGAACCGAACCGCGTCGAACTGTGGAAGTCGCTCGACGGTGGGGGCGAGACCGACGAGAGAGACGGGAGTACCGATGACGAGTGACGCGCGGACGCCGACCGATGCGGCGACCGATCGCTCGTCGAAAGCGACACGCACTCATACGAGGACCGAGTACGCCCGCCTGCGCTAGGGGAGCATGGGTGGTTCATGCACTCGACTTGTAATCGAGACTTCCGGGGTTCAAATCCCTGCCCTAGCTTCTGAAGTGATCCCCGGTAGCAACCGGTGTGTTCGGGTAGCTGACGGCTCTCGCCGGTCCTCAGTCAAACGGTGACGCGCCGGGGATCCTCGTCGGTGAGTCGCCGAACGGTCAACACGGGGACCGGACAGGTCCTGACGACGCGCTCGGCGACGGAGCCGATGAGGAACCGGTTCTCCCCGTGTCGACCTCGCGTTCCCGTCACGACGACGTCCGCGTCGACGGACCGGGCGTACTCGGTGATCTCCGTTGCCGGCTGTCCCTCGCGGACCTCCGTCGTGGTCGCCAGTCCGTCGTCGCGCGCCGTCGCGGCGTCGAGGACGTCGTCGAGCGCCTGATACCCGCGTTCGCCGAGCTCGTCGCGGAGGTCCTCCCGGACCGCGTCCGGCGAC
>NZ_JBHSWW010000503.1:0-1015 GCF_042661865.1 Halorubrum tibetense
TGGTCGCCGACCACGTCGTCGACCCCGTCGAAGCGACCACCCGGCGCGTCCTCGACGCCGTCGGACTGCCGCCGCGGGACGCACAGGACGAACGGGTGACCGGCGAAGTCGGCTCCCCCGGCTTCGACGAACCGGACGTACAGGAGCGACCGCCGCGGCTAGTCCGGACTCTGCGCCGGATCCCCGGCGACCTGCTCGTCGTCGCTCACGACAACCCCGATCCGGACGCCATCGCGAGCGCGCTCGGACTCGCCCGGATCGCCGAGGCGATCGGGACGCCCGCCGACGCCGTCTACGGCGGCGAGATCGCCCACCAGGAGAACCGCGCGATGGTGAATCTGCTCGACCTGTCGCTGCGGACGTTCGCGGACGTGGATATCGACTCGTACGCCGGGATCGCGCTCGTCGACCACTCGCGGGCCGGGATCAACGACTCGCTGCCGGAGGGAACGGTCGTCGACATCGTCGTCGACCACCACCCGCCGCGCGGCCCGATCGAAGGGACGTTCGTCGACGTCCGTCCCGACATCGGCGCGACGAGCACCCTGATCGCCGACTATCTCTCGCGGTTGGGGATCGCTCCCGACCGCGCGATCGCGACCGCGTTGTTGTACGGGATCCGGGTCGATACCCGTGATTTCACCCGCGAGGTGTCGATCGCTGACTTCGAAGCCGCCGCGTCGCTGATCCCCGACGCCGACGAGTCGACGCTCGAACGCGTCGAGAGCCCGAGCGTGAGCCCGGAGACGCTGCGCGTGCTCGCGGCGGCGATAGAGAACCGCGACGTCAGAGAGTCGGTCATCGCGTCGTGTGTCGGGGAGATAACGGACCGCGACGCGCTCGCCCAGGCCGCGGACCGACTGCTCGACCTGGAGGACGCCTCCGTCACCTTCGTCTACGGCTACATGAACGGCATGATATACGGGTCAGCGCGCGCCCGCGGCGCGGACCTCGACGTGGGGGAGCTCCTGCGAGACGCGCTCGAACAGGCGGGCTCGGCCGGCGGGCACGCCAA
>NZ_JBHSWW010000504.1:0-1010 GCF_042661865.1 Halorubrum tibetense
GACGTCGTTCTCTATGATCGGCTTGTATCCGAGCCTATTATGGAGCGAGTTCGTCGGGATGCAGATCGAATTTACGTCGGCAAGCGCCGAGCTGAGCATGCGGTAGAGCAGGCGGCCATTAACCAAATGCTGGTCGATCTCGCCAAAGAGGGCAAGCGGGTACTTCGGCTAAAAGGTGGCGATCCGTTTATCTTTGGGCGCGGCGGAGAGGAAATTGAACTATTGGCGGCAAATAACATCCCGTTTGAAGTGGTGCCAGGCATCACTGCGGCATCTGGCTGTGCCGCCTACGCGGGTATTCCGCTAACCCATCGCGACCACGCGCAGTCAGTGAGATTTATTACTGGGCACCTCAAGGCCAACGACACCAATATTCTTTGGCCAGAGTTAGTGGCGGACGACCAAACATTGGTTTTCTACATGAGCTTGCAGGGGTTGCCCGCTATTTGCGAGGCGTTGATCACCCATGGCAAGGCACCTTCTACGCCTGCTGCATTGATCGAAAAAGGCACAACACCAGAGCAGAACACCTATACCGGCACCTTGGCTAGCCTGCCTTTAATAGCCAAAAATTCAGCCATTCAGGCTCCCACACTGCTTATCATTGGCGGTGTTGTCGGTTTACAGCCAGCCCTTCAGTGGTATAGACGTTAACGCAAACCTCTTTTTCCGCATTCTGAGTGGGTATTTTCCTAAAGTCGCCTCCTAACAAGTCGATAACCCGGTATAGCCGCCCGCTGATTAGCATACAGCCGGTTATTAGCTATGCTTAATCTATTGAAACTTAAAGGTAAGTGGCTCTATGAACTGGTTGAGTAAAGTCAGTATCAAGTACAAGATTTTGTTGATCCCAGCCGTTGGTATCACTGGGTTTGCGCTCTTTCTGATGTTTACCATTAATTCGGGCATTAAAAACGTCGACCGGTTGAATCTGATACAGAACGTATACTTTCCTGTGTTGGAACTCGCCAGTACCAATATCGTCACCTTAGATCGCATGAATGAAACGA
>NZ_JBHSWW010000505.1:0-1006 GCF_042661865.1 Halorubrum tibetense
GTTCCCCGCTCGGGCGGGGTGACTGAGGGTGTCGCCGTCGGATCCGCCCGGGAACCCGGGATCGTCCGGCGCGTCCGGGGACCCGACATCGGCGGAAGCCTCGGGAGCGACCCGCTTCGAGGTCCCGGTCGACACGCGGGCACCGACGGGGACGACGAACGCCTACCTCGTCGACGGCCTCCTCGTCGATCCGGCAGCCGAGACGGACGCACTCGACGCCGCGATCGAGCGGATCGGCGTGGGCGCGCTTGACGCCATCGCCGTCACCCACTCCCACCCGGACCATGTGGGTGGCGTCGCCACCTACGCCGATCGCACCGACGCGGGAGTGTACGCGCACGCCGACCACGTCGATCGCTTCAGGGCGGCGACGGGTGTCGACCCGGATTCGACGTTCCGCGACGGGGATCTCCTCGGATCGACGGGGGTCCGCGTCCTCGATACACCGGGTCACGCGCCGGATCACGTCGCCTTCGCGGTCGAGGGGGGCGCGACCGAGGGCGGCGCGGACGCGCCACGGGAGCTGCTCTGTGGGGACCTCGCGGTCGCGACGGGCAGCGTCGTGGTCGGAGCGCCCGAGGGCGACATCGCCGCGTACCTGGAGAGCCTCGAAGGAGTCCGTGACGCCGGATACGACCGGCTTTGGCCGGGTCACGGTCCCGCGATCGACGACCCGGAGAACGCCTGCCAGCGGCTGATCGACCACCGGCTAGCGCGCGAACGCCGCGTGCTTGAAGCGGTCGGGAACGGGGCGACCGACCTCGACGGGGTGCTCGCCGCCGCTTACGAGAAGGACCTGTCCGGCGTCGAGGATCTCGCACGGGCGACCGTCCGAGCGCATCTGGAGAAGCTGGTCGCGGAGGGGCGGGTCGACGACTCGTGGGGCGAGCGGGCGTAAGGTCGGCCGGGCGTACGGTCGGCTTCGGGGGGCGCCGGCAAAGCGTCGTGCCGGCTACGGCTCCGCCTCGAGCTCGCCCGCGATCGACGCCAACGGGGTCTCCGTCAC
>NZ_JBHSWW010000506.1:0-1005 GCF_042661865.1 Halorubrum tibetense
GGTAACCGTTAGCATGACCGCAGACAATATTATTAACGACGGCGGCTTGTGCTACGACAGTAGCTGCACCTTCGGTACGGGCTGGGGCGCTTACGGTAGCCTAACCAATGCCAATAATTGGCCAACAGCGGACTCTTTGGTTTTGGACCTTGGTGTAGGTACCCACTATTTCGCGTGGAACGTGGTGAATTTAGGTAGTGGTTCTGGTGGCAACCCCGCAGCGCTGCTTGCTGAAATCATGTGGGGCGATCAAGTTCACTCTTCGTCGTCCGCGTGGGAAATTTACGACTTCACGACCGGTGCCTTTGTCAGCAACGCCACCGAATACGGTACCAACGGCACGAATATCTGGGGCGGCCCCATTGCCGGTATTAGCACCCATGCCAGCTGGATTTACACCGACAACAATTTTGTCGATGCCGACCAAAGTGCGTGGATCAGAACCAGCATCACCATTGCCGATGTGCCGGAGCCGGCGCCACTGGCGTTACTGTGTTTAGGTTTGCTGTTCTTAGCTGCGGCTAGACGTAGAATTCAACACTAAGTTTTAACACAGGCAGAGCGGATTTTTTTAACTGCGACTGATGTATATAGCTACACAAATAAAGGCTCAATGACGTCTTGATCATTGCGCCTTTTTTCATGCCCCCTGAACCTTTACCAGAGCCGAATGGAATTTCGGCCATTGCTTGCGCTAAATCATTGGCAAACCGTTTGTATATGCGCACACTCTTCACTGGACTGTAGAGTTTGGAGCGAACAGGTGGAATTCAAAGACTACTATCAAGTGCTCGGTGTAACCCCAGATGCAAGCGCAGACGACATTAAACGCGCCTACCGAAAACTGGCGCGAAAATACCACCCAGATGTCAGTAAAGAGCCGGACGCCGAAGCGCAATTTAAAGCGGTTAACGAGGCCAATGAAGTACTAAAAGACGCTGAAAAAAGGGCCGCCTACGATCAGCTCAGTCGGCAACAACAGGCGGGCGAGCAATTTCGGCCGCC
>NZ_JBHSWW010000507.1:0-1003 GCF_042661865.1 Halorubrum tibetense
ACGACTCCGGCGTCGGCGAGCGGGTCGTCTCCCAGCTGCTGACGGAGCTCGACCGCGCGAGCGACAACCCGAACCTGGTGGTGTTGTCGGCGACGAACCGGCGGTCCGCGCTCGACCCCGCCCTGTTGCGCCCGGGGCGGTTGGAGACCCACATCGAGGTGCCGGAGCCCGATCGCGACGCGCGCCGGAAGGTGTTCGCGGTTCACACCCGGGACAAACCGGTCGCCGATGGCGTCGACCTCGACGAGCTGGCCGACGAGACGGAGGGGTACTCCGGCGCGGAGATCGCGGCCGTCTGTCGGGAGGCGGCGATGACCGCGATCGAGCGGGTCGCGGACGAACACGGCGAGGCCGCCAACGACCACGCGGACGAGGTGTCGATCACCGCCGAGGATTTCGCGTCGGCGCTCGGGACCGTCGCGGCCTCACAGCTGTAGTCCCGCCACGACGGGGGCGGACGGATCGACCGAGAGCGGACGTGGCCGCCGGTGACGCTCGCCGAACGCCTTTTGCTGGGTACCCCGTAGCCGACGTATGAGGTCTCCCGTGGACGAGACCGGGTCGGACGACGGTGCCGGCGGTGCGGACGGCGACAGTGTCGACCGCCCCGAGGAGCCGCCGTCGGTCAGGGGGCTGTTCGCCGCGCTCTCGCGAGCGGTCCGATCGCGACCCCCGGGCGAGCTCCTGCTCGTCGCCCTCCCCCTCCCGGCGCTGCTCGTCGCGGTCGCGGCCCTGCCGGAAAGCCGTGGGTGGGCGCTCTCGCTGTCCGCGACGGGGATCCTGGAGAGTCGATGGACGCTGTGGACCGCCTTCGCCTCCAGTTTCGTCCACACGGAGACGGGTCACCTCCTCGACAACGTCCTGAACTACTGGTTGGTGCTCGCGGTCGCCTACCCCCTCTCCGTCGTCGCCGGATGGCGCCGGCGGCTGCTGTACGCCACCGTGGCCTACGTGGCGCTCGTCCCGTTCGTCTCCGCGTGGGCGACGCTGCTCGCGTTCGGCG
>NZ_JBHSWW010000508.1:0-1002 GCF_042661865.1 Halorubrum tibetense
GGAGCCGTCGCCGAGCGAGGCAGTGCGAACCGCGCTCCGTCTCGGCGGGGGTGCACTCGTCGTCGGCGAGGTCCGCGGCGAGGAGGCGACGGCGCTGTACGAGGCGATGCGTGTCGGCGCTGCCGGCGAAACGGTTCTCGGGACGATCCACGGGGAGGATCCGGAATCGGTCCGAGAGCGTGTGGTCACCGACCTCGGAGTCAGCCGGTCGTCGTTCGCTGCGACGGACCTGCTCGTCGTGTTGAACGACCACCGAGTAGACACCATCTGTGAGGTCATCGATCACGGAGACGACGTCGCGTTCGAACCGCTGTTCGAGCGCTCCGAGAGCGGTTTGCGCGCAACCGGTCGGATGGACCGAGGGGAAAGCCGACTCCTCGAGTACCTCTCACGAGACGGGGAGTCGTTCGCGGCGGCACGAGCGGCCGTGGACCGTCGGGCCGACGCGATCCGCGCGGCGGCCGCCGCCGGACGGATGTCGCCGGATCGGTACACGGGGGCCAAGGGATGACTGAAGCCGGCTCAAGACCTGTCGATCCGGACGGAGGGATCCGATCGGGCAGCGGGATCGGCGACGGCGACACGGCGGACGCGTCCGCCGAGCTCGAGCGGTCGGTCGCGTTCCTCGGCTGGGACGTGACCGCCGACCGGATCGTCGAAGTCGGGTACCGGTTCGGGGTCGTCGCCGGACTGGTCGTGGCCGCGGTCGTGACCCTCGTCGTCGCCCCACCCGCCGGGCTCCTCGCCGGAGCGATCGCAGGGCTGTCGACGACACACGCCACCCATCGGGGGCCCGTCTGGTTGGCGACGCTCCGGCGGACCCGTGCGCTGGGTGCCGCGCCAGGGCTCGTCGGACGGCTGGTGTTGCGGATGCGGCTGGATCCGTCGACCGAGCGGGCCGTCGAGTTCGCCGCACGGACCGGGCGTGGCCCCCTCGCCGAGGCGTTGACACGGCACGAACAGCGCTGTGTGAACGGGCCGACCAGCGGGCTTCGGGCGTTC
>NZ_JBHSWW010000509.1:0-1001 GCF_042661865.1 Halorubrum tibetense
CGCTCTTGTGTAGCACATTGTTGATTTCAGAGAGTTGCTTTGATGGCGTGTTTGAGCGCTTTTCGTCCGGGTTTGCGGTAGAGTTCTCGTCTGAGTTGGAACGCTCGGAGATACTGTGTGAGGCGGTCTTTTGAGATGCCTCGATGCGGCGAGAGCCACCGTCGCGCCAGCGACGCGTGGCTCTCGCAGGTGTTCACGTGGATCGTCTCGTCGGCGTACTCACCGTCTCCGTGAACGACGTATTCGCGGTCGAATTGGTCGTCTTCTGTAAGCGGATCGTATGCACGAAATCCGTCGGTATAGACGGTGAGAGGCTCCTGCTGGCGGTCAGCCAGCAGGAGCCGGATCGTTGATTCGTCTGCGGATTTCGCTGGCACAACGTACCGTTGCTCGGTGCCGCGATCCACGAGTACGAATACGGGCGGTTTGTCCTGTTCATATGTTCCGCGCCCGCGTCGGGCGAGGCCGCGAGAGCGCGACCAGCGGTCGCGCTCGCGGCCTTTCAGGCCGGCAGAAACGTAGAACTCGTCAATTTCGACCGGTCCACGGAGATCGAGTGACGGCGCGTCGAGCGCTTCGGCAAAGCGCTCGACACGCCTGTGGATCGTTTTGTAGGTGACACCGATTTCGCACTGTAACTGCCTGAGGCTGGTGTTAAACCGCAAAAACGCGTAGATCGAGAACAACCATTTGCGGAGTGCGATCTTCGAGTGAGCGAAGATGGTGCCGGTCTTATCGTTGAACGTGCGGTCGCAATCCTTACAGAGATACCGCTGAAAGTGCCCATAGCTGCCGTTTCTGACCGTTCGGTCAGAACGGCAGCGAGGACAGGAAACGCCGTCACGCCAGCGAACCTGTTGGAGCAGGTCCGCTGCGACCGATTCCGACCCAAACGCATCTAGCGGAATCATCCGTGTCGGACACCGCTGACGCGGTGTCCTTGTCCTCTTCGACTCGACAGCAGCAGCTCAGCAGTATCAACAATCTCCTACAGAAGAGCG
>NZ_JBHSWW010000510.1:0-1001 GCF_042661865.1 Halorubrum tibetense
TCTGTCGGCGAGGGAGGTTCAAGTGGGATGAGAGTGAATGGAATATAAATTATCTTTAGTGGTGTTTTAATGTCTGGAATAAAATTAATTACCTTAATATCCTTGGCTTTATTGTCTTTCGCTGCGGTTGCTGGTGGTCGAACTAATGCAGCTATACCTTCAAAAATCGATCTTGTCCAAGCCGGAACAGCTGGCTTTATGATTTTTGGTGATTTTGGAAATGTAGGAAGTTGTACTGTTAGTGATCAAGTGTTCGTGAAGGCTAGTCACCCGCAATATAGCCAGATCTATTCCACAGTTTTGGCTGCATTCATGTCCGGAAAAAAGGTGTCTGGTTATGCCCATCTTTGCGAGCCTGTGGCTTGGTATTCGACGCCATCAATCACTTACAATGTACTAACAGAAGCAGGCTCAATTTCTGTTGAACACTGATATAAAGTTGATCTGAAATGTTTGATAAAGTGGGATGTAAAATAGGGTCAAAGAAATATGATTATTCGTACATTTAAACAGTTGGTTTTGCTGGCTTGTCTGACGCTCAGTGGCACCTATTCTAGTGCGGAACCTGGGTATATTCATGTACCAGATATGAGCAAGGTCCATTACCAATTGGTTAATGATGGCGTGGTTTTCTTTAGAAATTTACATGAATTTCACGCTGGCGCTACAGGATGTTGTTATGCCTTCAAGTTGGACACAACAACTCCCTTCGGTAAGTCTGCTTGGTCTGTGATATTGATGAAAATGGCTGGGCAGCTACCATTGTCAATCTATGTGACAGATTATAATCCGCCAACATCCGGAAACCCTGCATTAATTGACCATATAGGTAACTGGTGATTGTTATGAAATATTTAATGTTTTTGTTGGCTCTATTCCTGTCCCTTAAAATTCAGGCAATTGAAGTTGCTGATCAAGAGATTGAAAGCCTAGGCGCGTATACAGGTCAGACGATTTTTATGTATTTGAAGTCTGATGTGTTAGCGCAAAGCGGTTGTGTG
>NZ_JBHSWW010000511.1:0-996 GCF_042661865.1 Halorubrum tibetense
GGCCCCGCCGACTCGGTCGAGGTCGTCACCGGCGGCACCGCTCCCGCCGACGAGATCCACGAAGTCGTCCGCGAGGCGCTCGCGGAGGTCGGGCTCGACGTCGGGGGTCGGACGCCCCGACACGTCTCGGAGGCGACGCTCGCCGACTCCGACTTCGTCGCGACGATGGGCTGTTCAACGCTCGAGCTGCCCGGCGTTGACACGGACGACTGGGACCTGGACGACCCGGGCGAACTCCCCCTTGAGGAGGTCCGACCGATCCGCGACGAGATCGAACGCCGGGTCGTCGCCCTCTTCGACGAGCGGTTCGGCGAGCGCTGATCGACAGTGCTCCGCGGTGCGTAACGACTGCCGTCATTCGTCTTGGTTAGTTATATACAGGATCGATCGGATATCGAGTACACTGATACGTAGGAGAACGCGATATCGCCGTCGTATCTCTGCCTGATCGCGTCTGCGCGCGTGGGACGGGCGCACCCGAGAAACGCGTACGAGGCCGGCGGCGACGATGCCGCCGGTGTCCGGAATCACGCCGAGCTCTCGGAGCGTTCGAACCGTTCGTTATAAGCGTAGATTCGGCGGCCCAGATCGTCGCTGACAACCGATCGGTATGGATCGCCCCGACAGTCACCGCTCGGGCCGGTCGCCTACGCTCTCCTCGGCGGCGTCGCTGGTGTCGCCCGTATCGCCGGCGGGAACCACGCGCGTCCCCGCGGCTAGATCGCCCAGTCGCCGGTCGCCGTCGGTCGCAAGCGCGACCGCGACCCCGAGTATATAAAAGCCGATCCCGTCCACGGCGCGACAGACCGTCCGGATCGCGGCCGCCCACGGTCCACACGGCGACCCGTCCTCGCCGACGACAGTGAGGCCGAGGAGCCGTTTGCCGGGCGTCGTCGCGACCGTCCCCTCGAAACCGGCGTGGTACCCCAGATACACGAGTGGGACGCCCCACTGACCCGCCGAGGGCGGGCTGCCCCCGAGGAGGGCGACCGCGTC
>NZ_JBHSWW010000512.1:0-995 GCF_042661865.1 Halorubrum tibetense
CCCGTTGCGGGCTCGTCGAGGACGAGCAGCTCCGGTTCGCCGACGAGCGCCATCGCGAGCAACAGGCGCTGGCGCATCCCCTTCGAGTAGTCGCCCGCCTTTCGGTCGGCGTCCTCGCGGATCCCGACCCGGTCGAGGAGCGCGTCGGCGTCGGCCTCGACCTCCTTCGACCGGATCGCGAACTCGACGTGTTTCCGGCCCGAGAGCCGGTCGTACACCGAAAACCCCTCGGGGAGGACGCCGGTCCGACGGCGGATCGCGACGCTCTCCGCCCGGGCGTCCCGTCCGAGCACCGTCACCGTCCCCTCGGTCGGCCGGACGAGGTCGAGCAGCATGTCGATCGTCGTCGACTTGCCGGCCCCGTTCGGCCCGAGGAAGCCGTACACCTCCCCCTCCTCGACGGTGAGATCGAGGTCCCGCACCGCGGTGGCTCCGGGGAACTCCTTGGTCACCCCGCGCAGCTCGATAGCGGTCATACCGTCCGTTCCGCCAGCCGGCGGATAAAGGGTTGTGGCTCGGGAGAACGGGGGCGGCCGGGAGCCGCCAAGCGGGGCCGAAGAGGTGGGAACGACGGGAGGCAGCCACCCCTACGCCGGCGGCCAGTCGATCCCGTTGTCGGCCAGCAGATCGGCGAACGCCGCCTCGTCGAGGACGGGCACGTCGTTCGCGTCGGCGTCGTCCCGCTTCGAGCGCCCGGGGTTCTCGCCGGCGACGAGGTAGTCCGTGTTGCCGGAGACGCTCGACGTGGCGTTCGCGCCGGCGCGTTCGACGAGCGCCTGTGCGTCACTTCGGGGGACGGACAGCGACCCCGTGAACACGAACGTGAGCCCGTCGAGCGGGGCGAACCCGTCCTCGCCGTCACCAGTGTCTCCGACCGGTTCGGGCTCGACCGCGCGCTCGCGGAGCCCCCCGATCGCCGCTCGGTTCTCCGGCGCGTCGAGGAACGCCCGTATCGACTCGGCAACGGCGGGGCCGACGTCGTCGACCTCGCGGAG
>NZ_JBHSWW010000513.1:0-992 GCF_042661865.1 Halorubrum tibetense
CACCCGGCAGGTGCTCGCGGACGTGGCGACGACACGCGGGCCGCCGGCGGCGGTCGGGAAGGCGGACGAGCTGGCGCGGATCTCGACGACGGAGAAGGCGGCGCTGCGCCGGAAGTTCGAAGAGCGGTTCGACAGCGACCAGCAGGCGACGTACGACGACCACCGCTGGGGAAAAGCGCAGTACTGAGCCGGCGGTCCCCGTGGTGTCCGATACGGGGACTGGGCAGCCGGGACGCCGATCCGGCAGCCGGGACGCCGATCCAGGGTTACAGACTGTCGACGAGGAGGACGACGTAGATCATCGCGTTGTAGAGCCCGTGGGCCAGCCCAGGGATCAACACGTTGTCGGTCCGCTCGTAGAGGAGTCCGAGCACACAGCCGAGCGTGGCTGCGATACCGACGTACGCCCACTGTTCTGCGGGAGAGCCGTCGACGCCGGGGAGGTGGATCAGCCCGAACAGCAGGCTCGCGATCAGGATCGCGGGGAGGGCGTCGAACGCCCGGCGGATCCCCCCCTGAACGACCCCGCGGAACAGCAGCTCCTCGACTGGGCCGACGACGAGAAGCGACACCGCGATCATCGCGAGGTAGTAGATGATCGGGTCGCCGCCGGGAACGGTCGCCTGGTTCCGTGCGGTGCCGAGCCCGGCCAGCTGGAGTCCGAACAGCGCGGCGTACTGGAAGACGAGCAGGGCGACCGCGACGCTCACGACGAGCCCGGCGTCGCGCCGCGAGAGCCGCGAGAGGCGAAACAGATCCCACTCGTCGGTGATCGCCAGATACGCGAGGGCCGCGAGGAGGAACCCGCCAAACTGGACGATGGTCCGGAGCAGCTGCCACCCGTTGCCGCCCTCGACGACGAGGCCGGCTCGGACCGCCAGCGTCGAGGCCGGTTGGGTGACCGCGCTGGCGACGAGGAGGGCGAGGAGGACGGCGAACAGCGCGCTCGCCAGTCGACGGAGGCGGCGAAGCGGGTCGTGGGTGTCGTGGCC
>NZ_JBHSWW010000514.1:0-980 GCF_042661865.1 Halorubrum tibetense
TCTGTTGGTACCATGGCCTTGGGCCGCTTCGGCCTCTAGAACTGCGTGTTAGTGTGGAAGAATAGTTCATTTTTACCCAGTGGCTCCAGAATAGGTTAATTGTCAGCCAGCAGATTGAGGCAATAGCATAATCTTTTATGTTGACGTTAAACTTTACCGAGACAAGTAAGCCCATGATGAGTGGTATGAGTAAAAAGGCTAAGCGGCCGTTGCCTAGAATGTCCTGCGCTTCCAGCAAAACCTCTCGTAAGCTGCGTAGATCTTTGTTTTCGCTGATGGTGAGTTTTTTCGCACCAGTAAATTCAGACGTTGGCTCGCGATAAAATAAGCCAAGTATGAGCATGTTGATCGCAATCCAACCGGCAGATACAAGAAAAACGAGGTCCCAGCTTATGGCCCGTAGGTAGCCGGCCACAAAGGGCCCGAGAAAACCACCGAGGTTTATCATAGTGTAAAAAATGCCGAAGCCAAGGCCTCTATTTTGTGCTGATGTCGTGCGGCTAATGGTACCGAGTACAACTGGTTTAAAACAGGCTGCGCCAATAGCAACGGCGAGGAACGCGAAAAAGAAAGACCAAAAGCCCTGTGCCTGGCCGAGCAAATAATAGCCGGGGCACATGATAAGAAAGGATAGCCAAAACATTCGCTTATAACCGTAGCGGTCGGCGAGGGCGCCTGTAACAACTGGAAATAGATAAAGTAGAAAAGGAATCAGACCTTGCAGAAACCCACGCTCGGCGTCGCTAAAAGCCATACCGCCTTGATCTAGTGGACTACTCATGTACAGCGAGGAAACGGTAAAAAACCCGTACCACGCTAAACGTTCAAAAATTTCTAATGTATTGGCCACATAGAATGCCCGGGGAAAATTCAAAAGTTTGCCTTTTTATTATAATTAGGGCTGGTGTTTAGCCACTATTTAAGGGTTTCGAGCACGTGTTGCGCGGCTAGAAGATCGCTAATTGCTGTGCCAACACTTT
>NZ_JBHSWW010000515.1:0-972 GCF_042661865.1 Halorubrum tibetense
CGAAGTCGCACCGCGGATCCCGCAGTGGGGACGGGTCGCGGACGGCGATTGGGCGGCCGACTGGGGGCCGTTCGACGAGCGGGCGGTGCCGCGCGGGATCGAGCAACGCTACCGGGAGGGCCGCGAGTGGCGTGACACCGCGCTGTTCGACGCCTTCCGCGAGCAGCTCGCGCGGTTCGGCAACGCGTGGGGGTACACCGATGTCGACGGGTTCGACAAGCGGTGCCGCGAGATAGACCGCCTCCACGACGCGATACGCGAGGACGGCTACCGCCGTCAGGAGCAGCTCCACGGGCCGAGCGGCTACACGACGACGGCCCGGCTCGACGAGATCAACGTCGACATCGGCCGGGACGGGGAGCTGTACTGGCGGGCGTACGGCCAACACCGGCTCGCGCTCGCGAAGCTGCTCGATATCGGCTCGGTTCCGGTGCTCGTTCATCGTCGCCACGCGGCGTGGCAGGCCGTTCGGGACGCACGCCGGAGCGACGTACCGCCTCCCGACCGGGCGGTCGGCGGTCGCGAGGACGGGAATCCGGACGACCGCAACGAGGATCCGGACGACCGCAACGGGAACCCTGACCGCCACGACGCGCATCCGGACCTCCACGATCTCGGCGGGGTGCCCGAACGATGACGGAGACTTCCCGGTCATCCTCGGCGGGCACGGTCGGCGGTCCGTTCCCGTGGACCGTCGCCGGAGCGGGGACCGTGGTCACGGTCGCGCTCGTCGCGCTCGGCTTGGCGTGGGAGGGGAAACCGACCCCGGCGTTCGTCGGCGGCGTCGCCGTCGTGTTCCTCGCGGTGACGGCCGTCATCCATCGCTCGATGGTTCGGGCGGGAACGGCACACGGGAGACAGCCGATCACCGCCGCGACGTGGGTGACTGTCGTCCGAGCCGGGTTGGTGGCGGCTTTCGCCGGCTTCCTGTTCACCGAGCCGCCGGGCGGGTCGGCGGCGTGGGTCCCGGCC
>NZ_JBHSWW010000516.1:0-971 GCF_042661865.1 Halorubrum tibetense
CCGTTGAGGCGAGCGAACGCGACGAACGGTCGGTCGACGGAGAGCCGGGCGACCGCGTTGTTCGCACGGAGGTAGCTCCGTCCGGACGCCCGCCGGCCGGGACTCGCCACCGCACGCACGACCCCGGCTTGGTGCATCTCGCGCTCCAGTCGCTCGGGCGTGATGTCCCGGCCGTGGGCCGCAACCGAGGCCTCGTCGGGGTCCAGCGTGGCGTGGGTGTCGACGATCCGGAAGTCGTGTTCCAACCCCAGCATTCGGTCGTTCCTCCCACTCGACCCGCATGTGTCTGTCGGTCGTCTCGGAGTGTATCCACGCCGGTCCGACCCACTAGCCGGACGGTAACGCCTAGACAATGTGGCCACCGCCGGGAGACGAACGGGGGCGCGACGGAGCTCGCGGCGTCGGATCGGCCCGGATCCACGACCCCGCGGTTGACTCGTGCGTACCGTCCCGCGGTCGCCCCGGGCGTACCGTCCCGCGGTCACCCCGGGCTTACGGCCCCGCGGTCGAGACGACCTTTATCACGTCGCCCTCGGTGAGCTCGTGGTCCTCGCCGATCCGGCGGTTCGAGCGGGCGTCGACGGCGTGGAGGTACCCATCCCCGATGTCGGTGTGGACCGCGTACGCGAGATCCGGCGGAGTCGAGCCCCGCGGGAGGAGAAACGCGTCGGGGAGGACGGTGCCGGTGCCGTCGGTCCACTTGCTCGCGTCCTGGACCGGGTACGCGGTGATCCGATCGAGGAGATCGTAGACGGCCGTGTTCAACGCGGCCTGGACGCCCGTCCCACCGAAGCGCTCGGTGACCGCACGGAGGGAGTCCAGACCCGCACGCTGCTCGTCCGACACGTCGCCGACGACCTCGAACGCCGAGTCGCCGGGATCGTACTCGACGACACCCGCCTCCGCGGCGCGGCGCAGGGCTAACTCGCCGTCGGCGGTTGCCGGCACGACGGGCTTGTCGGTCGCCGCAC
>NZ_JBHSWW010000517.1:0-968 GCF_042661865.1 Halorubrum tibetense
TTATAAGCGGCCGCTCGGAGGCGCGCCACCGCTTCGATCGTTTATAAGTAGATGATCTCATCCTCCGGTATAATGGTTCCACGCTCACGGTGTAGGACCCGGCCGACTGCGGCGTCCTCGGCTCAGTAGTCGCCGAGCACGCCCAGTCGGCGCGCGCGCTTGGTCGCGTAGTGGAACACGAGGTAGCCGCCGAGGAGGTAGCCGACGGCGACGGCGACGAGCAGCGCGAGGTCGGCGAGCCCGAACTCCCACAGCCGCACGCCGTCGACCATCGCGCGCTGGAGCAGCGCGCTCCCGTGTGCCAGCGGGAGGAAGCGGGTCCACGGCAGCTCGAACACCGGCGCGGAGATGAGGACGATGAAGCCGAACTGGAGCAGGTTGAGCCAGTTCCCGATCCGCTTGTACAACACCGTGAGTCCGCCGGCGGCGAATCCGAGCCCGAGCACCGAGACGATCGCCAGCCCGGCGACCGAGACCACCGTGATCGGGTCGAGGCTGAGCCGCGTCCCGGTCAGGAGCAGCATGAACGCGAGCACGACCGCGCTCGTGAGGAACGTCCGGACCACCTTCGCGACCCCCTTCAACAGCGCGACCGGCGCGAACCCGAACGGGGTAGTGATGTGTCGCTCGAGGGTACCCCACTGGACCTCGCTGCCGATGTCGTTCGACACCGAGGAGTACGCCCCGACCGACAGCGTCCACAGGAAGTAGCCGGCGATGATCCCCTCGAGCGAGTCGGCGAGCGCCTGCCCGGCCAGCAGTTGCCCGCCGTAAAACAGGAGGCCGAAGAAGAACAGGGCGACGACGATCCCGCCGATCGCGTTCGCCGGGTAGCGGACGAAGATCAGGAACTCGCGGTAGAGCACCGCCCGCGCGAGGTGGTAGTAGGTGGCCGGTCGCGGGTCGCGGGTGTCGGTGGCGGTGTCCCCGGCGGCAGCGTCCCCGGCAGCGGTCCCCCCAGCCGCGAC
>NZ_JBHSWW010000518.1:0-967 GCF_042661865.1 Halorubrum tibetense
CCGCGGCTCGACGACCGCTGGTTCCAGACCACGCAGGCGGTGTACCGCGCCGAGCGGATGGCCGACGCCTGCGACCGCGCGCTCGCTCGCGGCGACCGGAAGATCCTCGACGTGATCGAGACGCTCGACGCCGTCGTCGTCGACGATGCGACGATCCGTGACCGGACGACGGAACGGACGTTCACCAACGTCAACACGCGCGACGAGCTCGACGAGGCGGCGGCGTTCTTGGGGGAGTATTTATAGCGAGTACATCCCAACCCCGTGTTACGACCTCGGTATGTCTCGTCGATCGTCTCCCCCCGTCGAAAGGATTGGCCCGTGAGCTGGACCTTCACACATCCGGAGGTAGCGTTCTGTCCTGCGTGTGGCCAGTCGCTGACTTCTCGGCAGACAGCTGATGGTCCTCGGCCCTACTGTACCGGCTGTGCGGTGACGATATATCGGAACCCGACCCCCTTGGCCCGCGCCACCCTCATCGGCGATGACGGGGTGTTCCGCGGCGCGAGCGGTCCACGCCGAGGGAACTATGCGCGCACGCGATGACGCCGAAGCGGTTCGGTTTTGGTCCCGTGATGAACTCCGAACTGACCCTCCGCTCGTCCGCGCTTCCGGTGTCGAACAGCTACTCGAAGCGCTAGACCGGCTCGCGCCCCGTAGCGACAACTGATTTCGCCGTGTGGACCCGTATTCCATCTCTCATCTGCAGTGTCCACGCGGTTGCTCGTTTCAGGTTGATATCGTTCTCAGTCCGTCAAGACCTCGTAGGCGCGGTTCAACTCCTTGAACGCGTCCTCGTTCCCGTTTTCCCCGTCCGGGTGGAGCCGTTTGGCGCGCTCGCGATACCGCGAGCGGATCGTCTCGCGGTCGGCGGTCCGATCGAGGTCGAGCGTCTCGTACGCCTCGCGCTCGGACATCCCGTTCGTCGACGGGGCGCGGTCCCGCGGGTCGCGGCCGCCTCGACCGA
>NZ_JBHSWW010000519.1:0-962 GCF_042661865.1 Halorubrum tibetense
GCTGCCGGCGACGTTCCCCGAGCTGCTCGACGACGCCCCCACCGACCTCCCGCGCGACCGCGACGGCGACCGCTACGAGGAGGAGCGACTCTCCGGCGAGGTGATCGTCGACGCCCCGTTCGAGGACGGCGAGACGACCGTCGGAACGCTCCTGACCGACCGCGCGGAGACCGACCGCCAGGCGGCACGTGACCGGCTCGCGTCGCTGTTCGACGAGCTCGACACGCCGGAGGCGCTGGCGGTCGCGGCCGCGAAGACGACCCTGGAGGTGCCCGACTCGGTGCCCGAGCGGCAGTCCGTCGTCGCCGACCTCCGCGTGTTATCGTTGCTGTCGGCGGAGACCGGCCTCCGGATCGCGGGTCCCGATTTCGACCCGTACTACGAGCACTCCGGCGGCTACGGCTACACCTGGTTCCGCGACGACGCCGAGATCTCCACGTTCCTCTTAGAGTCCGACCACCGGCTCGGGCTCGGGCTCGACGACTGGCACGAGCGGTCGGCGCGGATGTACGTCGAGACCCAACGCGCGGACGGCGCGTGGCCCCACCGCGTCTGGCCGCGGAACGGGGGGCTCGCCCCCGGCTGGGCGAACGCTCGCATCGAGGACGGGCCGGACGTGGACTATCAGGCCGATCAGACCGGTAGCGTCATCGCGTACCTCGCCCGCGCCCGGGGAGCGGGTATCGACGTGCCGGGACTGGAGACGACGCTCGCCGACGCCCTCGACAGCCTCGACTCGACGCTCGCGGACGACGGCCGGCCGGTCGTCTGTCAGAACGCGTGGGAGGACTCCGCGGGTCGGTTCACACACACCACCGCGACGTTCCTCGAAGCGTACGCCGCGCTCGCACGGCACGGCGCGGGGGTGGAGGCGTCGCCGGCGGGCAGCGACGCGATGGATGGCGAGACGCTGGATGGCGACGCGTCGAACGGCGGCGCGACGGAGAGGCGAGCCGATCTCG
>NZ_JBHSWW010000520.1:0-960 GCF_042661865.1 Halorubrum tibetense
GGCGGTCCCCGGGAGTCGCCTTCGACACGACGAGGTACGTCGTCGCCGCGTCGTCGAGGATCCGGGCGTCGGTCGGTGTCCGGCCCGAGGAGTCGAGCACGACCCGTGCGGGGTTCCCGGGTCGAGCGTTGCGCAACCGCTGGACGCGGCGGTCCTCCTCGTCGAGCGTGAGGTGTGGGTCGTCGGCGAGCACCGTTCCGACCCCGACCAGCACCGCGTCGGCGGCCGCCCGGATCCGGTCGACCCGATCGAAGTCCTCCGACCCGGAGATCCGGAGCTGTTCGCGCCGCCGAGTCGAGAGTTTCCCGTCGACGCTCTGTGCGGCGTTGACGACGACGTGCATACACGCCCGTCTCGCGGGCGGGGAATGATCGTTTCGGTCGCGGTGCGTGACGGTCCCAGTACGTGGCCGAGACGTGTGAGACCTGTCTCGACAGCCGGACGCAACATAATCTCGGAGGATAGATTTGATGCGTGCCTTCTATCCAATTCTCATACCATGTGCGAAAAGTCGTGGGGAGAGTCTCCACGAATTCTCAATAAAGTATCTGTTCAGTGGTTGCAATAGGCATCTACTCGCTAATCCTGAATATCATGGCGTCTATTGGCGCAGGAATTTTTCGCTTTTCCGCCGTGAAACCTGATCGTATGCCATCGCGGCGACACCCTCAAATCGATTCAGAGTAGTAATTTACATATCAAGATGAGTCCGGAACCCACCTCGCCTGACCGCGACGCTGATACGTTCCTTGCGCGGTTGGCGATCGAGGCGCCATCACCGATCCTCGTCGCAGAGGCCGACACGGGGACCGTCGTGGCAGTCAACGAGGCTGCGACCGATCTGTTCGGCCGCGACCGGTCGTCGCTTATCGAAGTTACAAGGCTAAAACCCCGCCCTGAAGGGCGGGGATACAGCCGACAATTCCTACACAACCCACCGCCGATGGCACTGCCGGATAT
>NZ_JBHSWW010000521.1:0-957 GCF_042661865.1 Halorubrum tibetense
CGGCGCGCTTGGCGCGTCCGGATCGGCGTTCTCGCTTGGATCGGGCTCCGCGGCCGGACCGCGTTCCACGCTCCGGTCGGGCTCCGCGGCTGCCGTTCCCCCGTGAGCGTTCGTGGCCGCGTCCGGGTTCACGTCGGCCTCGGGGTCGGTGTCACTGCTGGTGTTCGTACCCGTGGTGCCGTCCGCCCCGTCGGTTTCCGACGGGACCTCGCCCGCCAGCGTGTTCAAAACGGTGGCTTTGTTCGCCTCGATCCGCTCGACGAGGTCGTCGAACAGCGCGCGCTCCTCCGTGGTCATCCCCTCGGTCTCGACGGGCATGTCCGCGGCCGCGAACGACGCGAGCTTGACGACCTTGCCGACGCGGCGCTCGTACAGCGCCTCGGCGACCTCCTCGGCGGTCTCCAGCTCGTCCGACATGCGGCGAACGTCGTCGTCGGAGAAGGGGTTCGACACCTGATCGGCACGATGATCGCGGGCCGCGCGCAGGTCGTTCACGTACGCGGCGACGTCGTCGTAGAAGGCGTCGCGCAGGTGCTGGAGGCTGTCCTTGCGGCGTTCCTTCGCTTGGACCGATCGGAGTTCGTCGAGATTCATCGTTCGGGTGCTTTCCGCGCCTCGCCGCGGGCCATCAGGAAGACGCCCGCGAACTCGGGGACCGTGTTCTCGCCGGATCGAACACTGATCGTCCGGCCGTTTAATTCTACCGTCCGTTCCGTCTCACACTCGATCCGGATCTCCCGACCGACGAACCGGTCCGGGACTGCGTCCCGAAGCGGGTCGAACCCGTCGAGCTCCGCCCGTTCGATGGGCGTGACGACGAGCCCCGACCCGCCGTGGAGCGTTCCGGGCAATCTGATGAGCCGGCGGGTGTCGGTCGTCACCGGCTCGTCGATGGGTGCGGTGTCGGTCGCGGCCACGCGTGCGGCGAGCGCGCTCACCAGCCGTCGGACTCCCGGA
>NZ_JBHSWW010000522.1:0-956 GCF_042661865.1 Halorubrum tibetense
GTCCTCCCGGACCGCGTCCGGCGACGACTCGACCTCGCCGCGGTCGACGACGTACAGCGCGTGGACGGCCGCGTCGAACCGCGCGGCCAGGTCGACCGCGACGTCGACGGCGCGACCCACGCTGTCGGAGCCGTCGGTCGCGATTACGATGGTGTCGAACATGACCCACCGTTTGCCGACGCCGAAGTTAAAAGGGTACGGTCGGAGCGATCCGCCCGACGCTCACGGGTACGTCTGGTCGGCGGGTCGCCGAGCCCCGAGCCGTGACATCGCGGGCGCACGTGATCGCGGGCCTTCGTGCCGCGATCAGGCGAGGAACACGTGTCGCGGGCGGTCCGCGAGCACCTCGCGACCCCACTGGACCGTTTCACGGAAGTCGTCCGAGCGGAAGAACGCCATCGCGTCCTCCTTCGAGCGCCACTGGCTGGCGATGAACATGTCGTTCTCGTCCTCGACGTTGACCATCAGGTCGGTGTCGAAGTGGCCGTCCATCCCGTCGAGCGCCGCCCCGACGTCTTCGAACGTATCGACGAAGTCGCCCTGGTGTTCGGGTTTCACCGTGTAGAACATCCCCATCGTCCCGAACCCGGACTCCTCGCCCGCGCGAGCGACGATCCCTGGCAGCTCGGAGAGGAAACCTGCCGCCGTCTCCGCCGCCGAACCCGTCTCCCAGATCGAGACGACCGCGGCGCGGTCGGCGTCGTGGCCGTCGTAGACGGCAGTTTTGACGTGCGTGCCGTAGTGGTCGAAGTTGCCCCGGAGACCCTCGACCTCGTCGAAGAGCCCGTCCACGTCGGCTTCGCTGTACAACACGGTCGCGTACACGTCCTCGCCCGACGGCTTGCCGGCGTAGATGTCGAGGTCCGCGAGCTCGCCGCGGATCTCCGCGTTCGAGACGCCCTCGTCGACCCCGTCAGCGTCGCCCTCCGCGCCGCCCTCGCCGTGCGGGTGGTCGC
>NZ_JBHSWW010000523.1:0-955 GCF_042661865.1 Halorubrum tibetense
GACATCGACGGCGGGCCCCGTCCGCACCTCGCCGTTCGTCACTCGTGCGAGCGCCGACGGACCGTTTATGCCCGCGTTGACGGCGAGCTTCTCGTACCGACGACGGGGCATGTCCTCCGCGGTCGTGGCGTCGACCCCGGCGGCGTCGAAGGCGCGCCCGATCCGGCTTGCCAGAGCGCTCGGCCCGCCGGCGAGCGTCCCGACGACGACCTCGCCGACCCCGGTACACCGGACGTGACCCGGTTCGAGGAACCGCGCGCCGTAGCTCGCGGTCCCGGCGAGCACCGGTGGGTCGACCGCCGCGACGAGCCGCTCCTCGGTCAGCCCGTTCTGGAGCGAGCAGACCGCGTCGTACTCGCCAGTCGCCAGATCGGCCGCGGCGCTGTCGGTGTCGTACGTCTTCGTCGTGACCAGCGCGAGCTCCGCCGAGCGCCGGGCCCCGTCAGTGACTGCCCGCGGCCGCACGTGCGCGTTCACTTCGCCATCGATCCGTAGCCCGTCCTCGCGGATCCGCCGCATGTGAGCGTCCCGCCCCACGAGCGTCACGTCGTGCGCGCGAGCGAGCATCCCACCGACGAGGCTCCCGAGCGCGCCCGCGCCGTACACGAGCACCTCCATAGTCGATCCAACGGCCTACCCCGGAAAAGAAATATCGGTGGGATCCGCACGCGACCGCTCCGGAGGAGACGAGGTCGGTCGCTCCCGGCCTCGTTCGGAGCTCGCCACGGCCTGTCGCCTCCAGCCCCGGCCTGTCGCTTCCAGCCCCGGCCTGTCGCTTCCAGCCTCGCTCTTCCAGCCCAGTTACCCCTTCAACCCGCTGCCGGTAAGCGGGACGACGACGTCCTCGTCGTCGCCGATCGCTCCCCGCGTCCGCAGCTCGTCGAGGGCGGCGGGCGCGACCGCACAGGTCGGCTCGATGTAGAACCCGTCGGCGTGGAGCCGGTCGAGCGCCCGC
>NZ_JBHSWW010000524.1:0-951 GCF_042661865.1 Halorubrum tibetense
GTCGCGGTCGGGGGCGCGGGATTCGTCGTCGGCCGCGGACTCGGCGCGCTCGGGGCAGGCGTCGAGGTCGACGACGGGATTGGGGATGGGACGGGTGAGGGAACGCCCGACGACACCGAGTCCGACGAGGACTGATCGTGGAGTGGGTCGGGGGTCGGACTACGCCGACTCCAGCGACCCGTTCAGCACCTTCGCGGCGACGAGCAGCGGGTCCCACACCGGGCTGAACGGCGGGGCGTACGCCAGATCGAGCCGTTCGAACTCGGCGACGGTGAGCCCCGACTCCAGCGCCGTCGCGACGGTGTTGATCCGCACGGCCGCGCGGTCGGCCCCGACGATGCTCCCGCCGATGAGCCGTCCCGTGTCGCGGTCGGCGACGAGCGTCACGTCGGTGTCCGACGACCCGGGGTAGTAGCCGGACCGCGAACCCGCGGTGACGGTCTCTCGGACCGGGTCGAACCCCGCCTCGATCGCCTCGTCCTCGTCGAGGATCCCGACCCGGCCACACTCCATGTCGAACGCCTTCACCACCGCCGTCCCGGCGATCTCCCCGACCGGGGTAGGGGTGCCGGCGACGGTCGACCCGATCGCTCGGCCGGCCCGGTTCGCCGTCAACCCCAGTGGGCTCCACGCGTCCTCGCCGGTCACCGCGTGGATCGCGGTCGCACAGTCGCCCGCGGCGTACACCTCGGGGAGGTTCGTCCGCCCGTGCTCGTCGGTCCGGATCGCGCCGCCCGGCCCCGTCTCGACGTCCGTGTCCTCGAGGAGGGCCGTGTTCGGTCGGATCCCGACGCCGACGACGACGAGGTCGGCAGGGAACGTCTCGCCGCTGGCCTCGACCGCTTCAATTCGCGAGTTCGCTCCGACGCCGGGGTCGTCATCGGTGACGAGCGCGTCGACGGGACTCCCCGTGTGGACGGTGACGCCGGTGGCGTCGAGCTCCGCCGCGAC
>NZ_JBHSWW010000525.1:0-941 GCF_042661865.1 Halorubrum tibetense
ATCGTGGCGATGTCATGGTGTTTTTTCCTCCGCACAAACCTGATACCTATTTTATTAAACGAGTGCTGGGTTTGCCTGGCGACAGTGTTCGCTTGGATAATGGCACTTTTACCATCAATGGCAACCAAGTTCCGGCAGAACTGTTGGCGCAGCTACCGGTAGGTAGACCTCAATACCAAGTGCTTAAAGAGACTTTGGGCGAAGCCACCCATGAGATTCACCGTGCTATGGTGCCGGGTAGTTTGAGTCAGTCCGGGCAGTGGGAAGTGCCCGCAGGTCATTATCTAATGGTGGGTGATAACCGTGACAATAGCTCTGATGGTAGGGATTGGGGTTTTGTCGCAGAGGACGCTATTGTTGGTCAGGCATTTGCTATTTGGATGCACTGGGAGAAAATGTTAAGTCTGCCCAGTTTTCAACGCCTTGGCTCAATACAATAAATCACTTTTCATCGTTGTTGGAGCGCTACGAAATGAATTATCAAAAGGGTATGAGTTCCCTCAGTTTATTATTGGTTTTGGCTGTTTCAGGCTTTTTTCTGTTGTGTGCTTTTAAGTTGATCCCAGTTTATTCTGAGAATCAATACATCGTCAGTGCTTTACAGTCCTTGCGCGATAGGGATAAAACCGTAGATCAAATGTCACCGTCTGAAATACATAAACATTTACAAAATTTTTATACGGTCAATGGCGTTCGTTCTAAGGGTGCTAATAATATTGTGGTTGAGCGTGAGCGTAATCGCAGTATTATCACTATTTATTACGAAGTGAAAGTGCCGCTGTTTTATAATATATCGGTAGTTTTAGACTTCAAAAACTATATGGATAGCACTAAGCCGGACGAATGCTGTAAGGCGCCTGTTGATTATCGGCCCAAGGCTAAGAAGGACGATTAGTGTCTGAAGCTCAAAGAAAAGTGCTGCAAGGCAAGTTAGGCTATCA
>NZ_JBHSWW010000526.1:0-932 GCF_042661865.1 Halorubrum tibetense
AAAAATGATGTCTCCCGGCACCAGTTGGGTGCTGTCGATGCTAAGGTTGCTGTTGGCTCGAATGACATTGCAGCGAATTTTTGACATAGACATGATGGCGCGAAGTGCTTGTTCAGCTTTGCCTTCCTGAACGAAACCTACGATGCCGTTAACCACGATAACGGCAAGAATAACGCCGGCGTCTACGAGATGACCGAGTAGCAAACTTGCGCAGGCACTGGCAAAGAGCACGTAGATTAATACATTGTGAAATTGGGCAATAAAACGCTTCCAGGCGCTTCTCTCAGCCCGCATTGGTAGTTGGTTTAAGCCGTATTCTTGGAGCCTTTGTTGTGCATCCGCTGCGTCTAATCCTGTTTCCCTACTAGCAATCTGGGCTAGTGCTTGCGTCGTACTGAGCGCGTATGGACTGATAGTTGTCTGAGGGGCTGGCATATCATATCTGCTCGGCGAGTTTGTCGGGGCTAGGAGCCTTGTCCTGATCTTCGTCTTTAATCCGAAGTAATTGTTGCAATGCGTCGGAGGCTTGAATTAATTGTTCGGCGAAGCGACGTGTAAAGCTTGCCTCAGTTAAGGCTGCATCGGTTAGATCAATGGAGTGCTTGCCTTGGGTGGCTGACTGGATAAGATGTTGTTTCAATATTTGGTAGTCGATTTTAATTGTACTAAACATGTCTTTTGCATCGTTGCTGCTTAAGCTTGTTGTGTTCTCTAGCCAATGTTCCACTTGCGATTGCCATTGAGCCAGGTGCTCAGGCGCTTCAGGTGAAACTCGTTGAATAATTCTGTGTTGCTCTAGAACATCTGTCATGGCTCTGCAAGCATAATTGATGTGATGGCCAGCACTTAAGGCCGCCGCAAGCAGCCCTCCTTGTGATTGTGCCAGTTCAGCTTTCAGTGCCGTCGCAATGAAGTCGTTCATGTGTTGAACA
>NZ_JBHSWW010000527.1:0-932 GCF_042661865.1 Halorubrum tibetense
GCTGCCGTCCCCGACGCGGCCGTGGCCGTGCCGGCGGCCGCCGCTCCGCCGGCGGCCCACATGAACGTGCGCCGAGAGACGTCGTCCGTGCTCATAGCCGCCGGTTCGTGATGCCCGATAGTGAATATGTTGGTTCGGCTCCCGCGGATCGCCGAGAGTCGGTCGATAGCGAGAGCTCCGTGATCGATATCGGGTGTGGGTATGGTAATACGATCGATCGGTTGGGTATAAGTGAGCAAGCGGTGTTGCTGTCGGCCGTTTATAAGTGGTTGTTGACGCGGTGGCCTCGTTCAACGCCCCAGCCGTTCGTTTATAAGTGGTTGATCATCGATTGATGGTGAACTCGTCCAAAGCCCCAGTCGCCGGCGGCGAAGCCGCCGGCTGTCCCTTTGGGTCCCACCCGCCCCGCACAACACCGCACCTCACGCCTCCCCAGCCTCGTCGCGGGCGCTCCGCGCCAGCGACTCCAGCGAGGGACCTTCGGGCCGCTCACCGGGGCGCGCCACCGCAGTGGCTATTTATAAGCGATCGGTGCTGCCGCTCGTTATTCAGTTATATACTCTGGTGCCGCCAGCGATCTGATACACCTACTCCCGACATCACTCACTGACGCCTTTGTACTGACTACCATGTATAACGCGACCGCGCAGCATGGATACCGACGGTGTAGTCCACTTTTATATCCCGATCCGCTTCGTCTCACGTTCGGATCCGGTCCAGGTCCGCGAGGAACGCCCGCAGCGCCTCGCGGGTCACGTGTGGCATACACACGACGCGGGCCTCGCCCGCGCCCGTGCGGGAGAGCTTCCAACCGGCGTCCCGGAGCGCCTCGAACGTCGTGTCGGGGAGGTCGACCGCGACGAGAGGGAGCTCGGGTTCGGTCACGTCGTACCCGAGCGCGACGACCTCGTCGGCGAGCCAGGTGGCGTCGG
>NZ_JBHSWW010000528.1:0-921 GCF_042661865.1 Halorubrum tibetense
CGGCTCGGCGAGGTCGCGGAACTCCTTGCGGTCGCTCATTCGGTCACCTCCCACAGCTCCACGTCGACGACCCGGCCGGCGTCGAACCCCTCGACCGACTCCGGAACGACGACCCACCCGTCCGCGAGCGCGACGCTGGAGAGCACGCCGGAGCCGCTCGCGCGGGTCGGGGTCGCGACGGTCGACGGTCCGTCGCTCGTCCCGCTCGCAGTGGGCGACCCATCCGACTCGGTCGACCAATCCGACTCGGTCGACCCATCCGACTCGGTCGACTCGTCCGACAGCCGAACCCGGGCGAACGTCCGCGTCCCGGGCTCGCTCGCGATCTTCCGGTCCAGCCGTGCGCGTCGGGTGGGGAACGGGGCGGGGTCGGTCCCGGCGACCCGCTTCTGTGTCGGGCGGAGGAACTGGACCGCGTTGACGATACACGCGACGGGGTAGCCGGGAAGCGAGAGGACCGGCGTCCCCGACGCCCGGCCGAGACACACCGGATGGCCGGGTTTGAGCGCGACGCCGTGGACGAGCACCTCACCGATACCGTCGACCACCTCGGGGATGAGGTCGCGTTCGCCGACGGATGAGCCGCCGGTGGTGACCACGATGTCGGCGTCGAGGTCGCGCTCGATCGCCGCCGCGAGCGCCTCCTCGTCGTCCGTGACCACGTCGCGATAGCGGGCGTCACCGCCCCACCGCCCGACGAGCCGGGAGACGGTGAGCCCGTTCGTCTCGATCACTTCGCCCGGGTCCGGGTCCGACTGGACGAGCTCCTCGCCGGTCGGGATCACGGCGACCGTCGGCGGCTCGTACACCGGGACGGCGTCGAGCCCGACGGATTTGAGCAGCCCGAGGTCCGAGGGCCGGAGCGTCGCGCCGGCGTCGTAAAGTCGCTGGCCGTCGGCGACGTCCTCGCCCGCCGGGCCG
>NZ_JBHSWW010000529.1:0-917 GCF_042661865.1 Halorubrum tibetense
AGTTCCAACGCACGCTTTAAGCCGGCTTTAACAGCCGCTCCTTTACCTTGGTTTACATCGAGCACCATTAAGTGCACGCCCAGGTGCTCATCGGCTAGCCGTTCTAGGACTGCAGAGCAGTCGCCGTTACTACCGTCATTAACCAAAATAACGGGCACAGAAAAAGGCAATACATTGGCCAAGGTGTCGACAATGGCGCGCTCGTGGTTGTACACAGGAATCACAATGCAGGCGCTTATCGCATCAGGTTTTGGAGCGCGAGCAGTCATAGCGCAGCCACCAGACGACCACTGGCAAAAACTTTTGCGTCAGAAAAATAGGTAAACTGCACCCGCCGGCGATCCGGTTGCAACTGCATATGAAGTTGCACGGTATCACCGGGGCGAATAACCTGTTGAAACTTGATGGCCTCCAGCTGACTCGCCGTGCTGAGCCAGTGCGCATGCTCTTGCCATAGTCGTGCAGCAACAATGCGCACCCAATTAAGTTGAACCACGCCCGGTAAAATAGGTGTTTGCGGAAAGTGCCCCTGAAACCATACCAGTGCTGGTTGTATTTGCAGGGTTAGTTCCGCACTGGCCGAGTCAACCGATACCAGATCCAGCACCTGTGGTAACTCAGTAGGAGCATAACTAAGATCGATCATTCACGGGCTCCCGTTCCGTCGCCGGTAGCAACTGATTCATTAACAATTGCACTTGTTGATACTGTATTTTGCCTTGACCATTGCGCGGCAAGCGATCGATATAGCGCCAGCGCCTAGGCACTAAGGGGCGCTCGAGTAATTGCCCCAAAGCGCGTTTAAAACGTTGCGCTAAGGCCCGCCTGCCCTCTTGTTCTAATGCCGCCACACCTTCTGGTGAGAGCACGATTAACGCCACGAGTTCATCGCGGCTCGCAACAGAGCCGGTGCGAAT
>NZ_JBHSWW010000530.1:0-916 GCF_042661865.1 Halorubrum tibetense
GAACGGCGCGGACCCCGACGCGGCACCCGTCGCGGCGGGGAGCCATCTCGACAGCGTCCCCGATGGCGGGATCTTCGACGGCCCGCTTGGCGTGTACGCCGCCGTTGAGGCCGTGCGAGCGATGCGTGACGCCGGAATCGAGCCGGACCGGCCGGTTCTCGTCAGCAGTTTCACCGAGGAGGAGGGGTCGACCTTCGGCGACGGTCTGCTCGGGTCGAGCGTCGCAACCGGGGAGACCGACGCAGAGACCGCACTCGCGTTGGAGAACGACGCCGGCGAGACGCTGGCCAACGCCCTCTCACGGATCGGGTATCGGGGCGAGGGACTCCTCGATCCCGCGGGCTGGGATTGCTTCTTCGAGCTCCACGTCGAACAGGATACCGTCTTGGAGTCGGCCGGCGTCGATGTCGGCGTCGTGACGACGATCACGGGAATCACTCATTGTGTCGTCGAGATCATGGGCGAAGCGAACCACGCCGGCGCGACGGCGATGGACGACCGAACCGACGCCCTGGCGGCCGCGAGCGAGTTCGTCCTCGACGTCGAGTCCGCGGCGAACGACATCGTGGAGACCGATTCGGAGACGGCGGTCGGGACCGTGGGATCGCTGTCCGTCTCGCCGAACGCGACGAACGTCGTCCCCGGGCGCGTGGCGTGCGGGGTTGACGTCCGGGACGTCACGCGGGGATCGATGGAGGAGATCGCCTCGGCCGCACACGAATCGCTCGCCCGACTGGAGCGCAACCGTGGGGTAGAGACGACGCTGAACCGCCCCTTCCACGTCGACCCGACGGGGATGAGCGATCGGCTCCGCACCGTCGCTCACGACGCCGCAGCCGACGCGGGCCGGAGCGCGATCGACCTCCATTCGGGGGCAGCACACGACGCGATGCGGGTCGCCGGCGCGACCGACGCC
>NZ_JBHSWW010000531.1:0-916 GCF_042661865.1 Halorubrum tibetense
CTCTGTGCGCCTTGCTATTGCGCTGGATAAAAACGGTAAACTGTTGAAAGTTGAGGTCGTCGAGCCGTCGCGCTACAGCATGTTTAACGACCAGGCCCTAGAGGCCGTGAGCAATGCTCAACCCTTCACACCGCCACCCGCGGATTTAGAATCAGATCCGTTCGAATTTGAAACCACCCTGTATTACGATTTGCCGCTATAACCTGTAGGTAGCGCAGAAAAAAGGCCGGTATCCCCGGCCTTTTTTTAGAGTCTCACACATCAATTTAACGGTGTTAGTTAATTGGCCTTGCGTTTAAAGCCGGCAAATAATCGTTTAACAACACGCTTAACATTCGCTTCTATATGATCGATATTGCGAGTTTCATCCAACATTTTACTGCCGTATACCTCCCACAACTCCGCGTTATCTTTTGGGTTCAACAGCGCTAAATTTAAAACGCCAACGGGGTACTCTGACATCGCTGGATCGGCCGACCAACCGACAAAGTTCATACCGTCGTTGTCGCGCTGCCAGCCGCCGTAGTCGACCTCATCGCCAACGCTTGCCGTGCTGGCTTGAATTTCCGTGAAGCGGTAGTCAACCAAGAAATCAGCCTGAACATTGTCGACTAACTGATAGCCTCGCTGCTGTAACTGCTCATCGACTGCCTGGCGGACTGATGCATCGAAGCGCTTCATTAACGCACTACTGGTTACGGGCTGACTTTGCCAGGCGTAGGTTTTCGCCGTCAACAGGGATTTACTGGCAGATTGGGTTTCCATCACTTTTATGCCACTACACCCCACCAGAAGCGCAGCGCCAAAAAGTGCGATACTCATGCGCATAAAGGTCTGAAACATCGATCGATTTGCTATGTCCATAAACTGAACGTCCTGTGATGTTTAGCGGAGAAAACGCCAGTTTAGCATAGGC
>NZ_JBHSWW010000532.1:0-911 GCF_042661865.1 Halorubrum tibetense
CGCCGTCACGGAGCCGACGGAGCCCCTCACGGGAGCCGACGGGGAGGTATCGGGGGCGTTCCAGTCGGTCGAGCAGGCGGTTGAGCGCGGGGTCGTCCTCGCCGACGCCGAGCAGCGTCGGCGGCCGGACGTCGGGCGAGAACAGCTGGACGGAGACGGACTCGCCCGCGTTGAGGTACTCCGTATCCGGGTCGACGGCGACCACGCCGTCGGCCTCGACGAGGCTGGTCGTCGCGCCGGACCCCTTGTCGACGGGGTAGACGAGCGGCCGGTCGCTGTCGCTCCCCTCGGCTTCCGTGCCGATGTCGAGCAGGCCGACGGGCATGTATCGGAGACGACCCTCGGCGTAGCGCTCGCCGGCCGCCATCCGACCCTCGACGGTGGCAGTCCGCGGCTCCGGCAGGCCGGCGGCCTCGCGGATCGCGGGGGTGACGAACGTGCGGAAGATGGTGAGCGCGGAAACCGGGTAGCCGGGAAGCCCGACGTACGCGGACTCGCCGCCGTCGCCGCGGTCGAGCCGGCCTATCAGCATCGGCTTTCCCGGTTTGACCGCGACGCCGTGGAGGAGGAGCTCGCCGCGTTCCTCGATCACGCGGTAGATCACGTCGACCGCGCTAGCGGACGTCGACCCCGACGAGAGGACGAGATCGCACTCGTCGGCCGCCTCACGCAGGATCCGCTCCATCTCGGCGTAATCGTCGCCCGCGTGCGGATACAACACCGGCTCGCCGCCCGCCTCGGCGACGCCCGCGGCGATCGTCGTCGAGTTGACGTCGTATATCTCCCCACGGTCGGGGTTGAGCTCCTCGCCGGGGCGAACGAGCTCGTCGCCCGTCGAGACGATCCCGACGGTCGGGCGGCCCCGGACCGGGACCTCGTCGCGCCCGAGCGCGGAGAGCAGCCCGATCTCG
>NZ_JBHSWW010000533.1:0-908 GCF_042661865.1 Halorubrum tibetense
GCTCGCGGCGGTCGCGGTCGCGAACGACTACGTCCGCCCGACGGTCATCACGGAGCCCGACGCCGGGATCCGGATCGAGGGCGGCCGGCACCCGGTGGTCGAGCGAACCGAGGACGCCTTCGTCCCCAACGACGCGGACCTCCCCCGAGGGAGCGTCGCCGTGATCACCGGCCCGAACATGAGCGGCAAGTCGACGTACATGCGGCAGGTCGCGCTGACGGTCGTGCTGGCACAGACCGGATCGTTCGTCCCGGCGCAGGCCGCCCGGCTCCCCGTGCTCTCGCGGGTGTTCACGCGGGTGGGTGCGTCGGACGACATCGCCGGCGGCCAGTCGACGTTCATGCGCGAGATGAGCGAGCTGACGGGGATCCTCCACGACGCCGGCCCCGATTCGCTCGTCCTGCTCGACGAGGTGGGCCGCGGGACCGCCACCACCGACGGGCGGGCGATCGCCCGCGCGGCCGCCGAGTTCGTCCACGACGAGCTCGGCGCGACAACCCTCTTCGCCACGCACTACCACGGGCTCACCGACCTGGCCGCCGACCGCGAGCGCGTGTTCAATCTGCATTTCTCCGCCACCCGCGAGGACGGCGACGTGACGTTCCTCCACCGCGTCGTCCGCGGGGCGTCCTCCTCGTCGTACGGCGTCGAGGTGGCCGAGCTCGCTGGTGTTCCCCGACCGGTCGTCGAGCGCTCGCGCGAGCTAGTTGCCGCCGACGAGGGTTCCCCGACCCCGAATGGAAGTGAGCCGGTCCCCGACGACATCGACGGTGACACTCCCCATGACGTCCCGCTCCGCGAGTTCCTCGCCGAGGATGACGACGAGGGGGGACCGGGCGCGTCGTCGGCGGACGATCGGACCGCGCCGTCGGCGGACGATCGGACCGCGCCGTCGGCGGACGATCGGA
>NZ_JBHSWW010000534.1:0-905 GCF_042661865.1 Halorubrum tibetense
GACCGCTTCGTCGAGCGGGTCGGAACGCCGCTAGCGGACCGAACGGTCGGGCTCGTGAGCGGGGCGCTCCACGCCGGGAGCACCGTGGACGACGTCTTCGGGACGCTCCGTGTCGAGGTCGACCGGCTGACCCACGAGAAGCGAGCGCTTCGAGCGGCGATGCGGCGGTACGTCTCCGTCGGGTGGGTCGCCGCGCTCGTGGTCGCGGGGACCGTCGCCGCGATCAACGCGCAGGTGATGGAGGCGGATCGGCTGGTCGCACTCGGGGCTGCGCTCGACCTCCCGTTCGACCCCGATCTGGTCCACCCCGAAGTCGAGCGGTTCCGCCTGTACGCCGTCGCCCAGGCGACGATGCTCGCTTCCGGCTGGTTCGCCGGGGCCGCCGCTCGGGGGCGAGACGGGGCGCTGCTCCACTCGGGGATCCTCGTCGGGCTCTGTTACGTCGCGTTCTGGTCGACCGGACTCGTGTGACGGGGTTCGAGAACGGGCCGCCCCGATCGACCCGATCGATTAAAGTCGGGTTGTACTAATCCATGGCTAGTGGTTATATCGGATCTCCCGGACGACCGGTACGCGCAGTACGGGCGGCGAACGGAGCGTGACTCGTGAGTCGCGTCTCGCTCGTGGTCGTCGCGGGGACGACGGAGACGGCCGCGATCGACGGGATCAGTGCCGCGGGAGCCGACCCGACGCTCCGAAGACACACGCCGAGTGCCGATCTCGAGATCGTCACCGACGGGCGTCCGGCGGCCGATTCCCCGCTTCCCATCAGTCCGTCGGGCAGTCCGACCCCCGCCGTGATCACGCGGGCGGTTCGGGAGCTCGTCGACTTCGACGTCGTCGGCGTCGACGCGGGGCTCGCGGTGCCAACCGCGACGCCGACCCGAGACGCGTGTGCGGAGCCC
>NZ_JBHSWW010000535.1:0-904 GCF_042661865.1 Halorubrum tibetense
CGGCGACGCCGACGCTACCGACCGCCTGCGCGGACGGGGCGACGTAGATCTCGTCGGCCGGGGCGATCGCCAGATACGCGCCCGACGCTCCGAGCGTGTCGACCGCGGCGATCACCGGCATCTCCGCAGCCGTGCGGTCGACCGCCGCGTACATCCGTTCGCTCTGTGCGGGAAGTCCACCGCCGCTCTCGACTTCGAGGACGACCGCGTCGATGCTGTCGTTGGTGCGAGCGTCGCGGAGCTGTTCCTCGACGTCCTGGGCCATCGGCGTCGTAATCGTTCCGTCGATCTCGACGACGGCGACGCTTCCGTCCGCGTCGGTTACCGTGCTGTACACCTGCGGTGCGAGGAGGGCACCGGCGGCGACGGCGAGGATCGCGACCACCGCGATCACCTGCCGTTCGCTCACGTTCGATAAGGGACCGATTGGCATGCGGACATTAGTTCCTGTTTGAAATATATAAAACACACTATTTTATATACGTAATTAATTACCGGATGCGCGGCTCTTCGCCGGATCGAGCTCCCGTTCCGTAGGGTGATCCGGGTCGAGTGGAACCCGCGTCGAACGCGATCCGGATCGACCGAGGTCAGCCGACGTGGATGTCGTGTGTGTCCCCGACGGCAGCCCCGACCAAGTCCGCGTGAGCGGCGAACAGGGCGTCGTCGTCAGCCGCCGCGTCGACGACGAGGGTGCGTCCTCGTCTCCGCACCGTGGCGTCCGCGAGCGACGGCTCACCGTTCGTCGCCTCGGCCGCGAGCCGCTCGACCCGCTGGCGGGTGAGTCGTCGCGGATCGGCGACCGCGCCGTATCGCAGATCGAACGTCGCGTCGTCCGTCTCGGCCGATCCGGCCGAACTACCCGACTTGCCCGCGGTCGAGACGCGCCGGCCGTCCCCGACGC
>NZ_JBHSWW010000536.1:0-898 GCF_042661865.1 Halorubrum tibetense
GGGCCGCCTCGCCGTCCTCGGCGACCGAGACGGCGGCGTAGGCGATCAGGTCGAACTCGCCACGGTGCTCGGGTCGGTCGCCGAGTCCGTCGTCGACCTGGTCGCGGGCCCACGCGAGATCCTTCGGGTGTGAGCCGTTGTACAGGAGGCCGTCGGCGTGTTTCGCCGCCATCCGACACATGTGCGGTCCCTCGCCACCGACGTGGACCGGGATCGACGCGCCCTGCGGGGGTTCGTAGTTGAGTCCGGCGTCGGTGGCGTCGAAGCTGCCGTCGTGGTCGACGCGCTCGCCGGCCCACAGCTTTTGCGCCGTCTTGAACGCCTCCAGCACGGAGCGGAGCCCACGCTCATCCTCCAGCCCGAGGTTGCGGAGGGTCGAAGGGTCCCCCGGGCCGAGCCCGAAGACGGCCCGGCCCTCTGATAGTTCGTCCACGGTCGCGACCCGCGATGCGAGCGTCACGGGATGGGTCTCGTACGGGTTGGCGACGCCCGGGCCGAGCCTGACCTCGTCCGTCGCGGTCGCGAGCTGTGAGAGGAACGCCCACGGGTCGCGGTTGTTGTAGTGACACGTCGAGTAGACGGCGTCGTAGCCGGCTTCCTCGGCGCGGACGCCGAGGTCGACGAGGCGATGCAGGTCGTGTTCGGGGGTGAGTTCGATGCCGAGCATGGTGTGGTGATTACGTCCGGAACTCCCAGTCGCGGAGCGCTTGGCGGACGAAGTCGCCGTCGACCGCGCGGAAGTGGTTGTTCGAGCCGTCATGGTCGCCGAACGTCCAGTCGCGGACGACGACGACAGGCGTGCCGCCCGCGCCCTCGCCGGCGAGGAGGTTGGCGGCCGACGCCAGCTCGTCGATCACGTTCTGGACGGTGACGCCCATCTCGCGGCCGTCGCGGTCGA
>NZ_JBHSWW010000537.1:0-892 GCF_042661865.1 Halorubrum tibetense
GCTCGGGGACCTCCAGTCGGCCCTCGAAGCGCGGATGCGCGAAGCCGACCTCGACGAGGTCGCCGGCCAGGTGACGGACCCGATCCCCCGGACCGGCGAGGTCGTCCACGGCGGCGAGTGTCGGGTCGGTAACTTCGTCGCGGACGCGTTCCGCTGGGCGCACGACGCCGACGTCGGGCTCTCGAACGCCGGCGGGCTCCGGCAGGGCGATCCGTGGACCGACGACGTGACGAAAGCCGACCTGATCAGCCTCATCCCGTTCGAGGAGCCGGTGGTGCTCGTCTCGCTCACCGGCGAAGCGTTGCGGAGCGTGCTCCGGGAGATGGCGGCACCCGATGTCGACTTCGGCGAGGACGACTGGTGGCACGGCCACGTCTCGAACGCGCGGGTGGTGTGGGACGCCGACCGCGAGGCGCTCGTCGAAGCGAGCGTCGGCGGGGAACCGATCGATCCGGAGACGACGTACACGGTCGCGACCTCCGAGTACCTACTCCACTCCGACCACGAGTTCCCGACGCTCGAACAGCGCCACCGGATCGGCGAGGCCGACATCCAGTACGAGGTGCTCGCGGCCTACGCCCGCGAGCACGGGATCGATCCGTCGATCGAGGGCCGGATCGAGATCCGGAATCGCGCCGCCGCGGCCGACGGCGACTGAGGGGGCGACTTCGGCGACGGACGACTGCTTATAAACGTAGCGCGGTGAAACGAACGCGGCGAAACGTAACGTGGTGAACATAACGTGGTGAACGTAACGCGTCGGCGCGTGCCGACGAGCGCCCGAAGGGTGCGAGTCGCACGCGCGAGGTCGTCGGGCTTCGCCCGACTGCCAGAGTGGCCTTCGGCCCCTCAATGGACGCAGCGGTCGCTTATAAGCGACCGCTGCGAGGCT
>NZ_JBHSWW010000538.1:0-891 GCF_042661865.1 Halorubrum tibetense
AACCCTCCGAGAGACCCGGCCGACCGCCGTCTCGCTGCCGAACGCCTTGCGGTACGTCCTCCAGCGGATGGACGGGAGTGATGTCGAGACGCTCCGGCGGAACGTCGTCGATGCGGCCGCGGCGTTCACCGACCAGCTCGACCGCGCGCAGGGCGATCTCGGGCGCGTCGGCGCGAACCGCCTCGCCGACGGCGACACGGTGATGACGCACTGTCACTCCACGGACGCGCTCGCCTGTATCGAAGCGGCCGTCGAACAGGGCAAGGAGATCTCGGCGGTCGTCAAGGAGACCCGCCCGCGAAACCAGGGTCACATCACCGCCGAACAGCTCCGCGAGGCCGGCGTCCCCGTCACCCTCATCGTCGACTCCGCGGCGCGGCGCTACCTCGACGAGGTCGACCACGTCGTCGTCGGCGCGGACTCGATCGCGGCCGACGGCGGCGTGATCAACAAGATCGGCACGTCGGGGCTCGCCGTCAACGCCCGCGAGCGCGGCGTCCCGATCATGACCGCCGCCCAGACGATCAAGCTCCACCCGGAGACGCTGACGGGCCACACCGTCGAGATCGAAATGCGCGACGAGGCGGAGGTGATAGACCCCGGCACCCGCGAGGCGATCGGTGGCATCGACGTCGAGAACCCCGCGTTCGACGTGACGCCGCCGCGGTACATGGACGCGATCGTGACGGAACACGGCCAGTTCCCGCCCGAGAGCATCGTGGCGCTGATGCGCGAGCTGTTCGGCGAGGGGGCGGCCGAGCCGTGGGCGGAGCCATGAGCGGGCGAACGAACGGGGACGAATCGGATGGCGACGCGACGGCGGATGGCGACGCGACGGCGGATGGCGACGCGACCGTGGATGGCGATGGCACGGACACGAGCGGTGACGGC
>NZ_JBHSWW010000539.1:0-882 GCF_042661865.1 Halorubrum tibetense
CCCGCCGGAGGCGTCGACCGCCAGGCGGTGAGCCGCTGGCTGGCGACCTCCTTCGACCACGACGGGTTCGACTACGGGATCGACGCCACGCTCCACGCGAACGGCGAGACCGCGCGCAACCGCTCGGCGTCGAACGACGTCGTCTCGACGTTCGACACCCTCCTCTCCTGGTTCGTCTCGAACGCTGGCCCCGACACCGACGCGGCCGAGGCGCTCGGCCTCCTCCTCGTCGCCGGCGACACCCCGATCGACCTGCCGCCCGTGGCGATCAAACGCTTCGCCGCGAGCCAGGGACTCTCCGCCGACGACTCGATCGGCGACCTGGTCCGCGCCGCCGAACGGGAGGGCGGGTTCCGGGTCGACTGACAGCGACCGCCGCCCCGGGTCCCGGACGAGCGGGATTTATAAGTGCCGCACCGCCGCCCGCGACGTGTTTATAAGCGCCGTCTCATCGTCCACAGTGGGTATATAAGGGTTATATCGCCGCCCGTGAGGAACGCCCCGGATCGGCGGCGCGGCCGGCGGCCGCCGGTACGTACTCCACAGCCCACACCACTCGGCCCACACTCCGCAACCCACACCCCGCGACCCGCGGACCCCTTATAGGAGGACCAGCAGCAACGCGCCGAGGACGACGAACACGGCGTACAGCCCCGCCATCGCCTCGCGTTTGAACGTCCCGCCGACCGGTCGGCCGAGGAGCCGGCGGGTCGGCGGCAGGATCGCGATCCCGCCGAGCAGCAGGAACCACGCCCCGGGGCTCGTGATCCGCGTGAGCGCGACCACGAGCGGGGCGTAGCCGACGACGTACGACCCCCGCCGCCAGAGCGACTCCCGGTCGGAGAGCTCCTCGCGGGCCGCCCCGACGAGGTCGTCCGCGCC
>NZ_JBHSWW010000540.1:0-879 GCF_042661865.1 Halorubrum tibetense
CATCTTTCTGCCACTCCACCGATTCGCGGCGCGAGCGATCCTTACCCGAGCCGGAATAATAACTGTGTACGCAGGCCAAGGTGACCGCCACCGCCATATTCGCATCGTAAGGCAAACGTACATCGACCTCGCCACCCACTTGCCCACCAATGGCCCCTGGGTAGGGATTGAGTCGCAAAGGACTAGGGCCAAAGCGGAGCCATTGCCGCGTCGCACTAATAGCCCACACCAATAACCCCGCCCCAATAATCGGAAACAGTAATGCAATTAATGCGGGGTAATTTCCCTTAGCCAACTCTTCCGGCAAGATAAACGGGATGGGCGAAGAAATGGCATTCCAGACAATCGCAAAAATCCACGCACCCCATAAGCCCGCCTTGGCATTAGAACGAATCGGGTTGTGCCAATCTTTGTTAGCCAGCCAGGCCTCTGAAGTAGTGCTCAAATCCGGCACCGTCGCGCTGCGATGGTAAAAACTAAAAACCAGTAAACCGACGCCGACACCGCCAAACACAACCACAAAAATGAATTTGAAACCGAGCATACCCCAGCGCAACTCTCTATAGATAACGGCTTTTTGAGGTTGATCTGGATTGACATAAACTGAAATACTGCCGCCCTTCGCCAAGGCGCGCTTTAACGCGCGCGCTTTGTCTTCTTGCCAGCTGCCAATATTATCCGAACCACTCATGATGCCGACGCGATCACTTTCATAAGCGGTACCGCGGAAATAGTAGCGATAGGACGCTAAGGCTTGATAGGTGGTGCTGTCATCGCCGTGATGAGTGTTCAGCTTGGCGCTCAACAACTGCGCCTCCACAGGCTGCCATTGATCCATTTGTTGCCATTCGTAGAGTGATGGAACAATGCTAAAAAATA
>NZ_JBHSWW010000541.1:0-875 GCF_042661865.1 Halorubrum tibetense
GGACTCCGGCGACCCGCTGGCGATCACGCTCGTCGGCTTCGACGACGCCACGGACACGGTCGGGGTCCGTGTCGACGGGACCGAGATCGAAGCGACCCGGGCGGAGCTGCCGTTCATCGACGGAAGCGCGCGGTCGGGGCGGCTACCGACGTATTCCGACGAGTAAGGCCGTCGTCGCGGGCGGCTCTCCTGCCGGACCGTCGACTGGATCGCGGATCAGAACACCAACCGAACTGCCGAGTAGACGCCGAAGCCGAGCACCAACGACCCGACGAGCGACGCGACCCACGCGAGCACCGTGTACCCCATCTTCGACCGGCTCACACCGGCGTCGCCGGCGGCGTAGCCGGCACCGACGATCGCCGAGACGATGATCTCGTTGAACGACACCGGGATCCCGAACGCCACGGCCGCCTGCGCGATCGCGAACGAGGGGATGAGCGCGGCGATCGACCGGCGCGGACCCATGGACGCGTAGTCCTGTGCGATCGCCTTGATCATCCGCGGCGCGCCGGTCCACGACCCGGCGAGCAAGCCGAGGCCGCCGCCGACCAGCAGCGCCCACAGCGGCACGTCGACATCGCCGAAGATCGGGACGAGGGGTCCGATCGCGAGCCCGACCTGCGATCCCCCCGCGGAGAACGCGACCAGCCCGCCCATCGCGAGCAGGAATCGACGCTGTGCGCCCGCCCGGTCCCGCCCGATGTCGAGGTACACAGTCCCGGCGACGAGCACGGCGATGGCGACCGAGACGAGCGGGGTCCCGGTTCCGTCCGGGAGCCCGAGACCGATACCGACCGTGGCCGCGATGGAGGCCTGTTCGCCGGCCGGCCCGAGGAGCGCGAACCCGACGTTCGCGAGGATAACGCCGACGA
>NZ_JBHSWW010000542.1:0-874 GCF_042661865.1 Halorubrum tibetense
AGATGCATTAAAGCAAACCAAAACTGGATTGATAACCCCTTAATTTCAACTTTAATATCCACTCCGGCACGAATTAACATATCCACTCCGGTACTAATTTAATCAACACCAAATAGACTGTGACCCACCGCACACTATCGTCCCATAGCCAGCGTACGACACAAAAATTGCTGAATGTAGAAGCCATGACTGCTTTAAGAAACTAGGTGACTCTGACACCATTTAGTTCAATGTTTCGCGAATAAACCTTGCAAACACAAAAACCATGGTACCAACTAAGGCACTCACCCCTTACAGCGCTAAGCCAAATCCCACTTTATTCACGATCGATTAGACGCAATCACCGTGCAGCCTGTTGAATTTTTTGATGTAGGAATGCAACGCCCAATAGCGCAAGACCTAACCCCATGAATGAAGCAACACGCCACAAGCCCTCTAAATCGGCGAGATCGACAAGAAATATTTTGACGATAACAACGGCCAACAACGCCATTCCTGCTCGGTAGACCGACTTGCCAAAGCGCCAACTCCCCGCCAATAGTGCAACCACGGCGCACACTAGCCAGACAACGCTGTAGGTGTACATTTCACCGGCTTTCACCGCGTGCCCCAAACTTAAACTGCCCTGCCATAGATGGCGAATTTCAAAGGTAATAAAGAAAAAGGCCGCAAACGCGGCAACCCAGAGCGCAGTTTTCTTGAAAGCAGGCTCGTAAAATCTCGCCACCAGCACCGCCATCACTATCGGCCCACCTAAGGCCAGCAAGGCAAGATTAATAATGGGTCGGCTACTGACCGATGCCCAAGCCCATGAGTTACTGGCCAAAATGGCCAATACGATGACGAGGTAATTTAACAGCGCAAAACCTAGTTG
>NZ_JBHSWW010000543.1:0-872 GCF_042661865.1 Halorubrum tibetense
TGGCTGATCGAGGGCGGACGGGAGCTGCTCGCGGCCGCCGGCTTCACCGACCTGTTCATCGGGCTCACCGTGCTCGCCATCGGCACGTCGCTGCCGGAGCTCGCCGCGAGCGTCGTGGCCGCCGTCCGCGACGAGGCCAGCTTCAGCGTCGGCAACGTCGTCGGCTCGAACATCTACAACGTGCTCGCCGTGATCGGGATCCTCGCGCTGGTCGCCCCGGTCGAGGTGAGCGCCGGCGTCCGCGCGTTCGAGTTCCCTGCGCTGATCGCCTTTACCGTCCTCCTCGTCGGGCTGATGTACCGCGGGAGACGGCTCTCGCGCCTCGACGGCGGGATACTCGTCGTCGCCTACGCCGGCTTCATCTACCTGCTGATCCCGTGAGCGCGACTGCTCACCGCTGATAACCGGTGAGAGGTGGTAGGCGCTGTGAACCGGAGACGCCCGCGTGCGCCCCCGGTCGGTCCCGAACCGACGGGTATTCGGCCGCCCGCGCTCGATCAGGAGGTGTGATAGCGATCGTCGTCAGCCGGGCCGACAGCGCCTCCGAACACATCGGCGAGCGACTTCGCGCGATCGAGGACTGGACGCGCCACGAGGACCCGAGCCGGCCGGACGCCGCCGGCGGCGGGGCGTACTACCGGACGGAGGGGTTCGAGCTCCGCGAGTTCGACGACCTCCACATCCACCTTTCGAACCCGGCGGCCGCGTTCGACGGAACCGAACACGAAGGTGGGTCGGGTGCCGACGCTCTCGACCTCCTCGTCTTCGTCTCCAGACACGCCGGCGAGACGGGCCGCCTCCTGACCGCACACGTCACCGGCAACTTCGGCCCCGCGGCGTACGGCGGGGAGCCACGGACGCTCGCCCGGGCC
>NZ_JBHSWW010000544.1:0-871 GCF_042661865.1 Halorubrum tibetense
CCCGGCGACCGTGGAACGTGAGCGCGCCGGCGCTCGCCACCGGAACGTACTGCCTGGACCAGTCGGCGTTCATCGCCGAGACCCGCGAGCGGGTCCGAACCGAGCGGGACCGTATGCGGGAGGCGCTCGCCGAGCGGTACGCCGTCCACCCGTCCGACGCCCCGTTCCTTCTCGTAGATGTCGGGGACGACGAGCGGACCGTCGAAAGGGTCGTCGCCGACGCCCGCGACCGCGGTGTCGCGATCCGTGACGCGACGACGTTCCGCGGGCTCGACACACACGTCCGGGTCGCGGTGCGGCTGCCCGCGGAGAACGACCGACTGCTCGCGGCGATGGGGGTCGGTGACGAATGAGCGGAGCCAGGGCCGCCGCCTTCGAGCCGACCGTTCGCGACGGGGTGTTCCGACTGCGACGCCCGGAGACCCGCTGGCTCTCGACGGGATGGCGCGGCGGGCAGTCGCGGGGAGACGTGGCGTACAACGTCTCCGTTCCCGAGGGGTTCGACCGGACCGACCTCGACGCGTATCGCGACGAGCGTCTCTCCCGGGCCGAGTTCGCTGCGAGCGGATCCGACGGGCCGGACTCGTCCAAGTCGACCGCCCCGCCGACGCTGTTCACCGGCGTCTCGATGGAACACGCCCGGGGAGCGCGCCACGGGCCGGTCGTCGTTTACGCCACCGCCGGGCTCTCGAACCCGGCGATGCTCCCGATGGATCCGGGAACGACCGCCGGCGGCGACGGCGACCCCAACCCGGATCGGACCGGAACGGTCAACCTGATCGTCGGGACGACCCGACGACTGGCAGACGGCGCGGCGGCGAACCTGGTCGCGGTCGCGGCGGAGGCGAAGGCGACGACGCTGCTGGCGACC
>NZ_JBHSWW010000545.1:0-871 GCF_042661865.1 Halorubrum tibetense
TAGTCCACGGGTATTGGCTTGCGCTGGCTAAAACTCGTAACTCGAACAGCTCTTTTTCTTGGCGCGGTACATTGCCCTATCTGCCACGGCGAGCAGTTCATCAGTGGAGCGACCGTCACCGGGGTAATTAGCCACGCCAATGCTACAGCTCATCTGAAACTGTTGACCGGTAATATGAAAGGGTTTATCCACCGCTTCAATCAATGCCTCAGTGACTTTACTGACATTGGTCTTACCGGACGCATCCTCCAACAAAATGACAAACTCATCACCGCCGATGCGGGCAACTGTATCCGAGGCGCGAATGCAGGATTTAATGCGCGCGGCAAATTCCCGCAAGACCTGATCGCCAAAGCCGTGGCCACGGGTATCATTAATGGACTTAAATTTATCGAGGTCGATGAACAACAAGGTGAAGGACTTATGACTGCGCTTAGATTGCTCAATGAGATGTGATACGCGATCAAGCAATAGGTATCGATTGGGAATATTGGTTAATTGATCAAAATGGGCCAGATGGCTCAGTCGCTCTTGCTCGGCTTTTCGATCGCTGATATCGCGGTTTATGCCCAGCGCACCCACCATTGAACCATCGTCGTCAAAGATAGGAACACACATAGATTCAATCCAACCTATATGGCCATCTTTACGTAACATGCGGATTTCACCCGTCCACTTTCCGTCGCGAGCCACAGCAGCAATAACTTGCGCCGTCAATTGAGCGCTATCCTCGGGTACATGCAATATAGAAACGGCTTGCCCAACAGCTTCGGACTTCGTGTATCCGTACAAGGCTTCTGAACCTGCGTTCCAGTCCACAATAACCCCGTTAGTATCGGTGACCACCACGGCATCAAAGAGATAATCGAAG
>NZ_JBHSWW010000546.1:0-871 GCF_042661865.1 Halorubrum tibetense
CTGTCTCGCGGCCGGGATCGCCGCCGCGCTCCCGGAACGGATCGTCGCGGACCGCGCCTCGGTCGCCGACGGCGTGCTCGGCGTCGAGTCCGTCGACGGGACGCACGTCGAGTACGACCTCGACGACTACGACGAGGTCCGTCTGGTCGGTGCCGGCAAGGCGGCCGGCGGGATGGCGAACGCCCTCGCGACACGGCTCGGGGACCGGCTCGTCGGGGGCGCGGTCGTCACGGTCGACGAGGGCGACGAGAGCGATGAGGGCGACGGGGGCGACGAGAGTGATGAGGGCGACGGGGGCGACGAGAGTGATGAGGGTCACGAGGCCTCGCCCGTCGACGTCCTCCCCGGAGACCACCCGCTCCCGAGCGACCGCGGCGTCGCCTCGACGCGACGCGTCATCGACATCGCCGACGGGGCGGGACCGAACGACCTCGTGATCGCGGTCGTCACCGGCGGCGGTAGCGCCCTGCTCGCCGCGCCGGCGGACCCGATCTCGATCGACGACTTCCGAACCGCTACCGCGGAACTCCTCGCCTCGGGTGCGTCTATCGACGAGATCAACGCGGTCCGGAAACACTGCTCGGCGGTCAAAGGCGGTCGCCTCGCCGGGATCGCGGCCCCCGCGACCGTCCTCACGCTCGCGGTGAGCGACGTGGTCGGCGACGATCTCGGCGTGATCGCTAGCGGCCCGACCGCGCCGGACCCGTCAACGTACGCGGACGCGCTCGCGGTGTGGGACCGGTACGAGCTCGATCCCCCGGCGACCGTTCGCGAGCATCTTCAGGCGGGTGTCGCGGGCAACCGACCGGAGACGCCGACGGCTGCCGACCCGCTCTTCGAGCGAACCCGAACCCTCGTCGTCGGGAACGCG
>NZ_JBHSWW010000547.1:0-860 GCF_042661865.1 Halorubrum tibetense
AAGAGGCGATTAATCGAGCCTAAAGGCTAAACCATGCTCGACATTATCCCTCTTCGCTCAACCGAATAAAGCGACGCGAAAAACGGCTGCCGCTTTAGCTGCAGGGCAGAACCTGGTGAAACCAGAAGACATTGCACGCCACAGATCAAATGCCAAAGCAACTACCCTATAAGTGTTCAAACGAGAAACATATTGCCTACCAATCGATAAAATTCTCAAGAAGCACTAGCCGCCCAACTCGAAGTAGCGCAAAATGCGCTCCGCTAACGGTCGCGGATAGCAATACATCGCGCACCCTAGCACCGCCACTCGGCCCAACATAGACTCTTTTCTAAAGTATCCATTTCATGCGTATTCAAAAACTTCTGCTCAGCGCAGCGCTTTGCCTGTGCCTTATTGGTTGTGTCTCGTCGCTTTTGGTAGGCAATCAAATGCAAGCTCGTTTGATGGGCGCCTTATTAACGCCGCTCATAGGCTTCAACCCAGCCGATGTAGACCTGTTCGAAATCCCCATGGTAAAAGACCGGATGACTGCCATATTGGGCGACAACTACGAGCCCACCATGAAGCTATTAAACACAGCCCAAAGCATCCAAAAGGAAGGCGCGCTGTTTTACGTGGTATCCCGCTACGCACCTAGCGAAGTTCGAGAAATAACTGACCAGGCCGCCATGATCTGGAATGCCGACACCAACCAAATGGCCGTTATGCTCATACAAGACGGCATGCCCCAGGTGTTCTCAGAACAAATCGCCAACGCCAAAGAAGCGCTTATCCCCACCCTACCCGTGGAAGTTCAAGCGCGCCTAGACCAAGCCCTCGAATTCAAAAAAGCACACGAAGAAAAAGTCCAGGCCCTA
>NZ_JBHSWW010000548.1:0-858 GCF_042661865.1 Halorubrum tibetense
CGTAGTCGCGCTCGTCGGAGTGGTCGAACTTCGCGGCTTGGTTCGTGAGCCGTATCGGGTGGCCGTCGTCCAACTCCTTCGCGTTGTACGTCTTGCGGAGTTTCGGGACGTAGTTGCAGAGCGCGGCTTTGGCCTGATACGGCAGGTCGTAGGGCGTCACGATGTCGCTCACCGCCGACATGGTACTCGCCCCGGCGTCGAACGCCTCTTGCAGACCGTCACGGTACGTGTCGAGCAGGTCGTTGAGTTTCGACTGCTTGTGCGCGGTGGGGGGCGCGAACGTCGCCTGCAACGTCTTCGTGACGGTCGTGGACATCGCTACTGCCCCTCGACGTACTTCATGAGTACGTCGATGCTCACTTGGCCGGTGGTGGCGAGGAAGTATCCCGGTTGCCAGAACGCTTTGTTGAGTGCCTGCCGAACCTCGGGGTTCTCGTCACGGATTTTGCGGGACGTGACGCCCTTGAGCGAGTTGATGAACTTGGTGAGGTCAGTCGTTGGCTTCGCCGTGAAGAGGATGTGAACGTGGTCGCTTCCGCCGTTGACGTTCTGGATGTTCACGCCGAAATCCTCTGAGATGTCGCTGGCAATCTCACCGACCCGTTCTGCGATTTCGTCGGTGAGTAGGTCTGCGCGGTACTTCGTGACGGTCACGAAGTGATATTGGAGTGCGTAGACCGTGTGCGACCCGGTTTCGAGGTTGTACTTCATTTGGCCGTACTGATTTCTGCACACCCAATTCTAATAAATGTTTGCAGTCGTGGGGTATTCGGCCTGCAACCGACGGTGGTTCGTATAGGAGTTGTCGGCTTCACGCCCGCCGTAAACAGCGGGATTCTCGCCTTGAAAAAAGATAGG
>NZ_JBHSWW010000549.1:0-857 GCF_042661865.1 Halorubrum tibetense
CCCGAGGTGCGAGCCGAAATGGCCGAGGCGGCTGCAGAGGAAATTGACCACCTAGCTTGGTGTGAACAACGACTAAATGAGCTAGAAAGTCGACCCAGCTTGCTCAACCCAGCTTGGTACGCCCTGTCGTTCGGCATAGGCGCGGCGGCAGGCCTTATTAGCGACAGAGTCAGCTTAGGTTTTGTCGCCGCCACCGAAGACCAAGTCTGTCGCCACCTCGATGGCCACTTAGAAAGTTTGCCGGAACAAGATACAAAAAGCCGGGAAATTGTCAGCCAGATGCGCGCCGACGAAGCCCGACACGCTGCTGCCGCTCGCTCAGCAGGCGGGTTCGAATTTCCAGCACCCGTTAAATCGCTAATGACACTAACCGCCAGCCTCATGACCGCAAGTAGCTATCGGATTTAATGGGATCTAACCATGCACAGCACAGAAAAAAAATTGATGTACGCCTCGCTCCTGCAGACGTGTAAGTCACTGACCGAAGGCGAGACCGATGAAGTAGCGGTTATGGCTACACTTGCCTGCGAGATCCATCACGCTATCCCCTATAGTCACTGGACCGGATTTTACCGAGTCACTGAACCAAACTTACTTAAAGTAGGCCCCTATCAAGGTGGCCATGGCTGCCTACAAATTAGTTTTGATCGCGGTGTGTGCGGCAAAGCCGCGAAGGAAAATGCGGTACAACTGGTCGATGATGTACATAGCCTGCCTTATCATATTGCCTGCTCCAGCTCGACCTTATCCGAAGTTGTTTTACCCATAACCGATGCAACAGGCCAGGTCCGAGCCGTGCTAGATTTAGACTCGAATGATCCTGCTGCGTTTTGCTCTGAAGATGTAGAAGGCTTATT
>NZ_JBHSWW010000550.1:0-851 GCF_042661865.1 Halorubrum tibetense
GAATAGATCACCGTACCACCCTGTGCCACTAGGGTATCGGCCGCCTTGCCGAGCGCGGGGTTTGCGGTGATGCCAGAAAAGGCGTCGCTGCCACCGCACTGGACCGCGAGGGTTAGATGGCTGGCATCGGTGGCTTGGCGTTTTACCGCGTTCACCCTAGGCAACATCTCCCGAATGATACCCAAGCCGTGGTCAATCGCCTTTGCCGTGCCATCCACATCTTGAATGTTGTAGGCGCGGAAAAACTCCGATTCGACTAACCCATAGTCGCGCATGAGGTGGTTAAGTTGCATAGCTTCGCAACCTAAACCCAGAGTAATCACACCGCCGAAATTTGGGTGCACGGCATAGCCTGCCAAGGTGCGAGCCAAAATGTGGCCGCCCCGGCTGTTGGGGTTCATACCGCAACCCGAGCTATGCACCAAGGGCACTATGCCGTCGATGTTATCGAAGCCGTCGAGCAGCTGGCCTAGGCGCGCCTGTTCGGCGATATGGCGAGCGGCAGTGGCCGAGCAGTTAACCGTGGTGACCAGAGCGATAAAGTTGCGCGTGCCTACTTTGCCAGACGGGCGGTGGTAGCCTTGAAATTGGCGTTTGGCGTTGGTCGGAACGAATTGGGTTGGGCGAATTTGGCTGCAGAAGGCAAAGTCCCGCTCGAAGTTGCCCATGGCGCAGTTGTGGGTGTGGATATGCTCGCCCGCGGCAATACTCTGTGTGGCCTGACCAATAACTTGCCCATATTTCAGGATTTTTTCGCCTGCGGCGATGGTCTGGCTTGCCACTTTGTGCATCTTTGGAATGTCGTTGCAGGCTTTGAAATCGGCACTCAGCTCACAACCTTTAGGTAGCGC
>NZ_JBHSWW010000551.1:0-848 GCF_042661865.1 Halorubrum tibetense
CGGCGACGCGGGGAGCGCGGCGACCACGCCGGCCGTCGCGACGCTCACCACTGCGAGGCCGAGCCACGCGTAGGTCGCGTCCAGCTGCGTTTCGAACATACGCCCGGTGGCCGCGGTTTCGTATTTAAAAGATCGCCCCCGGGACACCGTATCGATGTTCTCCCCGAAACCGGATCGGATCGAGCTCTTCGCACTTGACGACCACGAGCCCACTACAACAACGCCGTCGCACCGACGAACGCCACGAAGTACGTCGCGGTCGCGGTCGGGAGCGCGATCCCGATCCGATACGCGACGAGCGTCGTGTCGAACCCGCGTTCGAGGCCCGTCGCCAGGGCGGTCAACGTCGCCGAGAGGAGGAGCACGTACGCCCCGACGATCCGGCCGAGAACCGGGACGGAGAGCGCGTCTCCACCCTCCCGTTCCGCCCCCGCCGTCGCGTCGCTCGTGCCGTCCGTTCCGCCGAACGCGTCCCCACCTCTGCCATCGATCCCACTCATCCCGACGCCCACGTCACCGACCCCGCCGCTCGCAGCGCCCAGTCCCCCGACGCCGACCGTGTCCACTCCCGTCGCCAGCGCGACCGTCGCGCCGCCGACGAGCGGAGCGAACACCGCGGCAGTGTTCGAGAGGGTACCAGTCACCGTTGCAAGCTGGCGTCTCGCGTCGCGTTCGAGCTCGCGGAGTCGTCCGATGTGGTCGGCGAGCTCGAGGAGAACGTCACCTGCCGGTCGCCCCTCGCGTGCGGCGACGGCGAGCAGCGCGACCGCTCCCTGTACCCGCGGTGATGGAACCGTCGCGGTCGGCCCGCCTGTCCCGGCGAACGCCTCCCGAACGCCGACCCGGAG
>NZ_JBHSWW010000552.1:0-848 GCF_042661865.1 Halorubrum tibetense
CGGGCCCGGCGATCGCGGCGGCGATGGAGGCGGGGCTCGCTTCCGGCGGCGCAACGGTGCTCCGAGCCGGGCAGCTGCCGACGCCCGGGCTCGCGTACGCCTCACAGGGCCGGTACGGCGTCATGCTCACCGCCTCGCATAACCCGCCGACGGACAACGGGATCAAGCTGTTCCGGGACGGCGTCGAGTTCGACCGCGGGCTGGAGCGGGCGGTCGAGGCCCGTGTCGCCGACGAGGAGCCCCCAGCGGACTGGGACGCGTGGACGACGACCGAACGGATCGACACCCTGGATACGTATCTCGATGCGGTCGAGGCGTACGCACGGTCGTTCGGTGAGGGAGGTACCGCGCACGGCGAGCCGGATCGAACGGACGACCAGACGAATCGAACGGACGACGAGGACGGCGACACCACCGACCTCGATGGGCTCCGGATCGCCGTCGACTGCGGGAACGGGATGGCCGGGCCGGCGACGCCCACCGTCCTTCGCGAGCTCGGCGCGACCGTCGTGACCCTCAACGGCAACGTCGACGGGCATTTCCCCGGACGCGGCAGCAAGCCGACCCCGGAGACGCTCCGGGACCTCCGCGCGTTCATCGCCGACGCGAACGAGGGGGTCACGGATCCCGGTCGGGCAGGACCCGACGGCGACGCGGAGGGGTTCGCGTTCGGGATCGGTCACGACGGCGACGCCGACCGGTTCGTGCTCGTCGACGCGGACGGCGACGTGGTCCACGAGGACACCGTGTTGGCGATCCTCGCGGAACGATACGTCCGCCGGGCCGACGCGGACGACCCCGTCGTGGTGACGACGCCGAACGCGTCGGGCCGGATCGACGAACGGGTC
>NZ_JBHSWW010000553.1:0-836 GCF_042661865.1 Halorubrum tibetense
GCAAGACGTACAACGCGAAGGAGTTGGACGACGGCCACCCGATACGGCTCACGAACCAAGCCGCGAAGTTCGACCACTCCGACGAGCGCGACTACGCGTTCACGTGGTGGGTTCCGCGTCCCGGTCGGGGAACGAACTTCTGGATACCGCTCCAAATCAATCCTGAACAGGAAGACCTCTGGCACGACCTCGTATCGGAGGGCGCGAAGGCGGGCGAAATACGGCTTCAACAGCACCGGAAGAACTGGGTACTGCACGTCACCGTCGAGTACCCGGTTGAAGAACCAGCGACAAACGGTGACGCCACGCACATCGGTTTAGACATCGGAGAAACCGCCCTTATCACGGGCTGTGCCCTCAAGGATGGTTCTCCGACTGACCCGTTCGTGTGTAGCGGGAGCAGAGCGAAGCATCTCCGCAAAGAGATGCACACGACCCTGAAACGACTCCAAGAGCGTGACGCATCCGAGTGGCGTATCGAAGACCGTTTCTCGCACTACCAGAACGCGCTCACCGACATCGTGGAGAAAGCGTCTCGGCAAGCCGTCGAGTACGCAAAGCAGTACGAGAATCCCGTGTTGGTGATGGAGGACTTGACGTACATCCGTGAGCGTCTCGACTACGGGAAGTACATGAACCGTCGGCTTCACTCGTGGGCGTTCGCCCGACTGCAAGAGCGCATCGAGGACAAGGCGACGGAAGCAGGCATCCCGGTCGAGTACGTGAATCCGGCGTACACCTCGCAGACGTGTCACTCGTGCCACCGTATCGGTCGGCGGGACTCGCAGGCCGAGTTCCGATGTCCGAACGACGACTGCCACGTTTCGACGTTTCAG
>NZ_JBHSWW010000554.1:0-836 GCF_042661865.1 Halorubrum tibetense
CTGAAACGTCGAAACGTGGCAGTCGTCGTTCGGACATCGGAACTCGGCCTGCGAGTCCCGCCGACCGATACGGTGGCACGAGTGACACGTCTGCGACGTGTACGCCGGATTCACGTACTCGACCGGGATACCCGCTTCCGTCGCCTTGTCCTCGATGCGCCCCTGCAGTCGGGCGAACGCCCACGAGTGAAGCCGACGGTTCATGTACTTCCCGTAGTTGAGCCGTTCACGGATGTACGTCAAGTCCTCCATCACCAACACCGGGTTCTCGTACCGTTTGGCGTACTCGACGGCTTGCCAAGACGCTTTCTCCACGATGTCGGTGAGCGCGTTCTGGTAGTGGCTGAATCGGTCGTCAATCCGCCACTCGGATGCGTCACGCTCTTGGAGTCGTTTCAGGGTCGTGTGCATCTCTTTGCGGAGATGCTTCGCTCTGCTTCCGCTACACACGAACGGGTCAGTCGGAGAACCTTCCTTGAGGGCACAGCCCGTGATGAGGGCGGTTTCTCCGATGTCTAAGCCGATGTGCGTGGCGTCACCGTCTGTCGCTGGTTCTTCGACTGGGTACTCGGCGGTGACGTGCAGTACCCAGTTCTTCCGGTGTTGCTGAAGTCGTATCTCGCCCGCCTTCGCGTCCTCCGATACGAGGTCGTGCCAGAGGTCTTCCTGTTCGGGGTTGATGCGGAGCGGTATCCAGAAGTTCGTTCCCCGACCGGGGCGGGGAACCCACCACGTGAATTCGTAGTCGCGCTCGTCGGAGTGGTCGAACTTCGCGGCTTGGTTCGTGAGCCGTATCGGGTGGCCGTCGTCCAACTCCTTCGCGTTGTACGTCTTGC
>NZ_JBHSWW010000555.1:0-832 GCF_042661865.1 Halorubrum tibetense
ACGGAACGCCCGGCGGGGCGGTGACGCTGGCCGACCACGGGGTCGTCTTCGCGAGCGATCTCCCGGCCGCGAAGGCCCGGGTCGGACTCGCGCTCGGGCTGGCGGCCGGACTGTCCCGAGAGGAGCTCCCCCGGTTGTTCGCGCCGAAGTAAGGGAGGCGTGTCCCTGAGAGGCGCGGTCGCACTCGAGTATGTAGAGCAGTATCGTGTGAACCGATATCGTGTGAGGCAGTATCACGCGAGAATGACTTCCGAGATCCGGCCGCTGTCCATCGATCTCGGGAAGCACAGAGAGTTCTTTGTGCTTACACGAAGCCCTTATGTATCCCTCACGTACCCGTAGGTATGAACGAGATCACCCGACGAACGGCGCTGTATGGCATCGGAACCACGGCCGCGGCCGCCGCGCTCGCCGGCTGCGTCGAGGACGGCGACCTCGACCCGGGGACCGGGAACGGCGGCGACGAAAACGGCGGCGACGGGAACGACGACGATCTCGGAGGGGACGTGACCGCTGTCGAGACCGAGGTCCACCAAGTCGGGCGGGCGCTCTCGGGGCCCGCGTGGCGACACGACGACCGGGTCGGGACCGGGCTGTTGATCACGGAGCCGGGGGACGCGAGCTGGATCTACGACGAGGCGGACGAGGAGACCGTGGCGTTCCTCGAGGCGACTGATTTCGAGGAGTCGGTCATCGCGTACGTCGAGTCGGTCGGCCCGACGACGTGTGACTCGCTGATCGAGTTCGCGGAGCTCGGCGTCAGCGACGCGACGCTGGTCGGGAACGCGGCGGTCGCGAGCACGGCCGACGACGCCGACGGCGACGTCGCCTG
>NZ_JBHSWW010000556.1:0-830 GCF_042661865.1 Halorubrum tibetense
CGTCATAGTAGAGATGATACTATTTCTTCATTCGTTTTCACTTTTTATTCGTATAAATAAGCGACAATAATGCATAAAAAACTTGCGGCTTTTTGTATAGTATTCTTTTCTCTACCGCTGAATGGGGTAAGCGCCGGCCAAGCGCTCGATCCATCACCAACGGACGCTCAAGCCTCCTACGTGGGAAGCGAGGTCTGTGCTGATTGTCACCAATCCGAGTATCAAGACTGGCAAAAAAGTCATCACTGGGCGGCCATGCAACCCGCGTCCGAGAAAAGCGTACTGGGCAATTTTGACAATGCCGCATTCACTTACAACGGCATAACCAGCCGTTTTTACCGGCGCGACGGAAAATATTTTGTTAAAACCGACAATGCAAAAGGAAAATTACAAGAATTTGAAATCACCTACACCTTTGGCGTCGAACCATTACAACAATATTTAATTGATTTCCCCGACGGTAGGAAACAGGTACTTGCCATTATTTGGGATACTCGGCCAAAAACAGAGGGCGGACAGCGTTGGTATCACCTGTATCCAGAACATGAGGTGTTACAACATGGCGGCAATCCACTAGACCCTATCGATTATAGAGACGCCCTACACTGGACCGGCACTTACTTTAATTGGAATTCACGCTGTGCGGCTTGTCACTCAACGGATCTCAGAAAAAATTACAATTCGGTAAAAAATACCTACGAAACCACCTGGCAAGAAGTCAATATTGGTTGCGAAGCCTGCCATGGCCAAGGTTCATTACATCTCGAATGGGCAAAGCGCGGCGATAAATCCATAGCGGGTTCGAGTACCGCTCATCGTGGATTCGACTT
>NZ_JBHSWW010000557.1:0-810 GCF_042661865.1 Halorubrum tibetense
GGCCGACGCCGCGGACGGGACGACAACAGGGGGCGGCGGCCTCACGGTCACCGACCCGCACGCCCGTCCCGCGTGGGCGGACGCCGCGACGATCTACGAGGTGTACGTCCGGTCGTTCGCGGGCGACACGCTGCCGACAACGTTCGCCGAGATCGAGCGCCGGATCCCGTACGTCGAGAGTCTCGGGGTCGACGTCCTCTGGTTGACGCCGGTGTTGGCCTCGCCGACCGAGCACGGCTACCACGTCACCGACTACACCGACACCGCCGCCGACCTCGGCTCGCGGGCCGCGTTCGAGTCGCTGGTCGCGGCGTGTCACGACGCCGGGATCCGCGTCGTCTTCGACCTCGTCATCAACCACACCTCGCGGGACCACCCCGCCTTTCAGCTACACGCCGCGGGCGTGCCGGCCTACCGCGACCACTACCGGCGGGCCGACGCCGCCTTCGACGTCACCGACATCGAGTGGGCGGCGCTCGATTCCGGCGACATGCCCGAGTACTACTTCAACTGGGGGCGGATCCCCAACCTGAACTTCGACTCACCGGCGGTCCGCTCCTGGCTGCTCGATATCGTCGACGACTGGGCGGGCGTCGTCGACGGGTTCCGCGCGGACGTCGCCTGGGGGATCCCTCACGGGTTCTGGAAGGAGGTGGCCGACCGCGTCCCCGAGGACCTGCTGTTGCTCGACGAGACGCTGCCGCACGACCCGTTCTACGGCGAGGGGGAGTTCCATCTCCACTACGACACCTCGCTGTACGGGGCGCTCCGGCGGATCGGCGCGGGGGACGCGCCCGCCAGCGCGGTCGC
>NZ_JBHSWW010000558.1:0-807 GCF_042661865.1 Halorubrum tibetense
TCGAGCGCGACGACCTCGCCGTACGACTTCCGGATCCCCTCCCCGACGAGGACGGGCTCGTCGGGTCGATCGGTCGCGCCGGTTCGACCGGGTCCCGAGCCGGCGTCGGAGTCAGAACCGGCCTCGGAGTCCGCGCCGGCCCCTTCGGACGGCACCGTCTCGTTCATGGATCCCCTCCGCGGGCGTCGCGCCTAAGGGTTGCTCTTTCCCGGTCCGGTACGCCTAAACGACGCGACGCCGACCCAGCGGGTATGCACTACCACGAGGCGGCGAACTTCCTGTTCGACCTCCGTCGCTTCTCGGTCAAGCCCGGCACCGAGCGCGTCGCGGCGCTGTTGGACCGGCTGGGCAACCCGGAGGCCGACCTCGCGTGCGTCCAGGTCGCGGGATCGAACGGGAAGGGGAGCACCGCGCGGCTGGTCGAGTCGGTCCTCCGCGAGGCTGGACTCTCAGTCGGACTGTACACCTCGCCGCATCTCTCGTCGCTGAGCGAGCGGGTCCGCGTCGACGGCCGACCCATGACCGACGCCGCGATCGTCGACTTCGTCGACGAGGTGAAACCGTGGTTAGTCGATCGCGCGGCGGCCGGCGAACCGCTCACGTTCTTCGAGGTCGTCACGGCGATGGCGATACACGACTTCGCGCGCCGCGACGTCGACGTCGCGGTCCTGGAGGTCGGACTCGGCGGCGAGTACGACGCGACCAGCGCCGTCGATCCCGTCGCCACCGCGGTGACGAACGTCTCGCTCGAACACACCGCGGTGCTCGGCGACACGATCGCGGAGATCGCCCGCACCAAGGCGCGGA
>NZ_JBHSWW010000559.1:0-805 GCF_042661865.1 Halorubrum tibetense
TTCAACGTGCCGATCTTATCGCTCACACTCATCAACGCAGAAATATCGTGGGGAGATAATTTTTTTAGGCCATTGATCAGCGTTTGAGAGTAGTCGAGGAAATCCGGTTGCGTCGTTTTCGCGATTTTCCAAGCAGTGTCAAAGTCTAAGGTTTTTGCCGGCGAGATAACCAATAACATTACTAATTTCCAACTTTATTCAGGCGCGAGTATAGATTGCCACCAATTCAACGGTGTTTTGCCATCTTGGGGGTCGTAAACATTGCCGTACAGCCACATGCACTCTTCATCGAGGCAATCATTTAAGATATCTTCAATAACGCTAAAGCCCAAACTCACATGCACGCTGTAAACCAACATACGCGGCGTTTCAATATCCAGTTCACCGCCCAATTTTTCTAATGCAGGTGTCAGTTGTTCGGCAACGGCCTTGATATCATCGCGAGAAAACACCCGGACGCACACATTGCCACTGCGACGCACAATCTCAAATTCCTGAGATTGTTCATCAAATTGAATATTGTCGCCACTGGCCAAGCCTTTAACAAACGCTGGGGACTTTACTAGCTGTAAGCTTTGATCTTCATTAACCCGCACCTGAACTTTTTCGGCAACGGGCTGACCTTGGGGGTTAAGACCGGCAAAAATTTCGATCACTTGAAGGGCGTTCATGGCATATCCTAAAACAGTTACGGTAGGCGAATGGCGGGGGATTATAAGGCAAAGCGTGGATCTAACCCAATGCACTGTCTCTAGTGTCGCTAGGACACTCGCTAGTCATCGGCTACGGCAGACGTAGGAGCCCA
>NZ_JBHSWW010000560.1:0-798 GCF_042661865.1 Halorubrum tibetense
TTTGGGTGCTGGATGGGTGTTACTTTGTCGGCTAAAAATAAGCAGTTGTTGTGGGTGCCGGAGGGCTTTGCCCATGGTTATTTAGTCCTTTCGGAGTACGCGGACCTCAGTTATCAATGTACCAATTATTACCATCCTGAAAGTGAGGTTGCCATTCGTTGGGATGATTCAGATGTGGCAATCCAGTGGCCTCTTGCCATAAATCAAGTTCCTCTATTGTCCGAAAAAGATACGGCAGCGGTTTGTTTTCAATCAGCCCCGCCCTTTAGCTGCTGAGTTAATGCGCTTTAATTTGCTGCATCCCGCAAACAATGGGTGCTCGTAGTTTTTGGTGTTTGGCTGCAGCGTGAGGTACTCTAAATGTTATTAATATAGTGCTCTATGTTTCCCTTTTGTTCGCTGGTTATTTCATTAAAAGAAATCCCGTATTCGTAAAACTCTCCATCTGCTCGTTGAATTGCCAATTGGCTTTTAATTGTTCCTTTTAGCTGAATGATTTTGTCCGAGCCATCGATGGATAGCTTCGTGACAAGTAGGAGTTTAGTGTCTGCTTGCCCTATGACGTCCTTAGCGGTGAGTTTGCAGCCAGATATACTTAAGTCGATTATCTTTCCGGCTAAAGATTTTGAGCTGGACTTAATGGTCGCTATCAAAGACGTGGCAACACGCTGCGCTTTGCGGGCTTCGTCTTTAGCAATAAAAACTGGAAAGCCTAGGTACACATGGGCAAGAGGTTTATCGATTAAACTAAGTACTTGTACACTAAACAGGATCGAACAGTTCAACTCGTCGGAATAG
>NZ_JBHSWW010000561.1:0-797 GCF_042661865.1 Halorubrum tibetense
ATCATCCGTGTCGGACACCGCTGACGCGGTGTCCTTGTCCTCTTCGACTCGACAGCAGCAGCTCAGCAGTATCAACAATCTCCTACAGAAGAGCGTACGAACGTTCGTGTTGGTTCCCGGAAACGGCCGAGTATAAATCGGTTTCGTACGTGTTTCTCGGCTGGACCGCCGTGTCGACTCCACCACGGCGACCGCCCTTGGTCCCCGCACGACCCGGGATCCGCGAGGACAACCGCTTTGGTCCCCGGCGGGACACGAACTGGTATGCATCGATCCCGACTCGACGAGATGCTCTCCGATATCGAGGCCGACGGTTACCTCCTCGACGCCTCACAGGACGACGCGAACCAGCTGTACCTCTCCGGGTTCACGGGCCCGGACCCGTTCGTGACGCTGTACGCCGACGGCGAGATCCACGTTCTCGTCAGCGGCCTTGAGTACGGACGAGCCCGGAACGAAGCGCTCGCCGACACGGTCGAGCGGCACGCCGACTACGACTACGAGTACGGGGGCCGCGAGGAACGGAACGACATGTACGCCGCGTTCGTCCGCGACAAGGGCGTCGACTCCGTCTTGATGCCGCCCCGGGGACCCGTCGGGACCGCCGACGCGCTTCGTGACCGTGGGATCGACGTGACCGTCGACGCCGACGATCGCATCCAAGAAGTCCGCGCCGTGAAGACCGACGAGGAGGTGTCCGCGATCCGCGCGGCGCAGGCGGCAAACGAGGCGGCGATGCGTCGGGCCGAATCGATGCTCGCCGCCGCCGACGTGGCGGACGAGAGCGACGACGCGGC
>NZ_JBHSWW010000562.1:0-793 GCF_042661865.1 Halorubrum tibetense
AGGGCGCGAATGTGGTGCGAACCGAGGCCGATCTACGTGAGAGAGTGATCGGTCAGTACAAACGACCTACGTATCGGGTGTTGACTCTCGATACTGGTTTTGTGTAACTGTGTATCGGTGATGGGCGATTATCGTTCCGTCAGGCCGAACTGTCGAGTTGCGGATGACGCCGTCGTACTGACCACCGTGCGCAGAAATGTACTTCTCCACCGCCGCCCGCGACCTATCGTTGCCGTCCTGTACAGGAACGGCGACGAGGTCGAGGTCGAGACGCTCGAAGGCCAGTTCGAGCATCGCATCTGCCCGTTCACCGGAGTATCCGTTACCCCAGAACTGCTTGCGAAGCCAAATCGCAGGTTTCCCTGTTCGGGTTTCCCAGTCGATGATGAGGCCGCCCGACCCAGCGATTTCGCCAGCCCCCGGTTCACCCTCCTCTGGTTGAATGACATACTCTGCCCGTGTTCCGTCTTCCCACTTGGATTCGAGTTCAGAGAGGTAGTCCGCCGTTTCCTTCACAGTGTTATGAGGACCCCATGGGAGGTACTCTGTTACTTCCTCGATTCCTGATTCGTGGTGAGAACACAATTCATAGTATTCGAAGGCATCAACTGTCTCGTGGCAGAGCCGTCGCAAATGGAGACGTTCCGTTTCGATCTCCTCCGGAAACAACATATCGACGACTACCTGAAAGGAGTATATAAGACCAACGCTGAGTTCGCAAGCACACTCTATCGGCTTATTCAGAATTCAGTTGGGGAAAATAACGCAGTTCTCGTGCTGACTGCATCCTCTA
>NZ_JBHSWW010000563.1:0-791 GCF_042661865.1 Halorubrum tibetense
GAAAGGCATTGAAAACTATACCTACTACACCAACGGCGATGATAGCGCAGACGACGTCGTCTATTTCGCCAATCCGAAAGAGCGCGACCCAATTCACGAAACTCTTTTACGCGTTTTCGCAAGCGGTCTCGATTATGCTAAGAAAACCAAGCGCAATAGCATCGGCAAGGTGGACGGCAGTACAGAAAAAGCCACACTTGTTGCAAGCCTTGAAGCACAGTTTGCGCTGGTAAAACCCGACGATAAAGTGCTGATTGTTTATAACGGCCACGGCGATATAGAACCGAGAGACACCCGCAAAAACACTCTAAAACTCTGGGGCGACACACATCTAACTGTTTCTGAACTCGACCAATTACTCGATAAAATTCATCCGCAAGCAACGGTTAATTTCGTTCTCACTCAATGTTTTTCTGGTTCGTTTGCCAATTTAATCTATGACAACCCCTACAGCGATGTGCGGGGTGAACAGCAGCGCTGCGGCTTTCTCGCCGAGTCGGATAGGCGGGAAGCCGAAGGCTGTGACTTAGGCACCAACGAGGCAGATTTTAGGGACTACACCACCTATTTCTTCGCTGCACTGGCGGGCAAAACCCGACTGGGCGAAACAATTCCTGCAGCCCAAATAGATCTAGACCGGTCTGGCGATGTTAGCTTAAGCGAAGCACACTTTTATGCACTTGCCAGCGCCGACAGTGGCGACCTATCCAGGTCTACCTCCGAGTTTATTCTAGAGAAGGAGCAACCTTGGTATACCCGCTGGGACAGTCGCTTCACACCAAACAATTCGA
>NZ_JBHSWW010000564.1:0-788 GCF_042661865.1 Halorubrum tibetense
GGCGACGGTCGCCGGTCGCGCCCGTTCCTCCCCCGACAACGCCGGCAGGCCGACCGTCGCGACCGATTCGATCATGTCGGTCACCGCGTCCGTGTGCTCCTCTAAGCGTCCCTCGCGCGCGCTCCCGGCGGCGACTCGCCGGGCCTTCGCGTACCTGTCACCGGCGTAGATCCGTGCGCGGCCGGGGTCGACCACCGCGACCGCGTCGATCCCGACATCGATACCCGAGTCGTCCCGGGTCGACAAGGGCGAGGCCACGTCCGCGTACGACTCGATCACGACCGGGACCGAGGCCCGCGCGACGCGGCCAGCGAGCCGCTCGAAGGCGGGAAGGTACGCCGACGCCATCACCTCGTTGAACTCCCGAACGTCTCTCACGCGTGTCGCGTCCGCGAGCGGTAGCCGGTCGCTCAGCGCCGCCGGTAGGAGTCCGGCCGCCTCAGCTGCGCCGTTGACGACGTACCGGGAGCCGTCGGCCGTCGTTACGCGGTCACAGAGGAACGTCCGGTCGGCGTCACCGAGCATACCGGTTCGACCCGGTGTCGGCCGCCAGAGACGGTGAACGGGATTGATCGACTCGGGCGCGATCGCGTCGGCTCCCGGGTCGAGCGGCCGAGTGCTCGCCGCCGCGCGCCGTCGGGCGTCCTTCCCGTATAGTCGACCCGCGTCGGTGGCGACCCGGACGTCGTCGTGATCGAACCAGTAGTCGTTGCCGGCGCGGGGTTTCACGCCGACGACGTCGCCGGTGGCGGGTCCCGTCGATCCCGCCGAGTTCGCCGGGTTCGAAG
>NZ_JBHSWW010000565.1:0-788 GCF_042661865.1 Halorubrum tibetense
CCGGCTCCCAGAGTTTCGACCGGTAGTTCAGGTCGAACGTCCGGGTCACGCCGGCGTCGCCGGCCGCCCGCAACAGCGTGGTCGTCGCCTCCCGCGTCGCCGGCGCGAGCGCCGGGGTGATACCCGTCGTGTGGAAGTACGCCGCCGACTCGAACACCTCGGTCGGGAGCTCGCTGGGCTCGACGGTCGTGATCGCCGAGTCGGCCCGGTCATAGATCACGTCCGTACCGCGGGGCTTCCCGCCGTGTTCGAGGTAGTAAGTCCCGACGCGGCTCTCGGCGGGGTCGGTCCACGCGACACCGGTTCGGACGCCGTGGCTGCGGAGCTCGCTCACGACCCGGCGGCCGAGCGGCGAGTCGGGCAGTTTCGAGATCCAGGCGGCGTCGGCACCGAGCCGTGCAGCGCCGACCGCGACGTTGCTCTCGGCACCGCCGGCCTGTACGTCGAGCTCGCGGGCCGTCTCCAGCCGGTCCCCCCGCGGGGGCGAGAGCCGAAGCATCGTCTCGCCGAACGTCACGAGCTCCGTCACGCCGACCACCCCGCCGACGCGGTCGTTGCCGTGTCCATACCCGCCGATCCGTCCCGGAGTACAAAAGCGACCCCGATCCGACGGGCTCGAACGGTCACGATAGGGGCACCATCGGTCACCGGAACGCCGACGCCAACACGACCGCGCCGAACAGCAACAGCGCGAGCGCCGCGACGGGCTGGCCGCCCGCGGCGGCGACGTAGGTCCCGTAGACGACGACCGCGGACAGCGTCCCCACGAGCACCGCGCTCCCGGCGTG
>NZ_JBHSWW010000566.1:0-778 GCF_042661865.1 Halorubrum tibetense
CAGTATCGAGAGTCAACACCCGATACGTAGGTCGTTTGTACTGACCGATCACTCTCTCACGTAGATCGGCCTCGGTTCGCACCACATTCGCGCCCTGTATCTTGCACGGCCATTAGAACACATCTCTGAGCTGGTAGAAATCCTAACGGTCGATTTGCAGGCGTAGTGAACGGATAGTTTACCCTATCTGGGGCGAAAGAAACGCCATGCGAATCGTTCTATGACACCCTGACGATTAGTAAATGGGATTTCAACAGGCCGCCGCTAATGTAGTTCTTCGATAAGCGCAGCAACCGCCTCGTCAACGAGATCCTTCTTAAGACGACCTTGCCAGAAGTCGATATCCGTGTGGTCGATTGATTGGACTCCCCATGGGACGATCCGGCTTTCATTCGGGACCCCACCACGAAGCCAACTCTCGTCGGGAATGTCGATCAGGCCGTCCATCCAGGATCTCGACGTTAGCGTGAGCGTCATATACTGCTCGCCGTAGAACGGACGGCCCTCGTGATTCGAGAGGATGAGCCAGGGTCGAGCGTCTTCTTCCCCCTTGAACGGATCATCCCCGTAGACGATATCGCCACGCTCGAAGATCGGTGTTTCTCCGTCGGTCACTGGTCGTCCTCGACGCTCGGATGCGGTTCCTCGGGTGCGTGTTCGCGCCAAGACTCTTTATTTTCTGGTACGTGTTTACCCCGAGGTCTCGACAGCCGGCACAGCGTGAGCCCGTGAGATAATCTTATTGTTGCTGACGACTCGACGAAGCTCTTCGTATGGA
>NZ_JBHSWW010000567.1:0-770 GCF_042661865.1 Halorubrum tibetense
GCCGAGCTCGACCATCGCCTCGGCGACGGTCCGCATCGCCCGCTCGTCGGTCGAAAAGAGCGCGAACGCCTCGCCGAGGAGGCCGTCGCTCGTGACGATCGCCGGACCGTAGCCGAACTCCGCCCACGCCGAGGCCGTCCCCCGGCGCACCGCCGAGCGGTCGATGATGTCGTCGATCACGAGCGAGGCGTTGTGGACGAACTCGATCCCGGCGGCGAAGTCGACGGCGTCCGCCGGATCGCCGTCGAAGGCCTCACACGCGAGTATCGTTACGGCGGGGCGAACGCGCTTCCCGCCGGCGAGGACGACGTGACCGAGTTCGTCGGACAGCGCCGCCGGTTCGACGTCGTCGATGACCGTCTCGATCCGGTCCTCGACCAGCGCGACCCGGCGCTCCAGGTACTCCATCTACCGCGGAGAGGACCCGCCCGCGCAAAGGCCTAACGGAACGCGGTGCGACCCGGATCGAACCGGAGACACGGCCCGGAGCGTCCGACTCACGTGAACCGGATCCCGAGGTCGTGAAGCCCATCGTTGTTGCTCGCGACGTTGATGAGCAGCGGCGTGAGCGCCTCGATCTCGGGCGCGTTGGCGAGCCCGCCGGCGTCGAGGACGCGGAGCCCCTCGATCCCCTCGGCGACGTCGCTCACGATCCCCTTCGCGTCCTCGTCGTCGGCGACGACGAGCGTGTCGATCCCGAGGTCGGCGTCGAGGTTCGCGAGGCGGGCGGCCGCGAGGTTGTGGAACGCGCCCACGACGGCGACGTCCTC
>NZ_JBHSWW010000568.1:0-767 GCF_042661865.1 Halorubrum tibetense
TTTCAAGCGGAGGTGCCCGGAATTTTGCGCGTGGTGCGCAGTAAGTTTGAGCGCCGCAAGATTTATTCGCCCACCGGTGCTTTTCATCTCGGCTTGCGCTTTGTCGATGATGGCTTTACCGAGCTGTTTGATTTTCACTATCTGCATGGCGGCGCGGCAGAATTAATCAAGCCTTTTACGGTTGCACTGAGTGCTAGCCATGCTCGAACGTTCTTCGGAACGACGAACGCTGTGGGTTTTACTTTACAGCTTGATCAACGCTGGCCGCTGCGCGTGGTGGCTGTTTTTGACGATGTGGGTGCCGATAGCCACTTTAATTCTTCCCTGATGCCAGATGTTGAGCTGACTAGCTTTACCTCGCTATCAACCTTGATAGCGACCTCTGAATATACCATCGCTGGCGAGTGGACATCGCTCCAGCCGACCGATCTCACTTACCTATTGCTGCCAGATAATGCCGATCTTGTGGCGCTGCAGCAAAGCGTAAACGCTGTTGCTGAGCGTCATGCCGATGCTAAAGAGCGCGCCTATATTTCTGCACTTAATGTTCGGCCGCTACGATACCATCATACACAAGTGTGGGATTCACTCGGCTTTCCAGTTAATGAAACCCTAACCTTAATGGGCTTGTTGGTGGTGTTAGCGGCGGCCTTGAACTATGCCAATCTTGCCAGCTTACAGCACGCCAGTCGCGCTAGAGAGTGGGGCTTGCGCAAAACCTTTGGCGCTAAACCGCATCAATTATTGCGCCAATTGTTGCTGGAAAC
>NZ_JBHSWW010000569.1:0-760 GCF_042661865.1 Halorubrum tibetense
ACAGTGTTGATCATGCGGCTTTTAAGGCGCGGGTATTGAATCAGTACCAAAATAAAGGCTGGGTGATAGCTGCCGGTTTTGGCGATTCTTCCACCGATTTCGAGGCCTATGCACAGGTGGGGCTAGAGGCGAGCTCTGTATTTGCACTGCAGCGGCAAGGCGAGGGGGCGTGTTTGTCTGGCGCTTGGGCTTATTGTTTCAATTCTTGGTCCGCACAGCGCGTGCACTTGGAAACGTGGATACAGAATGATCAAAAGGGCGCTACCCTTGATTAACCCAATGTTGTTTCTCGCCAGGTTTTTATCCCCTCGTAACATCGTCCTGCCCATGCTCGGTAGGTGTATTAGCTAACTAGTAAACCGAGCTGTGTTTTGTTTTTCGACTTCACCGTTATTTTCAGTATTGGGTAATTTCACCGTCGTAATCGTACCTGAACGCATTGGAATATTGAGCAAGTTTGGATTCTGGAGTTAGAAAATCACCAACAGCTGAATGACTTGGCAAAGTTAGGTGACGAATCGGGCGATACGAAATTTATGAGTCCACTCGCAGTACAGTGTCTTTGGTTTAGAGCTGGGGATAGTGTTTTACAGGCAGAAAATTAACCGCTCGCTGCTAGTGTGAATGTGTTTGTCGCCCTTGGTGTGCACCTGAGTGGAGTGGGAGATATTCAGGCGTTCCATAAGGGGAGCTGGAGACGCCCATGGATTGTATGAGTGTCGCATTTGCCGTGTCGATGTTTTAAAGGCTGGTATGCTCC
>NZ_JBHSWW010000570.1:0-756 GCF_042661865.1 Halorubrum tibetense
ATTGGCCTACAGTTTACCTGAGCCTATTAACAAATCCCTTTGGACCTCGACCTACGTGTTGTTAACGGGTGGTCTAGCGTTGGCGTTTTTAGCGTGTTTGTTGATTCTTGAGCGTGCCAAGATCGGTGCCTGGGTTATGCAGTCACTTTCTATACTCGGGCAAAATCCATTGTTCATTTATGCTTTAGCTTGGCTCTGGGTGCGAAGCTATAGTTTAGTCCCCACGAGTGATGGCACCTTATACGAATCGCTGTTTCTGTGGTTGGCGCTGATGATGCCGGCCAAGCTCGCCTCGCTGATGTTTGCGCTTTTGCACCTTGCGATTTTATGGCTATTGGCTTGGTGGCTGCATCGCAGGAGAATCTACATAAAACTGTAGAAGCATCTGTGAAGGCTTGTTCATGAGCTACCTAAGGCGTTAGCATGGGCGACTTTCTAGTCTGAACAAGCAGATACCCATGGGAATTATGAAGAAAATTGGCCTGGCGCTGGTGGCTTTGTTTGCCGTCTATGCTGGTCTGCGCTTTTTTGTTTCAGTCGCACCGATTCATCATCCATTTTATCAAGACGTTGGCTTTGAAGTGATAGCACACGGTGCTGGGCAGGGGTTGCAGCCGAAGGATACCCTTGAGGCTGCGTTGCTGTCCCACAAGTTGGCCGCCGACGTGATCGAAATTGACATTCATGCCAGCAGCGACGGTGTTTTGGTGCTAAGCCATGATGAAACTGTTGACGAAATGACCGATGGCACGGGTT
>NZ_JBHSWW010000571.1:0-752 GCF_042661865.1 Halorubrum tibetense
ACTTGATGTGGTTTGATGGCGCCAGTATTTATTTGCGCCGTTGGTTGGGCGACACGCTTGATGAGCCTTATTTAGTGGGCACCCAAGCCGGTGAAGATAAATACGTACGCTTACTCGCCGATATTACCGGCGATGGCCGGCTCGACTTAGTGCGGGTGACCACAGACAGGTTATACACCTATCCGGCAAAATTTGACGGCGACAGTTTTAATGTCATCTCAAAAGTTACCAATGGCCTAGGTGCGGCGACGGAAGTTCAATACGGCACGTTAGTCACCAGTGACCATTACGCGCGCTTAGAAATTACCACGACGGATGAAGAGCGTTGCGAGCGGCCGAGTTATGACAATAATTATACCGCTGGCTGGTGTACGGATTACCAAGTTGCAGACCAAGGCACTTTTTACCGTGAGCTGAACAACCGATGGGCTTCTGGTTTACACCATTCGCTAGGTAAATTATCGCCGACGTTGGAAGTGATGGCGCCGATGCAAATCGTAGTGCGTGTATCCGGTTCTGCGCCGGCGCTGGATGTGAATGACCAAGTCAATACCGAAGCGCAAAGCCATATCAGTTATTACTACGCCGAAGCCAAAGCGCAAGCGGCAGGGCGTGGCTTATTAGGTTTCAAACGCTTGCGTTCGGTGGATGAACAATCGGGTGTTTCCACCATTACGGAATACCGACAAGACTTTCCCTACATCGGTTTCCCCGTGAAAACAGAGGTGTTCACGAGCGAAGGCCATTTGCTC
>NZ_JBHSWW010000572.1:0-750 GCF_042661865.1 Halorubrum tibetense
GCCGACGACGATTCAACCATAAAGTTTGAACCAGATCCGATATATATCGCTCAGGACTTTCCACTTAGTGACAGACGTTTGAAGCAGATGACTGAATGTGAACTCATCATCGGATGGAACCATAAGGCTCGCGGTGTACTTAGCGAGTTTTCAGACTACGTTGCATCAGGAAGTGAAATCGATGTAGTGATTTATAATGCTACTGAAGCAGAGCGACGTGAAGTCGAAGAAATCAATGCCGAGCTCGGTAATATAAAAATCAATTTGATGGACATAAACCCCTTAGATAGAAGCCAGCTCATTGCTCTTCAATTGGAGCGCTATGGTACAGTTATCGTATTGGCCAGTGCACGATTGCATTCAGATACCAAAACAATCGACTCTGAGAATATCGTAACGCTTTTATTGTTGAGAAGCATTTTTGAGGAAATGGACAAAGTTCGCGAAACCAAATTGATTACCGAAGTGTTGGAAAGCCAAAACCACGCGTTAATTGCTCAGGCTGGCGTCAAAGACATGATTATATCCAGTAGGTTGGTTAGTATGATCACCGCGCAAATTTCAGAAAGTCCTGGGATAAAGGAAGTCTACGACGATATCTTTGAAGAAGATGGGTCAGAGATCTATTTAAAGCCTGTATCTCTTTATTTCGATGATATACCAGAGCAAGTCTCCTTCGCTGATTTAATCGCAATTGCACAAAAACGCAATGAATCCTGTTTTGGCGTTAAAATAAAGGCGCTTGAAAAC
>NZ_JBHSWW010000573.1:0-748 GCF_042661865.1 Halorubrum tibetense
GGGGGACCGCGCGGCCTGAACGTCCGCATCGATCGCGGCGTCGGCGTCCGGATCGGCCGCAGCGTCCGCGTCGATCGTGGCGGCCGCCTCCCGAACGCTTTGTTCTAAGAACGTCTGGAACACCCGGTCGCTCCGGTCGAAGTGCGCCCGGTAGGCGTCGTCGGTGGCCGCCTGTGCACGCAGCTCGACGACCGCGGTGAGGAACCGCCCGTCAGGGGCGTGCCCGGAGTCGGTCTCGGACGGGTCAGTCATCGCCGCGACGTACGTGTCGAGGCGCGCACGGGGTGGGAGGTCGAAGGCGTCAGCGGAGAGTGCCGACTCGAATCCGTCGAGCAGGAACTCCAGGAGGTCCACTAACAGCTCGTCTTTCCCGTCGTAATGGTGATAGACGAGCGAGGGGCTCTTATCGAACTCCTCGCCGATCCGCTGTATCGTGAGATCGGCGTAGCCGTGTTCACAGAGCGCACGGAACGCCGCGCCGAGGATCGCCTCGCGCGTGTCCGCCGGCTCCGTGAACGGGTCCTCCATACCCGGTGTACTCCGGCAGGGTATATATCGCTCTTGATTGAACGTTCATTCAACACGCTTATGCCGCCGCCGGGCGAGACGAACGTATGACTCGACTCGGTGTGGCCGGACGGTCGGCACTCTGGAGGCAGCGATGAGAGGGGACGACCCGGGGCGGACGGCGACGACCGCCGCGCTCGTAGCGGCGTGTCTCGTCGCGCTCGCCGCGGGCGTCGCGTTC
>NZ_JBHSWW010000574.1:0-746 GCF_042661865.1 Halorubrum tibetense
CGACGGCGATGACCGCCGTGAACCCCGAGCCGAACGGGACGACCGTCGTCACGATCGCCGCGAGCAGGCCGACGACGGCCGCCACCGCGACTGCGCGGAACTCCCCGTAGTAGGCGTCGACTCGCCCCGACTCCGCGGCCAGGAGCCCGATCGCGACGTCCTCGTCGAGCTCGTCGAGCTCGTAGTCGGTGACGAACAGCACCCGCCTGCGCGGTGGACCCCGGACGGCGACGTCGACGGACTCCGACCCGCTCGTCTCGACGATCGCGACCCGGTCGACGTCGAGCCCAGCCGCCTCACGGAGCGCGTCGAGCGCCGCCCGTTCCGGGTCGGTCGGCTCCCGGAGCTCGCGGAACCGGTCGTTGACGATCAGCGGGCCGACCTCGACCGCGAGGAACGCGACGACGCCGACGGAGACGAGGAACGCGGCCGTAAGCATCGGCCGTGTCTCTGGGGCGCGGCCGCTAAAACCACCCGGTCTCGCTCGCCGACCCGACCGATCCCCGTGTCGGTCAGTGCGAGCCCCAGTCCGTCGGTGCGGGTCTCAGTCTGTCAGTGCGTGTCTCAGTCGATCGGCGGTGATCCCGAGCAGCCAGCGTTGGTCTCGAGCAGTCAGCGCGGAACTCCGTCAGCGCGGGACCCGATCGGCCAACGACCGGATCGCCGCTGTGGCCTCGCTGTCCGGTGCGGCGTCGACGACTGGTTCCTCCGCCACGACGGACCGGCCGACGCGCGGGTCCGCGGGC
>NZ_JBHSWW010000575.1:0-744 GCF_042661865.1 Halorubrum tibetense
GTGGACTGGGATTGGACTGAAGGCTACAACGCATTTAAGTATCGTCACCCTAAGCGCTTTGAGATGGCGCTTTGGAATAACGGCACGCTAGCGAGCTTAAGCTTGGGCAAGCCCACCTATCACGGTACCAAGTTGCGACTAGACTTCATTGAAGGTAACCCCGAGAACGGTAAAGATGTGCGGGTATTCCAAACCACCTTTCTTGCCTTGGCAGGCTATGCGGAGGCGTTAGGGGCTGCAGAGCTGCGTGTCATGAATCCAATTAACGCCGATGTACGCCGTTATTATGAAGGGTTTGGGCTTATATACGTGGCAAAAGGTGACTACCTGTTTGTGAGGTTGTAAGGTGACGGTTATGAGCGAAAAAATTAAACACATCCGCGATGCGCAAAAGAAAACGGGCTCGATTTCAGATGCCATAAAACGCGCAAAGCAGCACATTCGAAATGTTGGGGCTGAAGATCTCCAAGAGCCAGACGGCTTTGCGTCTGGTGATATGAAAAAGTTCTTAGAAGACCCAGAAGCATACGAAAAGGACGTCGAAGATGAGCAGTCAGAAGAAGGCAAATAAGCCCCTAACCGATCTTGAAAAACAGCATCAGCCAGTGCCTGGCGAGATCGATCCCAAGAACGCCAAGGTAAAGGTTTTTTTGGCCATGTTAAAAGCTAAGCGGCGTTTCTCGTTGAGCAAATAGCCCTCTATCGCAACATCCCATCACCGAGATTGGGCATGTCAAATATAAG
>NZ_JBHSWW010000576.1:0-743 GCF_042661865.1 Halorubrum tibetense
ATTTCAGTGCGGTTATCATTAGTACCGCGAATTTGTACCCCGGTGCCCACACCTGCAGTACGCGTAATCTGGATGCCGGGCACATTCTCTAGCACTTCTGCCAAGTTTTGGTCCGGTAACTTACCGATATCTTCGGCCTGAATAACTTCGACCAGATTGTTCGCATCCCGCTTTTGGTCAAGCGCATTTGCGAGCGACGCACGAATACCGGTAACCACCACTTCTTCGAGTTGATCGATGCCGTCTTCCTGTGCCAGTAGCTGTGGCGCAAAAGCCAAAGTGGCAGCTGAAATTGCTAGGGTATTGATTGCTCTGATAGCCATCGCCAGATGACGTTTATTGTTATTTATCATTCTTGCATTCCTCTCCTTTGTTGTTGCCTCAAGTATGAATATCGGACTTGATGGTCATAGCGAGTAGACTCTTTTCAGACGATAGTGTCAACCAATCAATCTGATTTGGAAATCGTAATCTATCTGATCAATTTATGGTTTTTCTATGTAATTTAATGGCTTAGCGATGTTGTAGGTCGTTAAAATATATTGGCATGTAAATCCGACCTGCTTAGATGTTTTGGTCTGATCAATTTGTTTGGCTGAACTGGCTTGTATGCGGGCCTAGCCATGGAGGTGTTCAGTTGAATAATTGGTCAGATACCTTGCTCGGTCAGCGGCGATTGATGCAGATCTAGCGTAGTCTGCGAATAGCGTTGGCGTTTGCCCGAGGTTGAGCGTCGCAAGGGC
>NZ_JBHSWW010000577.1:0-735 GCF_042661865.1 Halorubrum tibetense
AACTCGGGGGATGTTTTCTACGTCAAGCGCGCTGAGCTCGGGACCTTGCTTAGCTTTCTTGAGCGCCTTATCTAGTTCTCTGGCTTTTGCTTTTTGCTGTTTTTTATAGAGATCAATGCCTTTTTCTATACCTTGAGCGATGAGTTTAGATTGCTCTTTGGTCTGCCCTGGCCGTTGAATCCCTTTGGCCACCGCCTGCGCTTCAAGGCTGGTTTTTTCAGAAATGTTAGTATGCTTTTGCTTTGCCACAGAGTTGCCTGCCAAGTTTTTAATGTGATATCTATGTTTCGAATGACGGTGCCGTTTAGCACTGTCGTTGCACAGAAGCGCGGTAGCCTTGGTGGCAAAGGCAGAGGTGTGCTCGGCCTTTGCGCTGGATTACTCTCGCAGCCGGTACCCTGTTATAAAAATCCATGCAATATAGATTAAGCAGGCGAACATGAATAGCGATGTCATGCCGACGCTTACGGCTAGGTGCACATCGGCGACGCCGTAGAAACTCCAGCGAAAGCCACTGATTAAATAGACGATGGGGTTAAACAGTGTAACGGTTTGCCAAAAGGGTGGCAGCATATTAATAGAATAAAATGCCCCGCCTAAAAAAGTCAGTGGTGTAATCACTAATAACGGAACCACTTGTAATTGCTGAAAATTCTTTGCCCATATGCCAAGAATGAAACCAAATAGGCTAAAGGTTACTGCTGTTAAGACTAGAAAGCAGAACATCCAAAACGG
>NZ_JBHSWW010000578.1:0-732 GCF_042661865.1 Halorubrum tibetense
CGCACAACCCCAACAGATTTCTTATTTTACCAAGTTCCATTTTCCACTAGCTTGAGTATCTTTTACCTGCTGATCTATTGCCGCTATCTGAGCGTAAACTGCCTCCCAGCTACTGGTCTTCATCTTATGTTCATCCATGATATCCGCACTGTAACCAATGACGACATCAGTCGATAGACCAGCGACCCGTGAATCCTGATGCGTCTGACAAATGGTAATCCAAATATCAGCATCGTTCTCAGAAGTATAGGAAATGGCCTGACGTAATTTAACCGGTACTTTTTCTTCTCTAGCAGCGCCATTTTTATCAATGAAATTAAGGGTCTTGTGTTCATCAACATTGACCACGTAGCGGTAACTGCGCCCCTGCGACAACACCCAGTTAGCGATACCTTCAAAAGGTATCATTGCGGTGTTCATCGCATGACTCCCAATAACTGTATTGTAGTTAGAATAACGCCGCTCGCTCAGCAAGCCTGCACTTACGCCGATTAAATGCAATCTTTCCCAGCTACGGCCTAGACCTGCATCTCTATCTCCCAATACCGCACCCAAATCTCCGTTAATTAAACCTACCGCAGAGCGTGCCATGTCACCGGGCAAGGGACCAATGTGACCCGTTTGATTATGTAAAGTCCGGTGGACAACGCCACTAGCTGAATCATAAGGTACATTACCCGCAAACCACGTTAGCGGGCCCGATAGCGTATAACCATTGGGGTTAAGTCTGAA
>NZ_JBHSWW010000579.1:0-730 GCF_042661865.1 Halorubrum tibetense
TCGGTAAAATAGCACCGCCTTCAAGCTGTAAGCGCGCGAAGGCGGTGTTACATTTGAGCAATGACGGCTGGCAACATAATCGCTGGGTCGTTAAAACAAGGAATAGAGCAGAGCCAATGCCAAAAGTTGAGCCAGTTAACCCATCCGCCGATCAGGTCGACGACAAAACGGTGATTTCTCGTCGCCAACAGGATGAGGCAACGGTAATTGTCGCAAACAAACCGTCCGCGCCGGTGCGAGGAAACACCACCGCCGAAGAAAGAAATGATAAAACCGTCGCTCGAAGCGCGCCCCCTCGACCAACTGAAACCGCCTCGCCAACGCAAACCGGCAACCAAACACAAACACTAAACCCGCTAACCAACACCTTACATGTACCCTATGCGGTCGGTGGCGACGTCATTAAAGAACGTTTCATTATTGAAAAAGTGCTTGGCCAAGGCGGCATGGGCATCGTCTGTAAAGCGGTGGATTTACGCAAAGTAGAAGCTGAAGACCAGCAACCGCATGTTGCGATTAAATTGCTGTCACACGAATTTTCCAAGCACGCCGATGCGTTTAAATCGCTGCAGCGCGAAACGAAAAAAACCCAGTCACTCGCGCACCCCAATATCATCACTGTTTATGATTTCGACCGAGACAACGACACCATTTTCATGACCATGGAAGTGCTGGACGGCCACCCACTCGATGATATTTTAAAAGGCAAAACAGACGTTGTTTTAGATAA
>NZ_JBHSWW010000580.1:0-726 GCF_042661865.1 Halorubrum tibetense
GGTAATCTTCAATAAAGGCAAGGCCATGGTTCCTATTTTGATCACTAGGCAGAGTTTCATCCGATCTAGTTTGCTGGGTTTGACGGTACTCTACGTCACTTGCTATGTGCAAATCTCGCTCGCTCAAACGGGTGAAATGTTATTGCTGCAGATTGTCGATAGCCGCGGTCAGCCTGCACCTAATACTGTGGTGATTGTTCCTTCGCAAGCAGCGGTTGCAACCGCTGGCAACGAGCCGATTAGCTATGCTATCGATCAAATAAATTTGGAATTTGTACCACACGTCAGTCTAGTGCCTACCGGTAAACAGGTGTTTTTTCCAAACAGCGATAAAACCCGACACCATGTGTATTCCTTTTCCGAGCCAAATAATTTTGAGCTCAAACTGTATCGTGATAAAGACGCGCCGCCGGTGGTATTTCAACGCGAAGGTATTGTGGAGTTAGGCTGTAATATTCACGACAGCATGAAAGGCTACATATACCTGAGCAACGCGCCTGTGCAATCTGTTGCAGATAGCGATGGTAAGGTAACGTTAGCATTGAACAGCCCATTAATAGAAAACCAAACCCTGTTGATTTGGCATCCGCTCATGGGCGCAAAAGGCCCCACGAGTTACCCCTACAATCCAAGCGCTCCTTTGCGCTTAAATTTTAGTTTACCCGACCGCGCTCCACTTAAATCCTCTTCATTAAAAGAGCGCTTGCAACAGTTCAAAAAGCACCA
>NZ_JBHSWW010000581.1:0-722 GCF_042661865.1 Halorubrum tibetense
ATAGAATCTATGGATTTCAAAGCTCCTAGCTTGTTAAAATATTTGAATAATTTGTCACCCTGCTCGTCGGTAGTTACTTCCAACCAAGAAAAACTTAATTGTGGCTTTGCGAGCTCATAGTTCCACGGGCTTTGATTTCTTAGAAACTCCCTGATGTAAGGTTCGGCTACACCGTCAAACTTCCCATAGGTTTTTGATGTTGTGATACCAGCCCAAACAAGAAGAATTATAATTAACGCCAATACGACACCAAACCCAATTAATATCTTCTTGATAATGGACAAAAACCCACCACTTTTCTTCATCTCATTCTCTTTCAAGTCAGCACTTCCGGGTGCATAAGGGTTTTGATCCACAATAAATTTCTCCAACGTTTTGGGGTTGCTAACGCCTCAAACAGGGGCGCACGTTAGTGCGTCCCGGCCGAAGGCCCTTGCTGCTTTGACTTGTTACGTGTGATTTTCTCGGCAGTGATTTCATTTGCAAGCGCAAGATATCTTATGCTTTTATCGAAGAATGAAACATACCAATTCTCTTCATTATCTTCGATAAATGTATGAAATGTTCGTATAACTTGCCCACCACTAAACTCCATTACTAGATCATTCTGTGGAGTGATCTCAACAGCTGTTAATTGCGCACCCTTTATTGGGTCAGTTACCGCACAACAACGATGAAAATCAGTTTCATACTCCTCTTTAGATTCATAGGAATCATGTGCG
>NZ_JBHSWW010000582.1:0-721 GCF_042661865.1 Halorubrum tibetense
CGGGCTTGATGGCGCTACTGGTTTTACAGCTAACCGCTATATGTCTACCGTGGGCCTAGGCAGATGTTTAGATTATTACTGCTCAGTGTGTGTTTAAGCCTGTCTTGTACGCTGTTGGCTAGCGCAGAAATCGACATAAAGGTTAGCGGTTTATTTAAAGGCAGTGCGTTACTGGACATAAATGGCAAGCGTCAGCTGCTCAAGGTCGGCGCAACGAGCCCAGAAGGTGTCACGGTTATCGCTGCCGATAGCAAGCGGGCCATTATTTCTTATCAAGGACAGCAAAAAGAATTACATCTGAGCCGTCAGATAGGCGCGTTATTTAATGCGCCAGATAGAGCTGAGGTGCGCATCAATACTGGCAAGGGCGGTCACTATTGGGCTAAGGGGTTAATCAATGGTCGGCAGGTCGACATGATGGTCGATACTGGCGCAACCTCTGTTGCCATGAGTGAGCGCCATGCTCAATCTCTGGGCGTGCAGTATCGCCAAGGGTTAGTGGGTGAGGCCAGTACAGCGGGCGGCAAGAAAAAGGCCTGGCAGGTGAATTTAGAGTCGGTCAGCGTTGGTAATGTGTTGGTCAACCAGGTTTCTGCCGTGGTGTTAGAAGGTGATTTTCCAGAAATGGTGTTACTCGGTAACAGTTTTCTCGATAAGGTCGACATCGACCGAGAGCAGGGCGTACTTCTCATTCGGTCGCGCTTTTAAGATTTTCTGAATT
>NZ_JBHSWW010000583.1:0-713 GCF_042661865.1 Halorubrum tibetense
CGCGGGCCGCGGGCGTCGACAGCGCGGCGAGGACGTCCGCAGTGCCGGTCCGCGCGAGGAACGCGACGAACGGGAGGAGGAAGTAGGCGAGCAGCAGCCCGCCGAACAGCGTCGGTAGCCACAGCCCGGACCGGTCCACCCAGTGTTCGCGCGGGGAGGCGACGTGGCCGCCGTCCGATCGGGTCGCGTCCGTCATCGCTCGACCGGCGGGGGGACCGAGCCGTTCGCTCGCGGCAGCTCGTTGCTCACGGTGAGTCCCGCGTCACGCAGCAGGTCCGGGGAGTCGGCGAGGAACCGGACGAGTCGATGCCCCGCCTCCGGAGCGTCGGCGCGGTCGATGACCGTCGCGTTGTACAAGACGGGGCGGCCCCTGGCGGTGTATCCCTCCTCGTCGGTGGTGTAGGTGACCGTGGCGTACTGGTCGGCCAGCCCGGGGTCGGCGAAGCTGTACGCGGCGGGGAACGTCCGGAAGGGGACGTCGTGGTCCACGGCCATGTTGCGGTAGACGACGGCCGCGGCGCGGGAGCCGGCTTCAACCCCCGCCAGCAGCTGGGGTTCGTCCGGTTCCCGGTACACCCGGTCGAGCATCGCGTCCCGGAAGCCGTCGAGGTCGTGCTCGTGCTCGGCGAGCTCGAACGCCTGGACGGCGCGGTAGCCGAGCGGGTCGAGGTCCGGGTCCCCGATCGCGATCTCCCCGGGGTCGGCGTCGCGAG
>NZ_JBHSWW010000584.1:0-712 GCF_042661865.1 Halorubrum tibetense
GTCGCCGAGCGCCGGCGCGACGGTGGCGGCCGCGACGGGTTCGCCGTCGATCACGGCGGCGACCGCGGTCCCCCAGAACCGGATCTCGCGGACGAAGTTGTGCGTGCCGTCGATCGGGTCGATCACCCACGCGGCACCCTCGTCGGGAACCCGCTTGTGGGCGTCCTCCTCCTCGCCGACGACGGTGTCCTCGGGGAACGACTCGCGTATCCGCTCGATCACGGTCCGCTGGGCGGCGCGGTCGGCTTCGGTCACCACGTCGTCCGCCCCCTTCTCCTCGACCGGCATGTCGGTTCGGAAGGCGTCGTTGGCGACGCGAGCACCCGCCCGTGCGGCCGCCTCGGTGACGGCAGCGCGTTTCTCGGCGTCCGAGACGTCCGGCGGGAGCACCGGGGACTCGTCGATATCGCTCATGGCTCGAGTACGGCCTCACGCGGTCTATAAACGTCGATCCGGCGACGCGGAACGTGTCGCGGGCACGACGGGTCCGAAAGCCGATGGCGACACAAATTAACTCGGTTCCGAATCCGAGTATACTTAAATACCTCCGTCGACATACGATCGACTATGGAACCGGAGGAAGCGGTTCGACAGCTCGAGTACGCCATCGACGCCTCGCTCGACGAGGCCGGACGACGCAGCGCGGCCGGCTTTCGGCCGACGTTCGAGCGCGTCGCCGACCGGGCGGACGGCGGTGCCGTGTACGAGCTCG
>NZ_JBHSWW010000585.1:0-711 GCF_042661865.1 Halorubrum tibetense
GCGACCCTCGCGACGATCCGGGCGTTGTCGAACGCGGGCCACGCGGTCCAGCCGGCGAAGGCCGGGCCCGACTTCATCGATCCGAGCCACCACGCCGCCGTCGCGGGTCGGCCCTCCCGAACGCTCGACCCGTGGTTACAGGGTACGGAGGGCCTCCGCCGCAACTACGCACGCGGCGAGGGGGACGTGTGCGTCGTCGAGGGGGCCATGGGGCTGTACGACGGCGAGGTGTCCAGTACGGCGATGGTCGCCGAGACGCTCGACCTGCCGGTCGTGCTCGTCGCCGACGCGAACGCGGGGATGGAGAGCGTGGCGGCGACCGCGCTCGGATTCGAGCGGTTCGCCACATACGCCGGACGCGACGTCGACGTCGCGGGTGTCATCGCCCAGCGAGCGCACGGGGGACGACACGAGGCGGGGATCCGCGGGGCGCTGCCTGACGGCCTGACGTACTTCGGCCGGATCGCCCCCGACGACGGGCTGGAGATCCCCGAGCGACACCTCGGACTCCATCTGAGCGAGGAGGCACCGATAGCGGACGGGGCGCTCGACGTGGCCGCCGCCGAACTGAGCGTCGATCGTCTCCTCGGTGTCGCTCGCGAGCCGAACCTCGCTACGTCGCCGTCGGACGGGGGTGTCGTCGAGGGGGGCCGAGAAGGCTCCACGCCCGACCCCGATCGCCCGCGCGTCGCGGTCGCCCGCGACGAAGCG
>NZ_JBHSWW010000586.1:0-705 GCF_042661865.1 Halorubrum tibetense
CCCGGGCGAGCGAGCGGTCCGCGTCGTCGTCGAGACACGGCGCGGCACCCGCGACGGCGACCGTCGCTCCCTCCCAGTGAGACAGTCGGGAGAGCGGGAACGGGGTGGACAGGTCGGCCGCGACGTCGCGTACCCGCTCGTCGGCGGCGCGGTCGAAGCCGAAGTCCGTCAGTATCGTCTCGTACAGCGGTTCGAACTCGGTGAAGTTCACGTCGACACCCTCCGATCCGATGTTGTTACCCCGGTCGATGTGGCTGATACGGACGGCTCGGTCGATACGGACGGCTCGGCCGATACGGGCGGCTCGGTCGATACGGACGGCTCGGTCGATACGGACGATGTAGTCGCTCCGAGTGCACTGGTCGATCCGAGCGGTTCCAACGGTCCACAGAGCCGCCGCTGGCGAGAAGTGATACGGTATGGGCCGGAGTGGCACAGAGTACCCCTACCCGCGTGCCCTTCCGGCGTCCGGTTGAACAGTTGTCCACACGAGGGCATAAACTTTCTCTTACCTCAAAGCAGTCGATATCTCGTCGAATACGTGGTCGAGGCCGTTCGAAACGTCCGAAACCCGGGATCCCACGGTTTCGATCGCTTCGGGCGTGCCGACGAGGAGTCCCCGGGCCGCCGTCCCGGGGCCGTCCGCCGTCTCACCGACGCCGGCAGCGTCGACGGCGTCTGGACTCGCTGGTTCGCCGAGCGCGA
>NZ_JBHSWW010000587.1:0-701 GCF_042661865.1 Halorubrum tibetense
CAATACGGCCATGTCACCATTCCGAGACACCTGCGCGATATTGTGATAACCGAATACGGCATTGCCGATTTACGCGGCCAGTGCGATGAGGAAATCGTCAAGCGCCTGCTCGCCATCAGTGACGCACGGTTTCAATCTGAGTTGATAGCAAGTGCCAAAGCCGCGGGTAAATTGGCGGCGGATTTTGTGCCACCGCCCCATTGGCGACGCAATCTCCCCGCGCGCTTGGCGCCGCTGTCTGCGCTTTCTGCTTTTAATCGCTACCCCTTTGGTTCAGATTTTGATGCGCTAGAACTGCGTATAATCGATGCCTTAACCAGATTGCAGCAGGCACTTAGCTCACCGCTCAGTGCTGTATTGTTAGCGCTAAGCGCATTGTGGCCAAGGCGGTTATCGGCCGAGTTTCAGTCGTGTTTAATACGTCTAGAGTTGAATCAGCCTAAGACGCTTGGCGAGTGGTTGGCTGCGCGTATGTTGGCGCGATTGTTTTAACAGGAAAAAATTTTCGTTGCCAAACTGAAAAGATAACAATAATTCATACGAGAGAAGGTTAGATGCGAAAGCCATTGCTACACGCAGCATTAACGTTGTTAGCCATAGTGTTACCCTTAGTGTTCGCGATAACGGCCGCGCCTGTATTTGCGTGGAGTAATCATGCACCAGGTTCGGCATTGGCGTTGAGTGTTATGCCGGAATTGACC
>NZ_JBHSWW010000588.1:0-699 GCF_042661865.1 Halorubrum tibetense
TGGATGATGGTGCGCTCTATTCTATTTCCCTTTCCTATGCGGGGCTCGTGAGTAAACCTCTCAACGAGCGCGCGGAAGCCGCTGTAAAACGCTGGCAGTAAACTTTAATCACGAGGCAGTACTTTGGAATTTCTTATCGAATATGGGCTTTTTTTGGCCAAAACCGTGACATTTTTGGTAGCTATTGCAGTCATCATTGGTTTGATTGTGGGGGCTGGTTCTAAGTCTAAAAAAGATCCAGAAGGGCAGGTCGAAGTTCGTCGATTAAATGATCACTACGACGATGTCAAAGATCTAATGCAGGCTACATTGCTGGATGAAGATGAGTATAAAGCAAGTCTGAAAGAGGAGAAGAAAAAGCAAAAGGCAGAGGCGAAAGCGAAAAAAGCAGCATTAAAATTAGCGGCTAAAAGCCCAGCTAGTAATGAACAAGCAGAGCAAGCGAAAGACGCTGAAAAAACCGAACAGCGGGTTTTTGTTATCAACTTTGATGGCGACGTCAGGGCGTCGGCAACGGCTGCTTTACGGGAAGAAATTACCGCTGTTCTAGCCATCGCACGCCCAGTAGATGAAGTTGTAGTTCGGCTGGAAAGTGGTGGCGGCATGGTGCATAGCTACGGTTTGGCGGCGAGTCAGTTGCAGCGTATTACCAACGCCTCTATTCCTTTAACGGTTTGTGTGGATATGGTTGCGGCGAGT
>NZ_JBHSWW010000589.1:0-699 GCF_042661865.1 Halorubrum tibetense
GGGCGGTGTTCAGATAAGGATTGAAAGGTGAGGCGGTGCGTTTTCAAAGTGATCTATGCCCGAAAACGACCGCCTCGGCGGCTGTTTAGACGAGATCAACTTAGAGTTTGTGGAGCGAGAAGCAACACCGAAGCTGTTGATGAAGCTCAGTATTCAGCTTCATTTGTCTGGATTATCGCTTTCAAATACTGTTTCTTTTCTTGAGGTATTCGGTGTTGATCGGGTTCGATCTACCGTTCATAACTGGGTTCATAAGGCCGATCTACAGCCGGAATCTGGTCGGAATCCGAATCACGTTGCGGTTGATGAAACTGTGATTCAGCTTGATGATGAACAATATTGGCTGTACGCTGCCGTCGATCCTGAATCAAACGATCTGCTACATACAAAGCTCGAACCGACAAGAACGAACGTGATCGCAGATCAGTTTTTCGCAGAACTCCGCGAAAAACACGATGTAGATGACGCGATCTTTCTCGTTGATGGCGCGGTTCCACTTCACCGAGCTTGTGAAAAACATGGCCTCGATTTCAGATACGAACGACATGGAAATCGGAACAGTGTCGAACGTGTCTTTCGAGAGGTAAAACGACGAACTATCTGTTTCTCAAACTGTTTCAGCAACGCCGAAGCAGAAACTGCTGACGAGTGGCTCAAATCGTTCGCATTCGCATGGAATCAGCTTATCTGAACACTACC
>NZ_JBHSWW010000590.1:0-697 GCF_042661865.1 Halorubrum tibetense
CGACGAGCTGGTCGACGTAGTCGTCGACGGCCCCCTCAACGCGGGTCTCCGTTCCCGCGTCCCGCCAGTCCGCCAGATCGTAGTCGTCGTCGAGCACGCGCCGCTCGACGCGTTCGAGCACGTCGACGGAGAGCTCGACGCCGTCGTCGCCGACGAGCTTGACGCCGTTGAACTCCGGCGGGTTGTGCGAGGCAGTGACGAGCACGCAGGGAACCCCCGTGGACTCACAGTAGTTGCCGACGGCGGGCGTGGGAACGACGCCCAGTCGGTCGACGTCACAGCCGACCGCGGCGAGCCCGCTCGCGGCCGCGTTGGCGAACAGTTCCCCGGTCGTCCGGGTGTCCCGGGCGACGGCGACACGCTCGGCGTCCCAGGTCGTCCCGGCCGCCTTCGCGATGTCGAGGACCAGCTCCGGCGTGAGGTAGCGCAGCGCGACCCCCCGAATGCCGCTGGATCCGAACAGCTCCATACCCCGCCATGTGCCGGCCGACGGGAAAGCGGTTCCGAACGCGGGCTACGGCGAACGCGACGGGACGGTTCGACGTACCGTCCGTGCTCGAACGCCCTCCGTGGCCGCCGACTCGTGTGGTTGAAACCGTCGCCGCCCGTACGGATCCCATGACGCGATCACGACGGGCGCTGCTCGCCCGGGTCGGCGGCGAGGTCGTCGCGGTCGGAACGACGGCCGTAGCCGGCT
>NZ_JBHSWW010000591.1:0-696 GCF_042661865.1 Halorubrum tibetense
CTTGGCCGCCCTTGTTAAAGTTGCGATCTGCCGCGCCAACAACAGGGTACGTTGTGAAGCGCAAGCGAAACCGTAACCACTAATTTTACCCGCAAGAATGCCACACTTGATGACCTTACGGAACTCTCTAGCGGTAGGGAAATATGACTTACTAGAAGCGGCACTTTCCTTGATACCGATAGACTTGCTTACTGCACTCTCTTTCTGAGTGGCACAAAACTTAACGAAAATTCGCAGAGCACATTAACGCCGGTGGCAAGGGCGAGGCGCGATTAGCGCCGAGTCCAGCAGCGATAGCTGCGAGCTTGGCCACCCTTGTTAAAGTTGCGATCTGTCGCGCCACCTACAAAGTAAGTTGTGAAGCGCCAGCGAAACCGTAACCGCTAATTTTACCCGCAAGAATGCCACACTTGAAGGCACTGCGGAATACATTTGGGTAGCGGGAAGGACTGCGATGTTGACGCGGCACATTCCCTGATACCGATTTCTAAAATCTTGTGCGGTTCACCTTACGTGAACCAAAACTTTCTTTTAAAGCAGAGCACATTAACGCCGGTGGCAAGGGCGAGCGTTAGCGAGTCCAGCAGCGATAGCTGCGAGCTTGGCCGCCCTTGTTAAAGTTGCGATCTGCCGCGCCAACAACAGGGTACGTTGTGAAGCGCAAGCGAAACCGTAACCACTAATTTTACCCGCAAG
>NZ_JBHSWW010000592.1:0-695 GCF_042661865.1 Halorubrum tibetense
CGCGGACCAGCTGGTGGTGGACCGCACCGGTCGCGAGCAGGCTCGGGACCGCGAGCCGACCCGATCCGACCGCGCGGTCCGAGAGGACCACGACGTCCGCACCGGCTTCGATCGCCGTGGCGGCGTCGTCGCGGACGCGGTTCACGGCGTCGGTGAGCGAGGTTCCGGTGTCGTACGTGATGTCGACCGTTACGGCGGAGAACTCGTGTCCGGCGCCGGTCCCGTCGACACCGTCGTCCCCGCCAAGGGATTTCAGCGCGGCGGTCTCCGCGTCGGTGAGCACCGGTGAGTCGGTAACGATCTGGCGGGCGTGCTCGGGCGTCTCCGCGAGCAGATTGCGCTGGTTACCGATCCGCGACTCCAGGGAGGTGACGAGCTCCTCGCGGATGTAATCGATCGGCGGGTTCGACACCTGCGCGAACAGCTGTTTGAAGTAGGTGAACAGCGGGCGGTCGACGTCGGCGAGCACCGACAACGGCGTGTCGTCGCCCATCGAGCCGACCGGGTCCTTGCCGGACTCGGCCATCGGCTCGACGAGGTGGTTCAGCGAGTCGGTCGTGTAGCCGAACGCCGCCTGGTAGGCACGAACCGTCCGATTTTCGCCGGTGTCGACGCCAGCAGCGGTCTCGCCGCCGTCGTCGCCGGTCGCGTCCGGCCCACTGTCGTCGCCGGTCGCATCCGGCTCGCCGCCGCTC
>NZ_JBHSWW010000593.1:0-692 GCF_042661865.1 Halorubrum tibetense
TAGCGAAGTGGGCGTATAGCCTTGCTTCATCTTTAGATAGGCCATGAAAAACACGGGCTTCGGTTGTAACAAACAACAGATCCTTATAAGCAGCGCTGCGGTGAAAGCCATCAACCAAGTAAAGTTCCTGACCACCTTCTTCATTAACACAGAACACATCGATTGGCGGGAATACTGCGCCAGCTTCAAGCGCGGCTGAGTACTCATCGACAACGTCATCGTCTGTGCCTCTAACGCGGGTTTGCATTGTAAGGTTCAGGTCGTCCAGTGCGATGACCTCCTTAGTAGCAAAGGATTCCCATAGCTGGGTCAGTTGGATGCGGTTGTCTACGGTTTTAAAAATGTTTGTCATTGTGTTCTTGTTAAGTGAATTCATAAATTTGCTTCTGTTCTTCTGCGTTGAATTGTATAGGTTCAATAGTTATCGCTCTAGTTCGCCCTACTTAGTAATCTGGAAGCTGGCGATCAGGTGATTTAGGGCAAATGATCTAGACACGCTCGAGTGACCACTTTCGTCAGAGAGGCGCTCACGGTACCTGTCTAACTTTATGACAGAGAGTGAGGTGAGTTTGACGTGTATAGGGACTAGCTGTTGACCACGGGAATAGGCCTTAGGTTTTGTATTCATGTCTTATACCTGTTGGGTACTACATTAAGAAAATAATCCCTCCCATAAGTCACTGAACGTAACG
>NZ_JBHSWW010000594.1:0-691 GCF_042661865.1 Halorubrum tibetense
AGACAACAAAGTAGAATGTGATATTCACGGAAAAACCGATGCTACTTTTTTATGCGCGCATTTGGTTAAAGGTGAAAAACTAGGGTTTAACCTTGGATATGACCCAGAAAACCCCAACAACCTATGGCCGGATGCTTGGTGTGACGAATGTGAAAAAGTGCTTGACACTGAAGATGAATGGAATGATCAATCTGAAAAATTCGCAGATATTAAGCTATTGTGCGTTCAATGCTACGAGGATATACGCGACCGAAATTGGGTTCAGGGCGACAGCATTTTCCACGAACTGGTTAAAACGAGCATTAGTTTTATCGAACCAAGGCATAAAGAATTTCTTACTAAATACCAAATCGATTCACACGAAAGATGGGATTGGTATCAAGAAACCGCAAAACTAGTGTTTTCCCACAACGGAGAGCCCCAAGTGGAAGCAGACATTCATTTTTCTGGCACTTACCCCACAAAGTCAGAAACGTGGATGTGGGCCTGGGCCAACGAAAACCTTGATGAGAAAGTTAAAACTTCCGCTAGAGAGATAAAGGTTATAGGCGAAGAACTTGGACTCAAGCAGTTAGTTGCCGGTCGCTTTACTACTACTGAAGTTGATGACTGGGAAATGACTTCGATTCTAGCTAAGCATTTAAATGCAATTGGGGTATATCGCACACCAAGTGAAAATGGCTTTACTTAC
>NZ_JBHSWW010000595.1:0-690 GCF_042661865.1 Halorubrum tibetense
GGTGGCCGAGTGGCGTGAGGCTAGCCGGCTTTCCTTGGGGGTGCGGGAAATTCACGATTGGTCTAAAGCGCGCGGCGATGCCGATGACCCACTCTTAATTGAGCAGATTAGAACGAAAATATTACCGCGCCGCGGTATTTCCGCCCGCTCCGATGAAATACTTATTACCAATGGGGCGCAGCAAGGTCTGTCGCTGTTATCGCAACTTTTATTTAGTGGCGACACAACCGTGGCGGTGGAAGAGCCTGGCTACCCAGATTTTCGCAGTTTGGTGCAGCGCCAAGGGGCAAGGATACAGTTTATTCCTGTTGATCATCACGGTGTGCAGACCGAAAGAAATGATGGCAGCGCTCAATATGTTTATGTGACGCCAAGCCATCAAGTGCCCACCACTGTTACCCTTAGCTCAGAGCGACGGGTTGAACTGTTGGCGCAGGCGAGTCAATTTGATCAAGTGATTATCGAGGATGATTTCGATAGTGAAACCAATTTTCTGGGCAACCCACACGCGGCAATAAAAAGCTTAGATGTCGATGGCCGTGTCATCTATTTGGGGAGTTTGTCGAAAACGTTATCGGCAGGATTGCGTTTAGGTTTTATGATTGCCTCGCCCGAACTGATTCGCGCGGTGCGCGAGCAGCGGCGTTTGATGTCGCGTTTTCCCGCCGCCAATAATCAGCGCACGGCAGC
>NZ_JBHSWW010000596.1:0-688 GCF_042661865.1 Halorubrum tibetense
CGTGGGCAGCCCGCTCGCGGACCGCGTCGTCGTCGATGGGCGACCGTGCGACCGCGGCGAACGCCCGGAGATACGCCGCCCCCGCGTGTGTGAACCGACCGAGGGCGTTCTCCCAGCAGTTCTGACAGCGACGCGGGAGCCCGTCCGCCTCCAGCGTCTCGTGGAGGAACCCCACCCCGTCGACGATGGCGTCGTCGATACGTCCTCGGAGGTCGGCTGGGACGTCCGTCGTCCGGCGGAGCTCGGCAAGGAACGCGATCACCGACGCCGGCTGGTCGAGCTGGTCGTTCGGGCCGGTTCCGTCTGCGGACTCGATCCGGGCGTTCGCCCAGCCGGGAGCGATCTTCCCCGAGTCCGCCCAGACACGGTGGGGCCAGCTCCCGTCGGCGTCCTGTGTGCGACAGAGGAACGCGGCCGAATCGATCAGCTCCTCGGTCGCGTCCAAGCCGAGCTCGCGGCTCGCGTCGAGCAGCGCGCTCGAGGTCTCCGCCTCGTCGCGGAACCAGGTGTAGCCGTACCCACCAGACGTCGCGTAGAACGGGTCGAACTCCGGTCCAGCGAGGCGGCCGCCTCCGTCCGCAGTGAGGAGGTCGAGCGCCCGGAGGTCGCTCTCGACCAGCGCGCGGCGTGGGAGACCTTCCGGGGTGACCGGTGCGAGGTCGGCCGCGGCGTCGCGAACCTCGTCGGC
>NZ_JBHSWW010000597.1:0-687 GCF_042661865.1 Halorubrum tibetense
TGGAGAATCAAAAAGTCCCGAATACGCTCCATCTCAAGCGAAAATAAGCGGTTAGCCTCATCGACCTCCTCGGGCACCACGCCATTTACAGGAAAAAATTGCAACAAACGACTTAAGCCAGTTTGAATTAACGCAATACTGGTACTCTCAAGTGGCTCCAGAAATCCAGATGCTAAACCTAGCGCCACACAATTTTTATGCCAAAACTTTCTGCGCTTACCTGTCGTAAATTTCAACGTTTTAGGTGTTGATACTGGCGCTGCGTCCAAATTTGATAGCAAATCTTCGCGCGCCTGATCATCGCTTAACCACTGACTGCAATACACATAACCATTGCCAACTCGGCGCTGCAAAGGTATTCGCCACTGCCAACCACCGGTTCGAGCCGTGGTTCGGGTGTAAGGTGTTGGCGAGGCACTAGGACTAGTCGCCACAGCAACAGCTGAGTCTACCGGCAGCCAATGGGACCAATCGTCGTAGCCAGTTTGTAATGCTTGTTCAATCAGCAGGCCGCGAAAACCGCTGCAGTCGATAAAAAAGTCGCCCGCAATTTGGAGACCGGTATCTAATGTGACGTGCTGAATAGATCCATCATCACTATGTAATCCAACGTCAACCACCTTGGCATCAATTGCTTGAACGCCCTGGGAAACAGCACGTTGTTTTAAAAAATTCGCATAGGCTATG
>NZ_JBHSWW010000598.1:0-681 GCF_042661865.1 Halorubrum tibetense
CGGAATGGGTCACATTGCCAATCACACAATGGCCTATGGCCTCGGGTTTAACACCGGCGCGTTTTACCGCCTCGGCAACTACTTGGCCAGCGAGATCTGTTGGGGCAATATCTTTTAAACTACCGCCAAATGTACCAATTGCGGTGCGTACACCACTTAAAACTACCACTTCACGCTGGCTCATATCCGATTCCTCTAAATTGATTACACAGTTAATGCCACGAGTTAGATTCTATTTTGCCAAATAAAACATTTGTTTGAAACACTTATTCGCTACCTGAGCCGCCCTGCCAACCCCCACAGGTGCAAGCACAATGTCCAATGATCACCGCAATCGCGGTGCGGCGCCACGCGACCATCGTAGGTAGCTCACGGGCGCGTCTAGTGACATTGTAAACACCCACCAGTCACACCTGCCAAGCGCCGGCACATCCATGGTCGATGTCTTCACAAACCGCGATAGGTTATAGTTAAGATCCTGATTTTATTAATATAATTTTCCTAAACAGCGCTAACCAGAGGTATCAACTTGGGGCCACATCTAACCGCCATATTGCTCGGCTTATTACTAACAATAGCGGGTGATGCAAATGCGACTGACGCAACCGTAACGGCAAAAATTGTAGTCCCTACCCGCGATGTGGCAACAACCGCCGACACAGATTTTTTCTTTCCGCTGCT
>NZ_JBHSWW010000599.1:0-681 GCF_042661865.1 Halorubrum tibetense
GGAGTCGATGGGCGAGCGCGCCATCATCGAACGCGGCATGGAGACCCTCGAAGAGATCGGCAAGGGCGAATCCACCACGTTCGTCCTCCCCCAGGAACTCACCAGCCTCGTGGGCCGATACGGCAAGGCGCTCTCCGGCTCCGACGTCCAGGAGATGGAGGGGTTAGAGAGCAAGGCGTTCGACGAGGAGACGGAACGGCTCCTCGGGCTCGACGACATCGAGGCGTCGCTCGAACAGCTCAACAGCGTCGCGGACGACGACCTCCGGACGGACGAGCGCCGCGATTCCGACACGGCCGCCGACGCCGCAGCCGCCGCCGATGCCGCAGCCGCCGACCTCGACCGCGAGGCGGACCGTGACATCGAACTGGAGTCGGAATCGGAACGACCGGGGCGGTAGCGCGGAGCCCGGCAGCGGCTACCAGTCTGGCGAGCCGCCGGACTGATATCCGTCACCTGCCGTTCGAAGGGGTTCGTTTGAGCTGAGATCGGCCGCTTCCGGCATCCACGGGAACGGGGTTGCCGTGCCGGACGCTCCATCCATCTCGGGCTGAGGGTCAAGGTCGCCACGTGTCGTCCACGATCAGCAGTACGGCGACCGCCGCGACCCCGCCGATACCTCCCGTGACGAGCGGCAGCGCCGCGGCCGACGCGGTCGAGACCGCGGCGAGTAACAGTCCA
>NZ_JBHSWW010000600.1:0-679 GCF_042661865.1 Halorubrum tibetense
TGGCTGATAGTACCGTAAGTTACTTTAGTGAAGGCGTTGACAATCTGGATTCGCCTTTTGATCAGCCCCGATCTGCAGTATTTGATCTTTCTGGTAATCGAATTTGGGTTGGGGATGACGGTGTAAATACTGTATATGCAGTTGATTTGGATTCCGGTACCCGCACCGTTCCTGTCAAAGCAGGTGTCGGGGATGGTGGCCCCCTACAGTTTCCCCGAGATCTTGCATTAAGCGGAGACGCGCTTTTAGTGCTCGATGATCAAGGAAATGCTCCCTCAAAATTGTTTTCTATTGATCTGGATAGTGGTGATCGTACTACGCTCATTAATATTGAGGGCGGTAACGGTGCGGGCGCCAGCGGTTTAGTTGTGGCAGAAGATGGGCTTGTTTATTATGGTACCAATAATGAAATTTATTCCTATGACCCTACGACAGAAGTTAAACGCCAGCTATTAGGGGCAGGTGTTGGAACCGGTGTGGTTGTAGGGAGTGTGACAAGCTTTAGTTTAGATGAAGTGGGCGAAAGGCTATTGGTCGCGGATTATGTAAATGGTCACATCATTGCTGTCGATATTGCAACCTTACATCGTTCGAGTGCCTATCGCTATGAAGATCTTTCAGTAACGCTAGTGACAGATTTTGTGGTGACCAGTGAAGGCCTTTATGTGCTGGATGGAGC
>NZ_JBHSWW010000601.1:0-678 GCF_042661865.1 Halorubrum tibetense
GGTACTGTTATCACAAAGAGCGATACCTAAACTTGAGCGAAAAAACAAACTCCGCAAGCGCGCTTGCTCTTGTTGGCGGGCCCGCTGGTTTACTATTAGTGCCAAAATTGGTAACGACAACATTAAAATCGTGATGGCCATCAGCATGCGCAACCAAAAATTATTGGGCGGCACGGCAGTCCAACCTTGAAGCGGCGCGGCGGCAAGCTGCCAGGAGCCATTGGGTAGCTTGACATTTAACAGCACGGGATTTTTAGTCAATAATTCAGGTGCCCCGTAAAAAAGATCGCCTGCGGCACCAGTGCCGTCGCGCCCTTTGATTGCTATTTCGATGTTTGCATCAAACACTCCGCTTTCACGATAAAAACGTTCCAGATCAATCACTGCCGATACTAAACCCCAAAACTCACGATCATTGCCTGGACTATGACTAAATACGGGTACACGGCCAATAAATCCCTGCCCGCCTTGGGCCAAATTAACCGGCCCAGCAACCGTAATCACACCGGTTTCTTTCGCCCGCAACGCCGCGTCTCTTTGAGATTTATTCACGGCCAAATTCAAGCCAATAGCGGCCTCATTACCCGTCAGCGGGTGCATAAGCTGAATAACCATATTCGGCGCACCACCGAGGTTGCGCAGTTGATTGCGCCCCTCAAAAATCTGCGACGCATAGCG
>NZ_JBHSWW010000602.1:0-677 GCF_042661865.1 Halorubrum tibetense
CCAATTTAAACAGGGCGATCGCATTGCTGGGTGATTTTTCCAAATGCAAACGTTGATTAGCTTGACGCAACAAAAACTGCGCTTCGCTCAACAAATATTGCACGCGGTGATTCGATGTCATTTGTGCTAAGCGCTGGGATTGTGCCGCCAGCTTCGCTTCCACATTACCGACAAATTCGCCAAACTGCTGCTGACTTTTCGTTTGAGCTTGTGAGAACTGGTTTAAACCTTGAGCGAACTCTTGTTGTAAGTTTTGGTTTTCTCGCTCTAACGTTTGCGCGGCGCCGGCCAAAGAAGCCAGATTTTCCTGTTGCTGGGTTATCTGCTGGAATAGCCAATAACTGCTCGCGGCCGAACCACCCAATACCACTACCAGCGCCAACCACAGCAATTTTGTACCGGCGGGTGCTTGTCCCGATGCCGATTTAGAACCACCAAGGGCATCAAAATCGGGTGCCTTCGGCTCGTTCGTTAATTGCTTTGCATTTGAATCGTCGGTAGTTTGAACCACAGCAGGGCCTCTACTAATCGTTATAAATTTAAGTTGTTTTGCACCAATTGCTTTTTTAGCGCCTCGCACATGGCGTTATCTGTTGCATTTTCGGCAACCAGTATCTGCGTAAAACCCAACTGAGCAGCCAGCTCAGCCACCCGTTGCCCAGGTACCACCACGGGCC
>NZ_JBHSWW010000603.1:0-676 GCF_042661865.1 Halorubrum tibetense
CACGAACAACAGCGTCAACGCCCCCGCGAGCGCGACGCCGAGCAGGCCGACCACCGCCCACGTCGCCGGCGACGTCAGGTGACCGACCCGCGTGTCCGGGGTGCGCGTCTCGTGGTCCCGCGCGAGCCACGTCACCCCGACGATCGAGAGCGTGAGCCAGACGTAGTCGACCGCGTGATGGTCGAAGAAGCCGATCCCGGAGTACAGCGCGTGTCCGGGCAACAGCGCGAGCGCGACCACCGACGCCACCCCGATGCGCTCGTCGTTCGTCGTCCACGTCGCGATCAGGTAGACGCCGATGCCGACGACGAGCGCGGCGACCACGGGGAGCCACGCGACGACTGCCGCCGTCCCTTCCCCGTCGACGCCGACCAGCCCCGTCGCCCACCAGCCGAGCGTGTACGTGAGCGGTTCGCCGCTCGCCCGCCCGCCCAGCACCTCCGCGATCCCGGCGAAGTCGAGTCGCCCGACGTCGGCCGCCGCCAGCCGGTCGACCCAGGTGAGGTAGTGGTACGGGTCGTTGCCCGGAAGCAGCACCCGATCCTCGCGGAACACTCGCGTGACCGTGAACGTCCGAAACACGAACAACAGCGTCAACGCCCCCGCGAGCGCGACGCCGAGGTCCCGGTGGAGTCCGTCGGCGACCCCCTCGACTCGCTCGCGGATCGCCGCCCCG
>NZ_JBHSWW010000604.1:0-675 GCF_042661865.1 Halorubrum tibetense
GATATCAAATATTGCGCGGGCAAAATGATGTTTTCGATTTGTACTGAGTCAATTTTTACTGGGTATCCATCAAGGTCTTTAGTGAGCGCGGCTTCTATCTCGGTCACCGCACGACTGCGGTCTTGGATCAGCTGCTCGGCGGTATAGTGTGGCAGCACATCTTTAGTTGCGGCTCTAAATCGTGGATCGAGAATACGCGATTCGAATTGGTCTAGACCGCCATATTTTTTATACAGGTCCAGAGCGCTATCGCGGTGTACTGTCCAGTTGAGCGATACCTCGGCGGTCAATGGCATTTGCTCTTTCGAAGAGCTTGGCATCTGTTCAACATTTTTGCGCGTGCGAATTTCGATTTCTTCTACTGTGTCGACAAAGGGTACCTTGGCGTGTAAACCTGGGCTGGTTTGCTCTTTGGCCTCCGAAAAACGCTTAACGATACCGACGTGGCCTTCTTCCACGGTATAGCAACTGGACATACCAAATACGCAGAGTACAAGCACTGAAACGAGCGCAATAATTTGACCTTTACTGATAGACATTACCTAACTTCCTAGTGGGTGTTAATTCCTTGGAGCCAATCGGCTAGAACGCCTGATGGGTGAGTATTCAATAGCGGGTAGGATAATATCATAGCGCCGCGATCGGGCGCTCGGTTTGGTGTTACAGCGATTACGC
>NZ_JBHSWW010000605.1:0-668 GCF_042661865.1 Halorubrum tibetense
CGACCATGGATCACGTTCAGCTCGTTGCGGATATTGTGCCGCAGGATGTTATCAAGTACGTGGAGCTGTCGGGTCCGTTCTTCGAGATCAGTCACGTTCCGGCAGATCGCCAGCGTCCCCGCGATCTCTCCGTCCTCGTAGTAGGGGTACCGACTCGTATAGAAGATCGCCTCTCTGTCGCTGTGCTTGAACGTCGGCTCAACGCTGTATTCGACCGGCTGTTCGGTCTCAATCACACGCTGTTTCTGTCGGGCGATCGTCGTGGCAGTTTCTTCGTCCATAAACGCGTATTCGCCGTCGCCGAGCAGTTCATCTCTCGACAGCCCGGCGAACGAACACAGCGCGTCATTAACCAGCCGAAACTCCCCCTCACAGGCCTGGATCATAATCGGATCCTCAAGCCGTTCGATGATATCGCGGTACAGCGAGAGCCGACCTTCGAGTTCTTTACGCTCGGTGATATCGGTCTGGACGGCGACAAACGCTCTCGGCTCGCCGTCTGCGACGATCGGTGCGATCGTCTGATCGGCGACGTATTGCGAGCCGTCGCTGCGTTGGTTGGTAATCTCCTCGTGCCACGTGTCACCAGCGGTAATCGTCTCCCAGAGGTCGCTGTAGAAGTCGTCGTCCATCTCTCCGGAGTTGAGAAGATTCGGTGACTCGCCGAC
>NZ_JBHSWW010000606.1:0-666 GCF_042661865.1 Halorubrum tibetense
GCCCGCGCGGCCGCGGCGCTCGACGGCCGCCCGTTCGTCACTCCCGACGACGTGAAGCGGGTGGCGGAGCCGACGCTCGCGCATCGGCTGGTGTTGACACCGGACGCGACCGTCGACGACGTGGACAAGCGGGACGTGATCGCCAACGTCCTCGACCGCGTCGCCGTCCCGACGGTGGAATCGCCGGAGGCGTGAGCGGGCTCAGGCCGTATACGGGCGCGAGCGGTCGATCGGAGAAAGGTAGTCACGAGCAACACGGCCGGCAAAGAGCGGATGCGACACAGTCGATCAAGAGCGGATATCGGGCCCCACGTGCGGCGGACCCATGCGGCCCACCTACGCGTCCGTATCCCGGTCCGCGAGCAGCGCCGACGCCGTCAACAGCGACTCCAGCTCGATATCGTGTTCGGCCAACCGCTCCGTCGCGCCCTCCTCTCGGTCGACGACGACGAGCACGCGGTCGACGACCGCGCCCGCTTCGCGGAGCGCTTCGACCGCGTCGACGGCCGACTGGCCGGTCGTCGCGATGTCTTCCAGGACGACGACTTCCTCGCCCGCCTCCAGCCGCCCCTCGATCCGGTTTCCGGTGCCGTACTCCTTGGCCTGCTTGCGCGCGATGACGTAGGGCCGACCGAGCCGGTCGGCGGTCACGGCGACGAGCGGGAC
>NZ_JBHSWW010000607.1:0-662 GCF_042661865.1 Halorubrum tibetense
ATCTGGTAGCCAAATTGCACATTAGGTAGTACGGGCAACTCTAACTCGCGCTTGAAATTCACTTCGAAAGCGTTCGAATCAACTTCCAAGGTTTCGTAAGTACCGGTTACCAAGGTACGAACGTTGCCACTACCTTGCCTTACTTCGCCCGAGCCACTTACCGAGTCAAACACTTGCCAAGTGCCCGCTTCTAAATCGAGGTTGTCGTAATCAACCAAGGTATACACGTAATCGTCGATGCTGCCCTCACCCGTGTACACCGACTTTTTTACCTCGTTGTTTTATTGGGCGATTACATTTAAAAACGTGTTTGCAGCTGAACGGCACTCACGGTTTCCTGATAGCTGGCGCTGTCTAAGTTTGACCGGTAATCAGCGTAATCAATTTTTGCAGCCAAGCTCACATAATCGTTAAGTCCAACAATCCATTTTGCTTCCCAGTGCTGCTGGCGATCGGCGCGATTAGGCAGCGCTTCCGTTTCACCAAAGGCATTCGCGCGCGGCTCTAAACCTGGGCCTTGGTAATCTCTATCCGAGTAGCGCCAGCCGAGTTGTGTTTGACTCTCAAAGCCCAGCAGGGTGAATTTATGCGACCAGCGCGCGCGTAGGTTAACGCCCTCATAGCTGTAGTTATGCTGCTGCGCGACTTCGTCCTCGCGATCT
>NZ_JBHSWW010000608.1:0-661 GCF_042661865.1 Halorubrum tibetense
TGAAACAGGTTTTACTAAACGTAGCTCCCATCACAACAGGAATCACTATGGCTACCATCAAATTCTTAGGCGCAGCACAGGAAGTCACTGGCTCATGCCACTTAGTATCCGTACCTGGCGCCGGCAACATATTGCTAGACTGCGGCATGCATCAAGGCGGCGACGCTATTGAGAGGCTGCCAACGGAACAGTTTCTGTTTGAGCCCTCAGAAATAGACGCGTTGGTACTGTCCCACGCCCATCTCGATCACTCAGGCCTGCTGCCCATGCTTGTGCACGCAGGCTTTAACAGCCCGATTTACTGCACCAAAGCAACGGCTGAGCTGCTGGAAATTATGCTAGACGATGCAGCGGGGTTGTACATGCGCGATCTCGAAAGAGAAAACATCAAGCGCGAACGCCGTGGCCAACCGACGGTAGAAGCACTCTATAGCCTAGACGACGTGAAAACGGTACTCGGCCTATGCCGAGGCATTGCCTATGGCCAAGCAACAGAAATAAAGTCCCACCTGTCCGTCACACTGCATGACGCGGGTCACATCCTTGGTTCAGCCATTGTGCAATTAGATATCAATGAACGCGGCCAGCAAAAACGCGTGGTTTTTTCCGGTGACTTAGGTAAAAAAGATTCACCGCTGATGAAAGACCCCTCACTGCTCAC
>NZ_JBHSWW010000609.1:0-661 GCF_042661865.1 Halorubrum tibetense
GGCTTCCCACTGGTAGGCCGTCATCTCTGCCAGCGGCGTTTCTCGCCAGTAATCTCGAGCCCAAGCCATAACTTATACCAACTTTGAATTATGCTTGTTGACGTCTGTCATATAGTCATCCTTCGGCGGCGGCAGTTGTAAAAAGAAGCCGTTAGCATCCAGTGCCAACTTCACTTTCTCCACATCAACCCGCGCCAATTTTCGACCATCTTTTAAGAGTAAAGTCATGGCCAATACCGGCTTGCCAAATTTTTCCAGCAGTGCCTCTGGCACACGAGATAAACCAACGGTCTTGCGAACATATAAAAACATGTCGCTGTCTTTCGGGCTTTTATACACTTCACACAAGTTTTTTAGGGCGTCAGTCATATTGGGTTCTCGCAGTCGAATTGAACAGCCAATTCCTGGGCCTTTACTTCCATTAGCTTGCCGACAACTTCATAGCGCCAGCCTTGCAAACTTGCGGGCAGAGCCACCTCGCCGGCCAAAACGCTGCGGGTGAGTTGCTCCAAATCTTTCTTCCGAACGATAATTTCTGAGGTAATAGCCTGCGCTTGCGCCACGTCGAGGGCAATACTTTTTAACGCCTTTAAAATATCCCCTTGCGCAGGGGTCAAGGGTTTTGGCAGGCGTGGAGGGTGTGATTCGGCCGGCAGCGCAG
>NZ_JBHSWW010000610.1:0-660 GCF_042661865.1 Halorubrum tibetense
GTCGGCATTAAAGCGGATCGCGGCGGCGTCGTCTGGATCGTCGAGCCCGATCACCACCTCGGGTCGCTTCACGGTGTCAAGTTCAGCCACCACCTTTGACAAAATGTCGGCACCCACCTTGGCGCCGCAGCCACCGCAGCGCATGGCCAACTGGCTCATCGCCGGTGTAGTTTCGCTTCCCATTTGGCTCAATAGCGCCGGTGCGAGCGACGTCTGGGGCGCGCCAGACATGGGTTCGAGACGAGGTTCGAGGCCGCTAAACAGGGCCATAAAGCTGCGATCTATACGGTCTTTCCAGCGCCAAACCCAGCGCCCGCTGAGCGTTGGCATCATGCCATTGGCGCGAGTCGCCATAGCAGTGCCGTCGCCGAGCGACAAGATGCTTAAAAAGCTGGTTTGGGCGCGATAGGCGCGCAGGGGTTGCTTGAGCAACGTCGCCATCAGGTTGTCAAATAGCACCGATGCTTGCCGCACCGCGAAGACCCCAGCTTTGGGTCGCGGTTGGCCCATGAGTGCAGCGGCATCGCCGGCGACAAACACGTCGCTGTGGCTGCTGGACTGCAGGTGTTCATTCACCTCAATAAAGCCCTGTCGATCGAGTGCTAAGCCGCTATCGGCAAACCAAGGCGCCGCATGGGCGTTGGTGCACCAAAAAATTTC
>NZ_JBHSWW010000611.1:0-658 GCF_042661865.1 Halorubrum tibetense
CCGGCGAGCACGAGCGCACGGACCCCCGCGTCGGCCGCGTCGGCGAGCGCCGCCTCCATCGCCTCCAGCGTCTCCACCGTGAGCGCGTTGAGCGACTCCGGCCGGTCGATCGTGAGCGTCGCGACGTCATCGTCGATATCGAGGGTGACCGTCTCCCACGTCATACGCGACCCCTCGCTCGGCGGCGTGAAAACCGTTCCCCACGGGCGACCCGGAGACCGATCACGACCTCGAGGCCCGGGATCCGTTCAGGCGTCCTCTCGGGTGTCGATTCCCGTATAAATGTACCACGCCGCCGTGTACACGCCGACGAACAGGAGATACCCGACGACCAAGCCGCCGGTCTGACGAGTCCCCAGTCCGCCCGGGAGCGTTCGTGCGAGGACCGCGAGCGCGACGGCGAACACGACGAGCGAGAAGAGCCCCGAAAGGGCGTACACGCCGAGATCGGAGGTGAGACGCTCAAACATACCATACCCAACGGTCTGAGTTTATAAACCGCCGTCGGTTCGGGCGGGGCGGTCGTCGTCCGTGGCGTCGTTTCGCGTGTCGTCGGCCCTCGCGGCGTCATCCGGCCGGCTCCCGTCCGGTGGCTCGACCCCGTCGGCGTCGTATGGGGTTCCATCGGCGTCGTACGGGGTCCCGTCGACGTCGTACG
>NZ_JBHSWW010000612.1:0-657 GCF_042661865.1 Halorubrum tibetense
CGGCCTAGAGGTCACCACCGTGATCGACCTCACCGGCGATGTACCCGCGTTGGTGCGGCAGGGCATTGGCGATTTCAGCCCATTCGAGCCGGCCTAAGGCGGCTCCTGCGTCAGCTCAGCTGGCGCCTTATCGCCACCAGCGCAAGGCGAGGCCAATGGCGGTCATAGCCTTGGTCGCCGCAAGGATTATTCATTGCAGTAGCGCCAAACCGGCTTCATAATGAGCCCCTTTTACCCACCAAGCCTGCTGAGACAGCAAACCGTGCTGAGAGTGATGACACAGTGAATCAGGAAGTTGACATTCCATCCGAGATTGAACCTGCTGAGGTTACGAGCGATGAGGCCGTAAGCGCCGAGCTTATCGGCGCCGACGTCGAGGCGGCTCAGCCATCGCCTGACGCCACGCCAGAAGAATCTGCCCCCGCTGATCAAGATGCCGCGAGCATAGACCTCGCCGATCAAGCGACTGCCAGTACTCACCCAGATCAAACCGAGATGCCTTGGGCCATTGTTCAGGGTAAGGCCTATACCGATTTACCCAAAGACCTCTACATACCGCCAGATGCACTGGAAGTTATCTTGGAGGCCTTCGAGGGCCCGCTCGATCTGTTGTTGTACCTCATTCGGCGTCAGAACCTCGATATTCTCGAAATCAAC
>NZ_JBHSWW010000613.1:0-655 GCF_042661865.1 Halorubrum tibetense
GGCAAGCGCAATACCGGTATTGCCGCTAGTAGCCTCGACAAGCCTGTCTCCCGGCTTAATATCGCCGCGCATCTCAGCGCGTTGAATCATGGATAAAGCCGGACGATCTTTGACCGAACCTGCAGGATTGGTGCCCTCTAACTTCGCCAGTACAACGCTAGATCTATCAACTGCCATCCGCTGCAACCTAACAAGGGGGGTTTTACCCACAAGCGTTTCCATCGACGGCATAGACTTAAGATTTTGAGGCGACGTCATATAAAAACCTTCAGTAAAAAATGGCCATTTCCAGACTGTTCGAATCAGCCAGAGGGCGCTATTCTACAGCCGATTATGGTATGGTTAAACCGGTACCAAATTGGATGGTGAAATGCCCAACAACCTCAATCACAACAACGCAATCAAAGGCCGATCCCTCAAGCTTGCGTTACTGCCTATCGCTGGAATAACGCTTATTTTAACAGCATTACTCGCAGCCCTTTACTTGACTCAGCTCTCTAAGATATCGCTAGAGCGTGGCTACCACCTCAGCCGGCTCTTCGCTCAGCTCACCTACCAGTCAATGCACAATCGGCTGCTGCTTCAGTCTGTAGTGCATACCTCGGTCACCGACAGCGACATTATCGCCGTTCGGGTTTACGATTTAAATAAGTCG
>NZ_JBHSWW010000614.1:0-655 GCF_042661865.1 Halorubrum tibetense
ATAATTATTTTCTCGTTACCTCTTCTGAGCCCGGTTACAAACATGTAGTCGATGGAGAAACTATTGCTCAATTTAAAGACGCTGAATCAATTCAAGAATTGGGTTCAGAATGTAAAGAAAACTGTCCTTTAAACTACCAAAAGCGTACAGGCTGGTTTAAGCGCCGCTGCACGTCATTTCAGCCCTGAGCCAAACGCTAGAAAACCTTGGCTGTCTAATGCCGCCGTTAAATACACGGAAAAAGTAATGGATTTTTTATTAACCAATTGTAAAAAATCAATCACACCGCACTTTAAACGTGTTAGCGGTGGGCGACACGTTAAGCTAAGCGCGTAAATATACATAATCGTAAATGGTGGTCAGGGATGACCAAACCGCGCAAAGATAGAAAAACTCTAGTACAAGTTGATGGCACTAGTGCTCAGCGCCGAATCAACAGAGCTAAGCGTGCCAATAAATACGGTGCCATCGCCCCGGCATTAGCGCCGATCTAGAATCGGTCCCACATAGGCGCGAAGCATTGGATACATAGTGCCACACGGTTTGAGACTCGTTTTAAGAACTTAGCAAGCGGCGCATACAAGCTTAAACAAGTCTGGCGGAAACTCCGCTATCAACGCAGGTCAAGACTAGGCCGTTTTCGACAAGCTAGTTA
>NZ_JBHSWW010000615.1:0-651 GCF_042661865.1 Halorubrum tibetense
GCGTTCGGCGGCGAGCCGTCCGGCGCGTGGATCTTCCCCGAGGAGACCCTGTGTCCCGACGGGCCGCTCGCGGCGGTCCGGCTGGCCGCGCTCGTCGCGACGGAGCCGCTCTCCACGCGGCTCTCCCGGATCGACCGGTATCCGATCCGACGAACGGCGATCCGGGTCGACGCCAAGGCGGCCGTGATGGAGCGCGTCGAAACCGCCGTCGGCGACGCCTACGACGAGGTCTCCACGCTGGACGGGCTGCGGGTGGACACCGACGACGGCTGGTTCCTGATCCGGCCGTCCGGCACCGAGTCGCTCGTCCGAGTCACCGCGGAGGCGAGGGCGGAGACGGCGGCCGACGCGCTGTTTGACCGCGCGGTCGGGATCGTTGAGGACGCGGTCGGGCTCGTCGAGAGCGCGGTCGGCGGCGACGAAGGGAACGATACCGACGCCGGTTCGAGCGGGGCCTGAGACGGGTCCGTCGTCCGTCGGCGTAATACCTTTCCGCCCGTCGGCTGTCGGTCCGGTATGCAAACCGTCGTGCTCGCGGCCGGCGAAGGGACCCGAATGCGTCCGCTGACGGCGCGGACGCCGAAGCCGATGCTCCCGGTCGCCGGGACGCCGCTCGTGGAGCGCTGTCTGGAAGAGGCGATCGCGGCCGGC
>NZ_JBHSWW010000616.1:0-649 GCF_042661865.1 Halorubrum tibetense
AACTAAAAAATGGCGACGTAATTTCGCCATATCGTAAGACTTATAATCATCTTGATGGACCGCAAAGCGTTCATCACAGGACATGCTAGACATTTTTCTACCTCGAAAGTAACTTGCTAATTTGTACACTCGCCATAATGAAAGGCGTCAAGCCCTTGATATCATCGGCAACAATGGGCTCGCTCTGGTAATAGCGGTAGCTGCCATCGCGACCGAATCCGAGACCGGCAACCTGACAAATACCGTTTAAATGCACATCGCCATCGGGATCGAGACTGACAAACTCCCGCACAATACCTTGGTAACCATTCATCATGGCGACTTTATAAGTCTCTGGTAACAAACCTAGATTAATCCCCTTCGCCAAGGCATAGACAAACATTGATGAGCCCGATGCCTCTAAATAATTACCCGTGGCATCCGGCATATCAGTAATCTGATACCACACGCCAGAGTCATCCTGATAGCGCACCAAGACGACGGCTAACTCGGTTAATTGACGCTGCAAAATAGCACGCAATTCAGCTTGATCTTCAGGCAATATTTCTAACATATCGACCAGAGCCATGGCGTACCAACCCATGCCCCGACTCCAGTGAAATTTAGATAAACCTGTCTTTGGATCAGCCCAATTTTGTGCAGCTTTTTC
>NZ_JBHSWW010000617.1:0-648 GCF_042661865.1 Halorubrum tibetense
CGGTCGCGTACGACGACTCCGGCTCGATCGGGCGTCGCTACCGGCGGCAGGACGAGGTGGGGACCCCGTTCTGTGTCACCGTCGACCGCGACGGGATCGAGGGCGACGGGCCGGAGACGGTTACGGTCCGCGAGCGCGACTCCGCCGAACAGGTCCGGGTCCCGGTCGACGAGCTCGCCGAGACGCTGGCCGGGCTGCGGGCGGGCGGCTCCTTCGGCGACCTGATCGATCGGTACGGGACGGTCGAGACGGACGTGGAGACGAGCTGACGTGACGCTCCCGGCGGCGGCGTGGCGCGAGCGCGTCGAGTTCGAGCGCCGGCTGGTCCACATGGGCGGGGCGCTCTACCCCGTCCCGCACCTGCTGGGCTGGCTCTCGTGGGGCGAGACGACCGGGGTCCTCCTCGCGGGCGTGGCGGTCGTCGGCCTGCTCGAACTCCTCCGGCTCTCGGGTAACGCCGGCCCGCTGTCGCCGCTGTACACGGCGTTGGTGCGCGAGTACGAAGCAGACGGCGTCGCCGGCTACGCGCTGTATCAGGTGAGCATGGCGGGCGTGGCGCTGGCGGCGACGACATCGCTGGCGACGCCGACGCTGGCGGTACCCGCGATGTGGATGCTCGCGATCGGCGACCCGGTGAGCGGCGCGCTC
>NZ_JBHSWW010000618.1:0-646 GCF_042661865.1 Halorubrum tibetense
GCGTGAGCGTCTCGCCGACGTCGCGGAGCCAGCCGCGGCGGGTGGCTCCCTTGCGGACCCGCCACGCCCCGAGCGTGAGCGACACCGTAGTCGCGCTCACCATCGCGACGCCGACCGCGATCCGAACGTCGGACGTGAACACGGGGGCGACCGCGGCAGCCGCGTCGGCGACGAACAGCCCAACGATCCACTCCGCGACCAGCCGGTACTCCCCGGGGTGTGAGAGGAGTGGAACGCCCATCGGGAGGCCGCCGCGGACGACGAGCGTCAGCGCCCGCTCCCACGGCGTCCGCAGGTGCTCGACACCGGCGACGGCGAGTGCAGCGACGTCGCCCTGCCCCCAATGGAGCCACGTGAGGACGATGAACCCGACGAACGCGGCGACCGGCGCGAGGAAGAACCCGGCGACGACCGCGCCGCCGAGAACCGCGTAGACGACGGAGACGGCGACGAGCGACCGGCGGAGCGACACTCCGAACGCCGCCCGCAACGGGACGAGATGGTCGACCGCGCCGTGTGCCATCCCGACGACGAGTGTACCGAGCGCGAACGTCGCGACGCCAACTTCGACCGGAAACAAGGGGGTCACCGCGCCGAGCGGGAGCAGGGCCGCGAGCGCGAGCGCGGGGTAGAACGCGAAGGCTCG
>NZ_JBHSWW010000619.1:0-645 GCF_042661865.1 Halorubrum tibetense
CAAGTGTTGCTGAGCAACCCATGGCGCCACCACCGCCCCACGTTGAATTGTTGGAGCTACAGCCCGAGGCCGTGCGCGCTTGGGTCAGCTATTCTGGCCGTCTGGCGCCGGTGCAAAGTGTTCACATAAAGCCTCAGGTGAGTGGCCGCATTGAGAAAGTGCTGTTTGCCGAAGGTGATTTGGTTAAGCAGGGGCAGTCATTGTTCGTGATTGATTTGCGACCGCACCAAGCGCAGGTTCAGCAAGCCAAGGCGCAGTTAACCACGGCACAAAGTCGCGCTCGCTTAGCAGGGGATGAATTGGCGCGCGTAAGTCAGTTGATCGAGAAAAAATTAGTCGCACAAAGTGTGTACGACACGGCCCTATCTAATCAGCAGGTTTCAGATGCTGCGGTGTTGCAGGCGCAGGCGGAGCTGGATCAAGCTGCACTTAATCTCGAGTACGCACAAATTAAGGCGCCTATTTCGGGTCGAATCAGTCGCGCCGAATTGACGCGGGGCAATTTGGTGGATGCCGGCGCCAGTGCTCCGATTCTGGCGACCATCGTAGCTAACGACAAATTGTTTGCCGAGTTCAATGTCGATGAGTCGAGTTACCTGCGTTTTGTGCGCAACGTAAAGACAGCGTCGGAGATGCCGGTTGAGA
>NZ_JBHSWW010000620.1:0-636 GCF_042661865.1 Halorubrum tibetense
CCGGCGCGACGATCGCCGTGAACACGGACGCCCACTCGCCGCGCGAGCTCGATAACGCCCGCTACGGGGTCCACACCGCCCGGCGCGGCTGGGCCGAGCGCGCAGACGTGCTGAACGCGTGGTCAGTTTCGACGATCCGCGAGTTCCTCGGGTAGATGCCGGGTACTCCGGGCACCGACCGCGACGCCGACCCGCCACGCGTTCTCCTCGACGCCATGTGCGGGTCGCTCGCGACGTATCTCCGGATGTGTGGGTACGACGCCGCCTACGCGCTCGACCGGGGGGCGGAAGCGGACGACCGGCTTCGGTCGCTCGCGGCCGCCGAAGATCGGGTCCTGATCACCCGTGACCGCGAGCTCGCGGCCCGGGCCGCCGACGCGGTATTGCTCACCGAGCGCGACGTCCTCGACCAGCTCCGCGAGGTCGCGGACGCCGGATATCCGGTGTCGCTCGCAGCCGAGCCGACCCGCTGCGGGTCGTGTAACGGAGCGGTCGAACGGGTGGATGGGACCGGGGATGAGGACGGCGACTGGAACGGGGGTGACATCCTCCTCGCCGTAAACGGCGAGGCTTCCCACGCATGGGGAATACCAGTTAGTCGTCGCTGGCAGAGGGTTTCGGCTCTTCGTAGGCCGT
>NZ_JBHSWW010000621.1:0-635 GCF_042661865.1 Halorubrum tibetense
CCTTCACTAAACCTTGTTTTTTTTTCGGCTTTCCGGCGCAGATAGCCAGATAATATTTTTCAATAGCGCGCTGCTCAAATAGCTGGCCAAACGACGACGCAGCCTGAGCCGATTTGGCGAGCAATAACAAACCCGAGGTCATTTTATCTAGCCGATGCACAGGCCATAGGTTAGTGCCCATATATTCCCGCACCAGCTCAACGATGCCCAACTCGCCAGATTCAGTATGAAAATTAACGTTCGGGGCCTTATTGACGACAACAAAATCCTGCTCATCGGCAAGCAATGAAAAAAAATCAGTCACCGGCTTGCAGCCACACACAGGCACCACTGGCCTTTTGCAACTTTTCTAATTTTTTATGGTGCACATCCAATTCATCTTGTGCCGCCAGGATTACCGGCAAAGGTGATCTAGCTGCTGACAAACGGCGAATACCTTCGCTACCGCCTTGCTGCTTTTGCTCATTTGCCGCTGCGAAACTCAAAGCCTCCTGACCGCCTGTCATTAACAAATAGACGTCAGCTAAGATTTCGGCATCAAGCAATGCCCCATGCAAATCACGCTGCGAATTATCTACGCCATAACGCTTACATAAGGCATCCAAATTATTTTTCTGGCCCGGATGCTTATTGCG
>NZ_JBHSWW010000622.1:0-634 GCF_042661865.1 Halorubrum tibetense
GGCCATGGCCCAGGCCAGGCAACGCTGCAATTTGGGAAACGCAATGTTGTTCTCCACAACGTTGAACCGGTTGGCAGCTATGCGCTCAAACTGGTGTTCAGTGATGGTCACGATTCCGGTCTCTACACTTGGCCCTATTTATTTGAACTTGCCAGCCAGTACCCACAGCGCTGGCAAGACTACCTCGATCAACTTCACTCGGCCCAAAAAACCCGCGACCCTGACACCAGCGTCGTAAAAATTATCAATTAATACCCAATAACATAAAGACAAGGACGCAATCATGACCCTTCTATCGTCACTCCACCGCAGCCTTTGGTTGTCGGCCTCAGCCGCTTTAATGCTAACCGCATGCGGACAAAAAGCAGAACCACCAAAAGCACCGCCGCCGGCCGTGTCAGTGGTGGTTGTGTCTGCACAGGACATTGGCGGCAGCAGAGAATTTGTTGCGCGTACGGAAGCTTATTCCGAAGTACAGTTGATCGCGCGGGTTGAAGGCACGCTAGAAAAAACCAATGTCCAAGAAGGTGGCTTTGTCGCAAAAGATCAAGTCTTATTCGAAATTAACCAAGACACCTATAAAGCGCAATTGTCGCAAGCCAAAGCTGAGCTAGCGGCGCGCATCGCCGAGAAA
>NZ_JBHSWW010000623.1:0-634 GCF_042661865.1 Halorubrum tibetense
AGAGGTAAAGATCGAAGCGTTCGACGGACAACACTGGGAACAACACGCCGATAGTTTGAAGCATTTAACGTAGATCAGGCCAAATAGCCCATTAGTGTTTTTTTGTCGCGTGCGCAGTGGCGTGCAGACTAACGAGACGCGCCATGATAATGGCAATGTAAAATTGACCAACCATGGCCTCAACCGCCGCCCAGCTTTGCGCCACTTTATGGGTGGGAACAATGTCGCCATAGCCCAAAGTAGAAAGGGTGACAAAGCTATAATAGGTAAAGACACCCATCATCTGCTCCTCCACCTTTAGTCCCTGCTGCCCCGACGCTGCATTAAATAGAAAAGCGCCATCGTAAAATAAATTAATATTGGAAAATATCGCCGCCCAAATCAAACCAATTAGCAGATAAAGACACATGGAGGCATAGATAATGTTGGCAGTTACATTTTTGCTCAACAAAATGGTGCGCAACAGGTGATAACTAATGAAACCTAAAAACGCAATAGTGGTTAAATTATCAATGTAGAAAGCTAGGCGATTATGATTGCTAAAATGATCTAACCAAAGTGTTGCCAACGTTGGCACCATAAGAATCATTGCCAACAACCACATGCGTTTTTGCTCAACAATGACATACACCGC
>NZ_JBHSWW010000624.1:0-633 GCF_042661865.1 Halorubrum tibetense
CATATCTAACCCAGTCGACAAGCTGGTTAGCGCCATCGTGTAGGCGGCTTTTGTTTGTTCGGCGCCTATTTGACTAACGTTAAAGTAAGCATATTTATGCTGGCAATTATCAAGCGCAGAGGATTTCAAGGTGACAATAAAGCTACCATCTGGCGCGCCTAAGGCGACTCGGCTTACCTGACCCACATACCAATTTGGAGCCGCAGAAGATACGCTGCAGTAGAATGAAAGCGCAAGAACTACGAAAAAGCGCTTTTTAAACGCGAATTGTTTCACGAGAACTCCTTAATAATTTTGAACTCAATTTCCAATAACAACAATTGATCTAGGGATCGGCAGGCGCTTCCCCCAAGGCCCGACTTTACAACTGTCGAGCCACATGCTTACTTTCCTGTTACCCATATGTGCTGCAAGGGCAATACTTAGCGCAGAATCATACCCAGTAGGAAAATCCGTTCGCCAAAATACAACCTTACTGCCGTCCTCGCAGCCATCATTTTGCACTGATCCAGAAGTAGGGTAGAGAGTAAAAAAAGTATCCGTTGCTTCAACTTTTAAGATGCTGAAATCACCACTACCAACAGCAGCAAAACAAGGTAGACCTAAACTAAACACCGCAAATGCAATTAGTAA
>NZ_JBHSWW010000625.1:0-632 GCF_042661865.1 Halorubrum tibetense
CCTTGGATTTTTGTTGAAAACCTAGATAGCTTTATTCTATTGTCTGAATTAGGTGCACCGTTTCATGTCATTTATTGTGAGGGGTTTAAACTATCTTCGAGTCGAATTAGAAATAGAAGCAGCGTTACCCTAAGTTATTCCTCTACTACGTCTAGGGAAGTGCTGGATGATTTTGAAAGACGTTGGTTTGATGGTGGACAGGAGCAGACATTTTTTTGGGGTGATTTGGATTTTTCAGGCTTGAGTATTTTCCTTGCGTTGAAAAAGGTTTTTCCTGAATTGGAGCTCTGGAAGCCGGCTTATAGCGTTATGCTAGCTGCTTTACATCATGGACATAATTGGACGTGCAAAGGCGAGCAGCTTGCCCCAAGCTTAACTGAAAATATATTTATTGATACAGTAATTGTGCCCGAAATAATGAAATCAAAGCGCTTTTTAGATCAAGAATGGGTTTCGAGAACCCAGCTTCACGAAATTTTGTTTGATCCTTTGAAAAAGTGATTTTATGGCCTCTCACGGTGTTTTGTGACCAGACTTCGTTGATTCGTGTCGCTTTGATTGAGTGGATAAGGTCCCGAGCTTAACTGATGTTGGAGCCTTCCCTAATTTAGTTAACTATTCGAGTTGGTTAC
>NZ_JBHSWW010000626.1:0-631 GCF_042661865.1 Halorubrum tibetense
TGGAGTAGTGCCGGTAGGCAATATTAGCCAGCCAGCGGTTGCCCGTGCCAAAGTAAATACCGAGCCCTAACTGTGATTGAAAGACAAAGTGATTGGCCTGTCTTCGCTCACCTAATTGGGTTTCGCTCAAATAGGTAGGGCCTAAAGTGCGCACATAAAAATACGGCTGGCTATTGCCGAGTTTCGGAAGTGCTAAGTTGAGTTGTGGGTAGATCGAAAATGCAAGCATGCGCTTGTGTTCGTCGGTATTACTGGTTAGTTGTGCCACCCCAGTACCAATAAATAAGCTTTGTTTTTCCGTAAAAATGTGGCGATAGACATGCAGGTCGATACCAACCGCAGTATTTTTTTGATGTTCCGTGTGTGGTTGTTTGCCACCGCCGGCGTAGAGCATTAGCTCAAGGTTTTCGCGAGCAGCCTCGGGCGCTGGGCTCGCCTCGCCGGACAATGTTACGCTCACGCAGCTGATGAAAAGCGCGGTGGAGAGTGGCGCGCTGGCACGCGGCCAACAAACCGGCAATAGGGTCATAGGTGTTATGTTTCCGAAAAGCGGCTAAGGTCTAAGCGCCGATGTATTTTACGTTAGCGTAATTGCATTGAGCGCCAGCCGCAACTTGCCGTTGTGAGTACC
>NZ_JBHSWW010000627.1:0-631 GCF_042661865.1 Halorubrum tibetense
CGTTGGGGATATGCCCAGCGCGATAGGTTTGCTCATTGCACAAATCGATCAGCAGGAGCTTGGGGTTGCTCAGTTCTTGTTCAAGTTGGGCCGGCTCAATGATTAAGGGCAACATAGGGATTCCGGGTCGGAAAAAGGCCTATTGTAAATCAATGTTGCGTCAGGGTCAGCGTTTGATCGCGCTTTGCCGCTGAACTTGTACGGCAAGCCTTGCAATCGCTTGTTGTGTTGCTTGGGCGAGGCGTTTACAAGTTTGTACTCTGGGCGGCGCCAAATCGGTTTCTGCTGCCAGTAGAATGGCAATCAGCTTAGTGTTTAGAAAGATCGATATAAGCAGTAGCTCGCGCGCGCCCAATTTTTCCACAAGGTGTGTTGGTAGTTGATCGATGATAGCGGGGCGATTATCGCTGTTAACTAAAATTGCCGCCGGCTTAGCACTTAATTTGATTAAAAGATTTGCAGTGGGCAATTGCTCAATTGGCGGCGACTCTTGATCGTCAAATTGAAATTTAGCTAGCCATTGCCCATTTGCCGTCGGCACGAGCAGTGCGCCAAAACCCATGCCCATACCTGTTTCCAGAGATTGGCTGAGGGTTTGAAAAATGGCATTGACTGAGTTGAGACTTGGCTG
>NZ_JBHSWW010000628.1:0-628 GCF_042661865.1 Halorubrum tibetense
GCGAGCACGAGCGCGAGGAGCGCGACGGCCGCCACCCCGAGCGTCCCGACCATCACCGGGTAGCGGCCGACCCGGTCCGACAGCTCGCCCGTGACCAGCTGGACGAACGTCACCGCGAAGACGACCGAGTACAGTAGGCTCGCCGTCGCCGCCGTCAGCCCGGCCTCCCGCGAGAGGTACAACGGGAGGAACGCGATGAGCCCGTTGTGCGCGAACGAGAACCCGACCGTCACGGCGACGAAGGCGGTGAACCGCCGGTCCCGAAACAGCGCCAGATACTCCGTGACGCCGGGCTCCGACCCCCCGTCGTCGCCGTCGGCCGCCCCGTCCGGCAGCCGGGAGGGCCCCCGGACGAGGAACAGGACGGCGAGGAGGAACGCCGCGCCCGCGATCACTACGAACAGCCCGCGCCAAGACGCCCCGGGAACCCGATCGAGGAGAAACGCGAGGGAGGGGGGCGCGGAGAGGAAGACGACGACCGCCGCGGGTGCGACCACCCCGCTCAGCGCCCCGAACGTGTCGTGGACGCCGAGGGTCCGACCGGTCCGAACCGGGTAGGCGCGCGCGAGCAACCGCACCGCGACGGTCTTGTGGACGCCCGTTCCGGCACCGATCACGAGCATCGCCG
>NZ_JBHSWW010000629.1:0-628 GCF_042661865.1 Halorubrum tibetense
AGCGCGGTGAAATTGTATTGCTGGTGCAGGGCGCACCAAAGTCGGAAGCCGCCTCGCTGGATACAGAGTCGACCCGGATTATGGCGTTACTAGCGGCTGAATTACCGCCGAAAAAAGCCAGTGCGCTTGCGGAGGAAATAACGGGCGTGAAAAAAAAGGCGTTGTACCAGTGGTATGTGGAGCAAAAATGAACTCGGTCTCTGGTTTTTTGAGGCAATTGGTGAGTTGGTAAATCGCATAGGAAGGTGCTTCAGAGTTCGTTTCAGTAAATAGACATATTCGTTTGGCAAGATAAAGGATGCTGTATGGCAAAATCTAGCAAAGGCAAAAATAGACTTTTTTACTCCGCCGCCGATGAGGTAGAGCACGCAAAATATCCCGATGATGTGCTTTGTGGCAACCCGCAGCTATGTTCTTCAGCCTATCGTTTAGCGTATACCGATCAAGATTTCATGTTGAGCGAAGAGCTGAGACCGGTGCGTTTAATGTTGGAGCTCAGTAAACCTGAAGCGGTTTTGCAAGCATTGGGGGTGAATCAAACGGTTGTGATTTTTGGCAGCGCTCGCACGCCTGATCTGGAAACTGCACAGAAGGCTGTGGATTTATTGCAAGGACAAACGAGTGGTGA
>NZ_JBHSWW010000630.1:0-627 GCF_042661865.1 Halorubrum tibetense
GATGTTATCGGTAAAGACCATGCCGTTTGCATGGCGGCGGAGCAGGCGCAATTACAACTGAATGCATTCGAGCCGCTAATGGCGGAATGCCTTTTCACAGCGATGGATAGGTTGCTGATTGGCTGCCAATTGCTACGCGAAAAATGCGTCGATCACATCGAGGCAAATACTGATCAGTGCGAGAAAAACTTACGCCAGTCACATGCACTAGCAACGCTATTTAATCCCCTGCTCGGCTATAAACTCACCAGTGAACTGATCAACGAATCCAATCAACTTAAGGTATCTTTTGTGGAACTCGTACAACAGCGAAAGCTTTTATCCACAGACCAAATGCAAGGCCTACTCGAAAGTTGCTAGCCAATAGCAAACAAGCCTGTTAGGCGTTCGTGTAACAAAAGACCAATTTGTTTTCAAAATGCGCCCAGTGCTTGGACATAAATCTTCATCAGTTCCAAGCTTGATCGCGCAGAAGATGTAGCTCTGCCCAACAAAAATAACGAAGGGCAAGAAAAGATGAAGATTATAAAAACGCTATTATCGGTGCTTGCGCTTGCTGGCTTGTCATTTAGCGCACTCGCCTGCGTGACCAGCGAGCAGGAATCCAACGATAAAGAATCCAACGCC
>NZ_JBHSWW010000631.1:0-625 GCF_042661865.1 Halorubrum tibetense
CGGGTAGCGTTAACATCGCGGGGCAAATCGCCTTGCCGTCGAAAAATATCATGCTAAAAAATATGTCGCCTGATGCTCAAGTTGTCGAGCGAATTGCGGAAATAGATCTGGCAAAGTTGAGTGCCATTTCAGGCTTCAAATTGAGTGGCCTGGTGCAATTAGCGCCAGAAAGCGAGGGTGCCTTGATGACCAACTGGCCCACTGTGAATATCTCTCCGATGAAGCATCAGGCCTACGCTTTCCAATGGTTTTCTATGGCCTTGGCTTTGGTGATATTGTTGCTCTTTGCCAACACCAATTTATTAACCTTGCTAAAACAAAAGACAACGAATAAATAAGACGTAGCTAACACATGACAAATTCAGAATTATCTAACTCGCGCAAATTTCAATGGTCTAAGTGGCTGGTGATGGGCGTTATCTTGGTGCCGATGCTTGTGGCCTATATTGTTTACGAAACTGGTCTGGGCATACCAACAGGCACCATCAACAAAGGTGTTTTACTAAACCCACCGGCTCAATTAGATAGCCTTGCATTGCAGGATATTGATGAAAAGCCGACCACAATAGCTCAACTACCGCCTAAGTGGCGCTTGGTCGTACCTGCTATGTCTGGCTGTGATGAA
>NZ_JBHSWW010000632.1:0-625 GCF_042661865.1 Halorubrum tibetense
GCGGCCTCGGCGGCCGCGTACTTCTCGATGGCGGGCTCGGAGTCGAGCAGCGAGACGAGGATCCGCGCGATGGGGTACGAGAGGAGCTCCGACCGGATCTCAACCCGTCCGTCCGTACCGGTGAACGCGCCGCCTTCGGGCTCGACGGTCCCTTCAAGAAGCGCGCGTTCGACGCGCTCACGAGCCCGCTCGACCGCGGGGGCGTCCTCGGCGACGAGCGTCGGCAGCGACGCCGACGCGCCGGCAACGGCTTCGCGGGCCCCCTCGAAGAACGGGTACTTGGCGTGGAGCGCGTCCATGTCCGCTCCGTGGTTGTGGGGGGCGGCGAATAAGCGGTGCGGTACACGGTCGGTCGGCCGTGTCCCGTTCCCTCCCACACCCGGTTCCGTCTCCGCCCGGTTCCGTCCGCGTCCGGTTCCGTCCGCGCCCGGTTCCGTCCGCGTCCGGTTCCGTCTCCGCCCGGTTCCGTCCGCGCCGCCTCAGTCCTCGGTCTCCTCGACCGCCGCGCCGGGGGCGTTCGCCTTGACGCTCCGGAGGCCGGTCGTCGCGTTGCGTTTGGACGCGTACCCCTGTCCGCCGTCGGCGATGATGTTCCCGTTGTCGTGGACGAGCCGCCACCGCCACT
>NZ_JBHSWW010000633.1:0-625 GCF_042661865.1 Halorubrum tibetense
ATGCTCGGCCGAACCGCGTTCGCGCTCGGCACCGGCCTCTCCGACGCCGGCTACGACCCCGCGGTCTGTCACACGCACCCGGCGGGCGCACGGCTCGTGGACCACTAGGGAGGCTCCGCAACTCGCGGCTCGCGGATCGCTCGCCGCAGGATAGTCCCGGGCGGATTCGAACCGCCGTCAATGGCTCCAAAGGCCATTATGATTGGCCACTACACCACGGGACTGCGAATGCGGATAACCGGGCCGGACTCAAGTAGGTTACTTTCCGCGACGCTCCGCCGTCCGCCGACGACTCACGCCCCCTCCGCCAGCCGATCGTAGCGGTCGCGGAACGCCCCCCGGCACGACCCACAACAGAAGTGATACAGCGTCCCGTCGACCCGCTCCGACTCCCCCTCCGCGGTGACGGTGTTCCCGCACTCGACACAGTCGACGGCGAGGTCGGCGTCACCGAGCCCCGGCGACCACTCCCGCCGATCGATCAGCCGGACGGTGAGGTCTCGGACCGCGTCGAGCCCCACGGTTCGGTCGACGAACCCGCGAGCGTCGTCGCCAGGGAGGCGGACGAGCACGGTCACGTCGCCGTCGGCGGTCAGGGTGGCGTGTTCGACGCGGTCGTGGCCCG
>NZ_JBHSWW010000634.1:0-625 GCF_042661865.1 Halorubrum tibetense
AGGTGAACCCGGATAGCGTTTTAGCTGACATGGACTGGACTGGTGTTAGCAACAAGCCGTATGATTTTAAGAATCCCACTGACGATATTACTTTTGAAGTGACCACCAATTCGAAAGCTAGCATTCTAAAGCACCAAGATAGAGCGGAAGTGGACATTGTGATAACTTATGATGCGTTTTCTGTTGAAGACTTAAAGTTAATCAATGGAAATTTATGAGGGAAGTAGGATGAAACAGGTATGTATAGACGATGATTTTCTAGTGGGTGATGACATCTTTTCGCTAAGATGCGGGGTGTATGATCAGGTTCAATTCAAATCCTTGCAGTTTAGAGATGGCCCTAAAAAAACATAAGAATCGAAGATACCATTTTTTCAAAATGCTCTGTTCTAAATGGCATATGTAGTATCGGTAGATTTGTTTCTTTGGAAGATGTTTCATTTATAGATCTGGCTGTAAAGGAAATGGAGATTTCCGCTGGCGCCTTATTGAACAATGTAATTATTTCAGGAGCTAAGACAAAATTTTTAACTATTAAAAGGCTCTACAAAGATACCGCTTTGCATGAAATGGAGGCCAGTGCAGTAACTGGAATCGTTGATGTTAGTGGGTTCACTGGTGCGCT
>NZ_JBHSWW010000635.1:0-625 GCF_042661865.1 Halorubrum tibetense
GGGACGCCGGCACCGAGCACGACGCCGACGACCGCGTACAGTCCGCCGAGCGGTTCCGCGACGAGCGCGAGCACCGCGGCGGCGACGAGCGTCGCGCCGAGATACCAGACGATGTGTCGCCGGGTCGCCGTCTCGCCGCGGACGACGGGCATCATCGGGAAGCCGCCGCGCTCGTAGTCGTCCTTGTACGCCAACGCGAGGTTGTAGAAGTGCGCGGGCGTCCACAGGAAGATCACCGCCGCGAGCAGCAGCCCGCCGCCACCGACCGTCTCCGTCACGGCCGCCCAGCCGATGAGCGCGGGGAGCGCGCCCGCCGCCCCGCCGATGACGGTGTTTTGGACGGTGTTCGGCTTGAGCACCAGGGTGTACACGACGCTGTAAAACAGGATCGCGATCAGCCCGAGGAACGCCGTCAGCGCGTTCACCGTCCAGAACAGGCCGAGCGAGACCGCGGTCAGCAGACCGCCGAACGCCACCGCGTGCGGGACGGGAACGAGGTCGGTCGCAAGCGGCCGGTCGTTGGTGCGCTGCATCCGTTTGTCGACGTCGCGTTCGAGCACGTGATTGAACGTCCCCGACGCGCCGATCGCGAGCGCACCGCCGACCAGCGTCGCCGCGACCGTCC
>NZ_JBHSWW010000636.1:0-622 GCF_042661865.1 Halorubrum tibetense
GGCGGCCGGAACGGGCGGGGCGGCCGTGGGTCCCAGCGGGGCGCGCGCGAGGAACCGGAGCGCGAGCTCCAGGGCGAGGGGCCAGAGGGCTTTTAAATGCTCCTCCGCGAGCGCGAGACCGCCGAGGGGCGGCTCGTCTCCGTCTGTGATGCCGACTGTCTCGGCGAGACGTACGACAACGGCCGGGCGACTATCACTGTCTCCGAGGAGTTCTACGGCGGCCCGGAGGCCGAGGAAGCCGACGCCGAGGCCGTCATCGCGGCGCTTCACCGCGCCCAAGTCGGCAATATCGTCGGCACCGAAGCGGTCGGCGTCGCGGTCGAGGCCGGTCTCGTCGACGAGGAAACGGTCATGGAGTTCGACGGGACCCGCCACGCCCAGCTGCTCTGGTTGTGACCTCCCTTGCCCTGCCGCTCTGGACGTAATCGCCGACCCGGGTCATCGGATCCGTTCGAGCACCTCGCGGCGCCCCCGTTCGGCCCCGAGGCCGGTGGCTAACAGGACGAGTCCGGCGGCGACGAGGGCGAGTGGCCCGGAAACGACGCCCGCGAGCGGCCCGACGAGGAACGCGCCCACGCCGAGAACGAACCCGAGCGCCGCTACGTTGACGGGAGCGGTCTCG
>NZ_JBHSWW010000637.1:0-620 GCF_042661865.1 Halorubrum tibetense
TTTTAATTGTGGCTCTAAAGCGAGGAAATGTTCTTTTGTTAGCGGCTGCAAAATAAGGGCTCCCGTGATGTTGCGCTATTCTAACTCAATTAAGCACATCAACTAGGGTAGATGATGGTGAGCCAATGATTTGCAAAATTTGGGTAATGTAAAAATATCTGGGTGTCATTTTTACTACAATGGTACAAGCGGTGGTTTTCGCCGGCATCGCGTTTATTACCTATGACATACGCCACCAGTAGCAGGAAATACTGTGCAACATTTCCGAAGCGGCGCAAGTCACAGCCCAGCAGGTTTTCTGTACTGGGAATGAATTCCTATTGGTGCATCCAGTGGTGATGCCAGCCGCAAACACCCGATTATTTGCTCGCTATTGGAAGTTTTAAGCCGCTGCCAAAAAGTGTTACATGGGTGGCGTCAAGTTTATTGCCGACTCCTAGTGCGGCAAGACTAGGGGTATTTTTCCTGACCCCTTTACTGCAGCATAAATTAACTAGGGGAGTGCAGTCATCGAGCCAGCGCCAGCCTAGGTATGGCAATGCCGGGTCGCTTTAATGCATCCACAGGTGGCGCCATTCAAAAGCAGATGTGGCGGTTTATAAGACCAAAGCGGCGGAGAA
>NZ_JBHSWW010000638.1:0-620 GCF_042661865.1 Halorubrum tibetense
GAATTAGTTAAATGGGCAAATTTCCAGCCTATGTACCAGCTGATGGTTGCACTAGACGATAGCTTTTTACGTTAATGAAAAAGCGAAGCAAAAAAGGGCTAGCGCATGGGTGAGGGCAGTATCGTGACATTAGTGTTGCCTTACTTGCTCGCCTTGGTGATGGCCGGTATGGGTATGACGTTAAGGCCAGAGGATTTTTTTCGGGTTTGGGAAAACCGTGAAAAAATGGTCGTAATTCTGATTGCGCAATTGGTATTTTTGCCGGTATGTGGTTTGTTGCTACTGCTGTGCTTAAAGGATCAACCTGCACTGGCGCTCGGCCTCGTACTCTTGAGTGCCTGCCCAGGCGGCACTACATCTAATCTTTTTAGTCACTTGGCGCGCGCCAATGTCGCACTTTCAATTAGCTTAACGTCGGTAGCCGGCATTATCACCGTGCTTACCATTCCGCTCTGGGTAAATATTGCACTCTGGTTGCTTGCTGATAGCGGTAGTGGTTGGTCTTTACCATTTGTGGATACACTCCAATCCCTCGTGATTTACACCTTATTGCCCGTGTTAGTGGGCATGCAAATTAAGTGGCATTGGCCCCGTTTTGCTCTCGCTGCTGAAAAACCGTT
>NZ_JBHSWW010000639.1:0-619 GCF_042661865.1 Halorubrum tibetense
AGCGACGGACTCCAGTATTCTAAATATTTTGCCGGCAACCATCCGTCAACTAACACCGACGAGCGATGGAGCCTGCGCCGTAACACTAACCGTCGGCGAGCAAGTATTGCGCGCATTGGTATCTGCTTACTCGGCAAAAAATCTTTCGCTGACAATAGGTAAACAAGTATATGCGCAGATTAAGGGCACTATTGCGCTAGCCGACAACACGCCCACTAAACCACAACACGATTAGTTAACCGATTCGCCACCTGCACCCGCATCAGTTTACAGCAGGCAAAAAAAACCGGCCTAAGCCGGTTTTTAATACTGCGCTAATACAACCTTACTTTTTCGAACGCTTGCGCTCGTTTTCAGTCAGTAACTTTTTGCGCAAGCGAATGCTCATTGGCGTTACTTCAACCAACTCGTCATCCTCGATAAATTCCAAGGCCTGCTCAAGTGTGTGGCGCACTGGCGGTGACAAGGTCAGGGCTTCATCGGTACCCGAGGCGCGCACGTTGGTGAGCTGTTTAGCTTTCGTGGGGTTTACTACTAGATCGTTGCCACGGCTATGCAGACCAACAATTTGACCTTCGTACACTTCAACCGCGGCGCCCAGGAACAGACGTCCACGATC
>NZ_JBHSWW010000640.1:0-615 GCF_042661865.1 Halorubrum tibetense
AACGAGAGAGAGTGCCATTGCAGCAGCCAACGATAGAAGGCGGCAGCCAGTGTGAGCGCGACGTGAGTAATGGGCGTACACACGATCAGCAAATAGCCGCGGTTTTCGAACAATACAGTGCCATGCTGAAGCGATATTTGTGGTCTAAGGTCCGCTCGCAAGAGGATGTCGCTGATTTGATGCACGAGACTTATGAGCGGTTTCAGCGCCATAAAGATCGCATCGAACTGGCAACCGCGCAAAACTTTCTGTTTACCATCGCCCGCAATTTAATCATTGATCGGGTGCGCCATAAGCGCGTCAGCGAGGTAGATCAGAATGTGGATGTGGAGCTGTTGTTAGACCCACTGCCTTCACCAGAGCAGCAAATTATCGATGCCGAAGCGGTCTCAGCGCTCAATAGCGCCATTGAAAGCTTGCCTAGCCAGTGCCGGCGGGTTTTTGTGATGCGGAAAATACACCAACTATCGCAAAAAGATATTGCGGAAAAGCTGAGCATATCCGTAAGTACAGTTGAGAAGCACATTGCGATGGGTATGAAACAGTGCCGGCAGCGCTTGATAAAGCCGCTCAGTTAGCCCCCGCTGCCCAACTCGGTCGGTTGGCCACATTAAC
>NZ_JBHSWW010000641.1:0-615 GCF_042661865.1 Halorubrum tibetense
GCTACCGATGACGGCGATCTCCGTGGCGTCGTCGCGAGCGAGCGCGTCGACGGCGACCGCGCCGGCCGCCCCCGTCTTGTAGGGGTTCATCGATGCGCCGTCGAGCAGCGCCAACGGCTCACCGGTTTCGGCGTCGAACAGCGGCGTCATGAACCAGGCGTCCTCGGCCCCGAAGCCGGCGGCGTAGGTGTATCCCCCCATCGCGCCGGTGTCGGGGAGGATCGCGGCGTACGTCGTGAGCATTCCCGGCGGGTCACGGCTCGTGAGCGCGGTCCGCGGCTCAGCGGGTGCGCCCGACCCGACCTGCCGATAGGCGTCACGGACGGCAGCGACGTAGTCGGCGGGCTCCGCGAGGTCGTCGACGTCACCGCTCGTCAGGAACAACGCGTCGGTCATACCCGACTGATGGGGCGGGAACGACTAAACGGTACAGGACCCGACCGCCATCGTGGGGAGAACGCGGTTCGAACGCGAAAGGCCCCGGAACCGGGAGCGAGGCCGGGCAGCGACCGGGAGCGGGGCGGGGTGGGGACCAAGAGCGGGGCGGGGATCAGGAGCGGGACTGGACCGTCCGGTCAGTCGGAGCCGCCGGACGTCGCGGGGCCGCCCGAGGCT
>NZ_JBHSWW010000642.1:0-613 GCF_042661865.1 Halorubrum tibetense
CTTCTGCACCGAGGCGGGCGGCGCGAGCGCGACCGGAGCCGGCGAGGATATCGCTCGGGTCACCCTCTCGCGCCGTGCGGTCGACCTCCTCGCGGACGGATACGACGCCGACACCGCGGCCGACCGTGCCATCCGAGAGTTCGACGACCTGACCGGTTCGGGCGCGGGCGTGATCGTCTGTGGCGACGACACGGTCGGCAGCGCGTTCAACACGGACGGGATGCAGACGAGCGCACGGGTGGAGTGAGGGTCGCTGTCGGTCAGTGTCGGGCGGAGTGGTCGGATCCGGATAGGATCCACTCGAACGCGGCGAGGAGCGTCACTCCAGCTCGGCGATGATCGTCTCACCGGCCCGAACGGCGTCCCCCTCGGCGACCAAGAGGTCTTCGCGATCGACCCCGGCGGGCAACACCACGTCGGCGCGCGAGCCGAACGAGACGTGTCCGACCCGCTCGCCACGCTCAACGCGGTCGCCGGCCGCGACCGCGGGGTGGATCCGGCGGGCGAACCAACCGGCGATGACGAGCAGCTCGTACTCGCCGAAGTCGATCGCGACCTGCTCGTTTCGGTCCGACTCCTTGTCGAACGCCGGGCGGTTCGCGCCGGGACGGTG
>NZ_JBHSWW010000643.1:0-611 GCF_042661865.1 Halorubrum tibetense
CTTTCTCTTGGTTGAAATGTCTGTAATTTTTGTCATTTAAACCTCCGAGATTAGCTTGCTGAGAAAATCACCTTTGGGATGGTAGGTAAAACCATACGAGGTGTAGTACTGCTTCACAGCGTCGTTGATGGGATTCATGATTCGAATTTCCCGTGCGCCAAGCAGTTCAGCATAAACTTGCAGGGCAGCGGTTACAAGCCGGAAGGTTTTGGGCCTTTTACCTTGATCTACAGGCTGAGACTCGACGAAATCTAGCCGCATTGCTGTTCCGTGATAAGTCGGCCGGCCTAACGAGAGACTAATCAAGCGGGGACCTTGCCAAATGGCCAGTTCAAATCGCTTGGGGTGTCGGAAGCGAAAGCTTGGGTAGCTAGCGAGCCAATCCCAATCGACCCTACGAATCGCAGAGGTTTCCCATACTTTTGAGGCGGTTAATGCTGCTTGATCTATCACCCGCAGCGTGATGTCTGACGTATTGTTATCTGCAAGTGCATTTTGTACTGCGCGTAACGCGCTTTTGCGAATGCTGTCGTATCTTTGTTCTGCGTCTAAATGTAAAGCCTGCATGGGCGTCCTTCCCAAAGCTAAAGGCAGCAATATAGCGCGCGCTG
>NZ_JBHSWW010000644.1:0-611 GCF_042661865.1 Halorubrum tibetense
GGGTGAAAGTCATTGGGGTTATGAATTCGGTCAATCGGCACGCCGCAGACACTACCGTCTGAATTTAACGCGCAGCAGGAGGGGTTTTGGTAATGAACGAGCCAAGTGCGGTATTGCACCGGCGTCAGGCCACACTTCTTGGCAGCATAATCCTGAGGGCTTTCGGTGTACACGGTTAAGTCCGCAACGGGAATCGTAATGTGCCCGGCACCGGGCTGATAGGCCACAAAGTTAATACCGCGCTCCTGAAGATGGCTTAATACCTCATTACCTGAGTTACTGACCAGATTTTGAACTTCGTCCCTTAGCCGAGCAACCTCTTCATTTAAACTCGATTCCTGCTCATTGCGATACATTAACTCCATATCGCGCATCTGTATCATGTCTTGTAATTCAGAGGTCGCGGCCTCAACCTTCAATTGCATCTCTAATTCATACTGCTTACGCAAGGATTCGATGCTTTCTTTTTCACCCGACTGGGCCGACTTTAACTTGTGCTCGAAGTACTCGCGTATCCCGTCCATCTTTACCATTTGCGATTCCATGCGCTCTTTCAGTTGCGCATTGAGCAATCGCATATTTTCAATGTCCTTATCCTGCTCGGCTAAACG
>NZ_JBHSWW010000645.1:0-606 GCF_042661865.1 Halorubrum tibetense
TAGCTGCCATGGCTACCGCAACTACGTTGTCTGGCTTGTTAAGCCGAAGCTTTTCCAGCCACTCCCCGTATTGACTCGTTCCTCTAGCGGACTTCAATAATATGGTCCGAGCCCCATGTATCAATAGGGTTCGTAGGTAGCGATCACCCTTCTTAGTAATCTTCCCCAATCTTGACTTCCCACCCGATGAATTTTGTCGAGGCGTTAAGCCCAGCCAGGCGGACAGATGACGCCCATTTTTAAACTGTTTCGGATCACCTACCGTTCCAATCACTGCGCTGGCAGTTAACGCACCAACCCCTTCCATTTTCATTAGCCTACTAGCCGTCTCGTTGTTTTTGACCCAATCGCTAATATACCGGTCCAGTAATTCGATCTCGTCTTCAACTCGGCACAAGGTAACGAGCAAGTCATTAACTAACACTTTTACAAATTTAGGTATGTGGTCAAAATCAATCAGCTCCGCCAATTCTGATGTGAGTTTATGCCGCCCTTTACTTACCACCACGCCAAATTCAAGCATATGGCCGTGAATTTGGTTAATTAGCGCAGTTCTAGATTTTATATTAAAAGTTCTAATACGGTGGGCCATTAAAATCGCCTGTT
>NZ_JBHSWW010000646.1:0-604 GCF_042661865.1 Halorubrum tibetense
GTGCTGGCTATCGCCTGCGCGGGGGTAAGCAGTGTTGCACAGGCGGATTGGTTTTTTCGAGGCACGTCTAATGCGTGGGTCGCGACGGCCATGGCGGCAGAATCCGCCACTGAGTTTTCAATCTGCCAGACGTTTGCATCGAGTGATGCGGGCGGTGGAGCTCGATTTAAAATTGACCGAACCGGAAATTGGACGGAAAGCTATCCTGCAAGCGATTTTAACGTGGCAAGTGGTAGCAAGCTAAAAATCCACTTTAATAGCCAAACTAAAGCCATTACTACTAGCCCTGTGGCGAGCTGTAGCGGAGCGGGTTTCGATAAGGTTTTTACCGCACTCAATGCCCGTGGCACGTTTAATGGCTGGGCCTCAGCGCCCATGACTTTAATTGCTAACAATCAATGGCAGCTAGATGTTCATTTAAATGGCCAGTCGCAACAGCGGTTGAAATTTGATGTGTTAGGGGATTGGTCAACTAACTATGGCGATACCAATAGCGATGGCGTGTTAGAAAAATCCGGCGCTGATATTTATATCGCCGGTGTCGGAGATCATCGCTTAACGGTGAATGACCAAACCTTAGCGTATAGCGTGCAAGCCTTAGGCT
>NZ_JBHSWW010000647.1:0-601 GCF_042661865.1 Halorubrum tibetense
GCGACGGCCGCGGTCCGACCCGGTTCGGCGTTCGAGGACGCCTTCCGGATCCGGATCGCGCTCGCCGCCGAGGCGTCGCTGTCGGCGGTCGAGACGGAAGTGAACGGCGTCTCGGCGACGGCGGCGTTCGTCGTCCGGGAGGACGGTATCGGATCGGAGGACCTCCGGACCGCACGGGAGCGGATCACGGTCGAGCCGGTCGCCGACGGGACTGCGACGCGAGTCACGTTCGAGGATGTGACGGTGACCGCGACGCGGGACGACCGTACTGTCGCCGAAGAGACGGCCGACCGGACGGTCGTCGTCGCCGTCCCGACGCTCGCCGCACACGAGCGGACCGAGCGGTTCGAGGACCGACTGAATCGTGGCCCGGTCGAGGGCGCCGGCCTCGGCCGACAGCTGACCGCGAGTCTGTATCCCATGACGTGGGCACGGGGGTACGCACAGTACGCGGGCGCACCCGTCCGAAACGTCCTCGCGAACCGACACGTAGAGCTGTCGACGAACGCCGGGATCGTCCGGACACAGCGGGACGTGTTCGGGGAGAGCGACCCGGGCGCACGCGGCGGCGTCGCCGCGGCGACCGCGAGAACCGGGGTCG
>NZ_JBHSWW010000648.1:0-600 GCF_042661865.1 Halorubrum tibetense
CGCATCAAGAGAACCCTTATTCTTCAACGCATCGGAATCTGGAGACATCGTTACAATACTGCGCGATGAAACATTTGACCTATCTATTGATCGCCGAGCTGCTGGAGAAGATTGGCAGGGGCTTCAGAACTTCTACCGGTGTGGCTCAGTTGACATGCCAAACCCATGCACTGATATAACCAGAGACCTGACCTTGCTTAACAGCCCAACGGTGGATAGCGAAGAAATATACATCCCCATTGCGGAAACTCATACAACCGAAAAGCGACTTAAATACCTACGCAAAACACTCTCCACAGTCTGGGAAGAGTTCACTATCGCCAATCTCGACAAAAATACTTATCCGCGTGCCACACGTAGCGGCAACCGCGTAGCGTTTTTCTATAGCGAAAACGGAAGTCTTATTTCCCACACGGGTGATATTGCTCAAACGCTCACCCGAACTGACTTAGGTCGCCTTAATAGCGGTATCTGGACAGGTACATACAAAAAACAAGACGCTAACCTCCCAATCGCGACGCTAACGTCCTTCAGCGATACGAATACTCAAGAAACCCAATTACACGTATTGCTGGACAATGGCACTACTGTGAGCAAGTC
>NZ_JBHSWW010000649.1:0-600 GCF_042661865.1 Halorubrum tibetense
GTTAGGCCCAGCAGCGCTGGGGCAATGGCGAGTGCGATGAGTGACTTTCGTGAAACGCTCTTTGCTAGCATGGGTGTATCCCCCTTTTTATAGTGAATGCTCAGCATCGACCATAAGACTCGGGGCTTGCGTATTCTATTAGCGATTGGTCTAATATCGACCAATGTCTACATAGACTAAAGGCTAAGATTGTTTTAGCTTTATGCCTGTCTGAAAAAAACATAAAAGCGGACACTATGATTTCAGTTCCAACGTCACACACCTTTATTATTGCCGATGATCACCCCCTGTTTCGCACTGCGCTGGCGCAAGCCGTGACGGCTCGATTTGACCGTGCGGTGATATTGCAAGCCGACACGGTTGATGGATTGCAACAGCTATTAAGTCATAATCAGGCGGTATCTTTAGTACTATTGGATTTACATATGCCTGGCGCTCAGGGTTTCTCATCCTTGATCCATATCTGCGCCTGCTATCCGTTAATTCCGGTCGTCATGGTTTCCGCCGATGCAACGCCCGAGGTTATGACCCGTGCCTTGCGCCATGGCGCAGCAGGTTTTATTCCCAAAAGTTGTTCACTGGAGGAGATCAGCACGGCGG
>NZ_JBHSWW010000650.1:0-600 GCF_042661865.1 Halorubrum tibetense
GACCTCCGGTCGCTTCACGCCACCCTCGCGGTCGTCCCCGAGTTGAAGGCGACGCTGGCGGAGCCGCCGCCGGACGCCACGGACGATCCCGGGGCGAGCGAGGACTCGCTGCCCCGCACCGACCATCTCCGTGACCTCCACGAGCGTCTCGACGAGATCGCCGCCGTCCGCGAGCTGATCGACGACGCGATCGCGACCGACCCGCCACAGGAGATCACCGAGGGCGGGGTGATCCGCGACGGGTTCGACGCCGACCTCGACGGGCTGCGCGCCACCGAGCGCGAGGGGCGCGAGTGGGTCGCCGACCTGGAAGCGCGCGAACGCGAGCGAACCGGGATCGACTCGCTGTCGGTGGGGCACAACCAGGTCCACGGCTACTACATCGAGGTGACCGACGCCAACCTCGACCGGGTTCCGGACGACTACCGCCGCCGACAGACGCTGAAGAACAGCGAGCGCTACTACACTCCCGAGCTGAAGGAACGCGAGGAGACGATCGTCGGCGCCGCGGAGCGCGCGGACGCCCTCGAGTACGAGCTGTTCGTCGACGTCCGCGAGCGCGTCGCCGAGGCGACGGAGCGGATCCAGGCGCTCGCGGAC
>NZ_JBHSWW010000651.1:0-600 GCF_042661865.1 Halorubrum tibetense
GAATATGCCGCAGTAAATTTACCGAGCAGCGTCAACTTTCCACTCGGTAGCGTCACGCCAAGTGCGGTTGGTGAGGCTGCAGGCGATAAACCGCAAGTGTATTTAATGTGCCGCACCCAGCGCCGTGCCGAAATGGCTCATCAAGAGTTAGCGGGAAAATTACAGTGTGAATTAGTGGTGGTGGATGGCGGTATTGAAAAGATGCCCGAGCAGTTGTTAGTGCGCGGCAAGCGCAATGTGATACCTCTCGAGCGCCAAGTGCGGATTGCTGCAGGGTTATTAGTGTTTATTGGTGTACTAGGTGGCTTTTTTATCAATCCAGGTTTGTTTTGGTTGAGTGGCTTTGTTGGTGCAGGTTTGGTTTTCTCGGGCGTAACAGACACATGCCCCATGGCGATGGCAATTGCGCGCATGCCATGGAACCAAGTTCAGTCGTGATAGAAATCGGCGCGGTCGCCTTGGTTATTGGTGCCTTGGTTGGGCTTATTCTGGGTCTAACTGGTGCTGGTGGCTCTTTGTTTGCGGTGCCGTTATTAATCTTGGGTTTGGGAGTGAGTGCCAGTCAAGCCACGGGCTTGGCCTTGGCGGCGGTGGCGGCTA
>NZ_JBHSWW010000652.1:0-599 GCF_042661865.1 Halorubrum tibetense
CCGTAGCTTCCGGATATGCATCTGAAAGCCAAGCTGAAACCGGCGGGGCTGCTGCATTAATCAACACACCGATTAAAATTAGCCAGGTGGCCACACTATCGGCGCGCATTGCGACAACATCAATTGTGCCCTCCTGCATCGCAACACCTGCGATCCCCACCATTAATATCACGCCACCGAGAAAATGCATCAAGGCATATCGCAAACCAGCCGCTCGTGATTGTTCGGTTCCCCCACACCACACGACTATCGTTGAGAAGATGGCCATTACTTCCCAAAAAATAAACAGTGTTAGTAAGTCACCTGCAAAGGCAACACCGAGTGCACCACCTGCATAGGCAAATGCGGCTGAAAGCTCTAAAGCTTTCGCGTGGCGGAACGCATATAGGCCACCTACAAAAGTCATTAGCGCAAAGATGGTGGCAAATAGGCGTCGTAATTTTCCTCCTTCTACCGGTTCAATTGCCTGATCCATAAAAGTAAAGCTAAGTGATACACCGTCTGGCACCTGCCAAACGAACCAAAGCGCAAACAGTGGCGCTAATAACACTACGCTAATTCGTACTAAACCTCGTGTAAGCGCGATCAGCGCAGAACCA
>NZ_JBHSWW010000653.1:0-598 GCF_042661865.1 Halorubrum tibetense
CTCAACAATGTACTTTGTAGGTGGCGCGGCAGATCGCAATCTTAACAAGGGTGGTCAAGTCGCAGCTATCGCTGCTGGACTCGCTAACGCTCGCCCTTGCCACCGGCGTTAAATGCCTAGGAGAAATTGTGCTACCTGATGACAGAATGCCGGAAGCAGAAGTCACTCTAAGACTTGCCATGGTTATTATCGAGAATGCGCCTACGAATGAAGATGTAGTTTGTGACATCTACGGGGCACAGGTACAAGTAAGATCAAAAGTTATATTTCCGATTTTGGAGTTTCTGTCTTCGAAGGGCTGGTGCAGACCAAGTGACGAAGGAAGGTGGCAGTGTGGTTATAAAAACGAAGACTATGAACAAAAAATAATAGTCCACTCTTCCGCCGGCGAAGGTGATCTTGTTTCAAAACTTAACAATGGCTACACCCTTCGAGTTGAGTCCAAGAAAGGGCCATTGATAACCAAGCCCGGCTCACAAGAATACCCCCTAATTAGAGAGGCTATTGGCCAGCTAATGACAGTCGAGCATGCCAATGACGATGATATCCTTGCTGTAGCAGTTCCGGAATCCGAAAAATTTATTAATCTTGCTATTCA
>NZ_JBHSWW010000654.1:0-597 GCF_042661865.1 Halorubrum tibetense
GATGGGGCAGGGGAAGTTTTCCAGCGCCCGCGTGAACGGCGTGTGGCGTAGTAACACAAGCTCAACTGCTAAACCTTGTGCCTTAAGCCCTTCCAGTAGTTTGTAGATCTGTCGCTCGCTGCCTGCGCCAATACTGTGTAGGGCGTCGACTAATAACACAATCTTCATTAGCCGACCCTTGGTTTCCAGAGGACAATTTTTTCGCCCTTGAGGAAGTTAATAAATGCCATGGCGGCAGCGATGTTAATTAAACAGAAGTAGTTTGCTAAACCAAGCCAGCGATTTTGACTTTCAGCCGCACTGGCATAACCGGCCGCCGCGTAAAATCCGAGCTGGCCGATAAAAGCGAGGAAATAAATAGGCGCTAAACCACTGAGTAAGGCGCTGCTTACAAACAGTAGCGCGAGTGGAAAAAACGCTAGGTAGCGCAGTAATTTATGAGAGGTGAGTTGTAGGCTAAATAAACCGTAGTTGGACGGGTTAAATAAGTGCCGCATATCCCACATGGCCCAATAGGCCCTCAAAGAGACTCTCACGCGCATGCGAAATTCGGATTGGCTGTTGTTTAATGCTTCTTCATTTAACAGCGCTTGCTCG
>NZ_JBHSWW010000655.1:0-596 GCF_042661865.1 Halorubrum tibetense
ATCTCGACACCTCAGTGCCTGTTGTGTGGTCGCATCAGTGGTGTGGTGGCGAGGTTCATATTCTCGTCGCTGAGACGTGGTGATAGCTTTAAATCTGTAACAAAAACATATGGTTACGTAAAATAAACTGTGGTGGGCTTATCGCTAAAGGTGTCGCGGGCGGGTTTGTTGGTTAGCTAAATTGGCGCTGCTTGGTTCGGATGAAATCAGCGCTGGAGCAGGCATCGATAGTCGCTAAGCGAGCATCGATGTCAGCCGTGGGCCAGTTCGGATGGTTAAACGTTTAGTTGGCAACTGTCGCCCGGTTTACTCGCTTGGGAGAGCGGGCAGCTGAAGCTCACTGAAAGCGGTATCTTGCCCTGGCTACGATTGAAATCGCAGTGTAATTGCCAGCGATTATCCACGCATTCAAAGCGTATTTCAGCGAAGCCATCGCCGGGGTAAAAGTTCGAGTTTACCCGAATGGGTATTTCACCCGCACTGGTTTGCAGCGTTAAGTTATCGTCTTCGGCGAATTCCTCCGGTTTTGTATTCACGAAGGGAATTGGTGAGTAAAGACCTGAGCTGTGGATAGAATGAATAACGTGCGGGCCTTG
>NZ_JBHSWW010000656.1:0-595 GCF_042661865.1 Halorubrum tibetense
GGCGACCGACGCCGCGACGGCCGCCTACGACGACGCCGGCGTCCGCTCCGACGACGTGGACGTCGCGGAGGTCCACGACTGTTTCACCATCGCGGAGGTGCTCGCGATCGAGTCGCTGGGGTTCGCGGACATTGGTGAGGGTATCACGGCGGCTCGCGACGGGCTCACGACCGCCGACGGCGATCTCCCCGTGAACCTCTCGGGCGGGCTGAAAGCGAAGGGGCACCCGGTCGGCGCGACCGGCGGATCTCAGATCGCGGAGCTGACCCGGTTGCTCCGGGGCGGCCACCCGAACAGCGACCGGGTGCCGGACGCCGAGGTCGGGGTCGCACACAACGCCGGCGGGACGGTCGCCAGCGCCGTCGTACACGTGCTGGAGGTGGCGGAATGAGCGACGGTGCAGACGACGGGGCGAGTCCCGGCGGCAAGGGTGACGGGGCGGGTAGCGACGGGGGAAGTGACGGCAGGGCGGGTAGCGACGGAGCGAGTGACGGCGGGGCGGGTGACGGAGTGTCCACCCCCCGGAACGCCGGCTACGACGAGTGGCTCGACGCGCTCGGTGACGGCGAGGGGTACGCGCTCGTCTGCCCGGCCG
>NZ_JBHSWW010000657.1:0-594 GCF_042661865.1 Halorubrum tibetense
GCCGACCGCGAGGAACGCGGTCGTGTAGCCGAACGCCTCGGTCGCGCCGCCGCCGACGAGGAAGCCGGTCGGGAACCCCAGCGAGCCGAACACGTTGAACAGCCCCATCGCCGCGCCGCGCGCCTCGGGCTCGACGAGGTCCGTGACGAGCGCCATCGTCGCCGGCGCCATGAGCGCCCCACAGACGCCGACGAGGACCATCAACCCCGCCGCGACCGGGTAGATCGGCGCGACGCCGACCCCGATCGTCACGACCCCGTACGCCAGCGAGCCGAGCACGATCGGACGGAACCGACCGATACGGTCGGAGAGCGTGCCTAACGGCGCTTGAAGGAGCGCGAACGGAACGAAGAACAGCGCGAGCGTCGCACCCGCGCCCGTCGCCGAGAGCCCGAACGTCTCCGGATCCTGGAAGTAGTAAACGCCGACAAGCGCGAAGAAGCCGGCCGTGAGCCGGTCGACGAAGCCGAACGCGAAGGGGACGAACAGCGCGGGCGTCTCGCGTGCGCGAGCGAGCACGTCACGGAACCCCACGTCGGGCGCGCGATCCAGCGCCGTGTCGCTCGCCGCCCGAGCGGCAGCCGGTCGACGGTC
>NZ_JBHSWW010000658.1:0-593 GCF_042661865.1 Halorubrum tibetense
CGGCAGTTCAAAGTCTAACGGCCGGCCCCATTCGCTGGGTGCGATAGAGAGTTGATAGTCTTTCCGCCAGCGGCCTTGCTTGGCGTCTGGCTCGCTCCAAAAGGTCATTAATAGATGCGCTTTATTGTCATCAAAGTTTGCCAAATCTAACGCTTTGAAATTGTTTTGATACCAAGTTTGTCGTTGTTCAGGGGTGGGTATGTCGGTGTGTTCGCGGGCAATCAACAAGCCGATCTTGAGCGCTGCGTTGCGTTGTGCGGTGGCACTTTGTTCAAGCCTCACGGTCAAGCCGTTGGTGTGTTGTTGGTGCCAATCCGCTAGCTTTTTCAGTAGCCGAATACGATAACCCGATGCGTCTGACGACAGGCTGAAGGGCCTGTAATGTTGGCTTGGATCTGGCGCCAAGTCTTTGGCCTGCGCTTGATGAAACCAGTAGCTGGGCGTGAGCTGCGGGGTTGGATCGCTCGCAGACAGGTTTTGGCTAAAGCCGATGAGGGCGAGGATTATTAGGTGCTTGTTAACGAGTGCCGCGAGTCTTTTCATGGCCGGAGTGTGATCCATAACAAACCGGCTGTAAATTGCGCTCGGCTTGT
>NZ_JBHSWW010000659.1:0-591 GCF_042661865.1 Halorubrum tibetense
CCGGGTCCGGGTCGCGCGGCGCGAGCTCGACCGATCGGCCGACGCTCGTCGTCCGCGGCGGGCCGGGTTCGTGCATGTCCGTACGCCGCCGTCACCCCGCTTGAGCGTTCCGTTCGAGAAGGACGAACGACGATTACACCAAAGATTGATACTGCGAGGGATCGTTCCGTCGACCAATGCAACTACGCGACGCGCTGGACGACTACAAACGGACCACCGGCCACGGCCGGCTCTTCCCGGGCGAGCGGCGGACCGTGACGGGACGGTTCACCGGCGGGGACGGGCGGCTCGTCCACGTCGACCCCGGCGGGGGGCTCCGGGACTTCGGCTACCCGCTCACCGGTCGGACCGGGCTCGTCCGGTCCCGGTTCGGGCTGGCGGTCGACGGCGACGTGACGTGGTTCGACGAGGCGGCGGCCGAGCAGCGGTACGTCGACGACACGACGGTCGTCGAGACCGTCCACGAGACGGACCGGGCGACCGTTCGTCGCCACGACGTCGCCCTCGGCGAGGCGCACCTCACGCACGCGACGATCGACCCCGCCGAAGACGCGGCGTTCGACGCCGACGACGCCTCGCTCGTCGTGTACG
>NZ_JBHSWW010000660.1:0-591 GCF_042661865.1 Halorubrum tibetense
CGCTGTGTTTCGTCGCGCTGAAACTTCAATCGTTTTCTCCAGCGGTTGCTTGCCGTATAAGTCAATATGTAACACTAAAGGCGTTGCGGGTGCCGCTAGGGTGAATCTACCCATGATCGTTAATTGTGAAATCGAGTCCTGATGCGCTTGATGGTCCATCACGGGCGACAACATGATGCCTTCGAGTGGGCAGTTGCCCTTGCCGTCTCGCAATGTAATGCCTTGTTTGATGGTGTGCACAATGTCAGTTTTGTGCCGATTAAATTCGAGCGCGCTTACGTCGCCGTTTTGGTCATCGTCGATACCTTGAAAACTTGATATCGCTAAAGACAACACCATGAAGGCACCGTCGTCAACAATGTTGAGGGTGCCGTGCTGGGCAACCATTAAGTGCGCATGGGCGAGCGGGGAGAGCAGCAGGTAAAAACATAAGCCGTGGATTAGCTTTGCTACCGTTTTGAACGTTATTGTCATAGCGCGAATTCCCTAGCGAATTGAGTGGTAAGTGTTTTAGATGTCGCCTTTTACGCAGCGTTGAAAGTAGGGGTAGCTGTCGGTGGCGTAATAGTGATAGATCCCCTCGGGGAACTC
>NZ_JBHSWW010000661.1:0-591 GCF_042661865.1 Halorubrum tibetense
TATTGAAGTGGTGCGAAGTGTCGGCGGTATTGTCATCGCCATAGCACCCTCCAATTCACCGGTCATTCAAAGAGCCAGCATCGCCATTGAAGTGGATGTAGAAGAAGACATCGAAATCTACACACCTTTATCTTCGCGTATTGCGCATTTGGTGGTGATTGATGTGTTGGCCATTGGTGTGGCGCAACATAAAGGACCAAAGCTGCACGATCATTTGTTTCGATTGAAGCAGGGGTTGCGGAAGCTAAGGGTGCAGGGGTAATTAATCGTAAGTTAAATAAGAATATTTTCAGATATAGCAAAATGATTGGATCAATAAGCCTGCAATAATCACTTATCACCGGCTTTGCCAAACAGAAGTTAGTGCTATCCTTTGCGCTTAGGCGCACCCAATACCACAGCGGATAGTAATGTCTTTTCGGTACCTTCTGCTTTGGTCAACCGTTCTTACGTCTAATCGCGAGTAACAGTAGACCGATAAAAAGCAGAGTAGCGGAGGTGGTTTCATGCACCTCGATGGTATCGATTTTCGATAGCGTACCCGCGAGCCAAAGGGTTTCGCCTATAAGTGTATTGGTGATAGAGGCACCT
>NZ_JBHSWW010000662.1:0-590 GCF_042661865.1 Halorubrum tibetense
TGAAGGCCCAAGGCCATAGTGTTGAGTATTACGAAAACCGCGAAGGCGGCCATGGCGGCTCCAGCACCAAAGAGCAACTCGCAAAGCGCATTGCTCTTGGTTACACATTATTGTGGCAAACCCTACCCTAGCTGCTGAGCTCTCACGTAGCGAATAAGGCCCGAGGTTGAACCGTCCTGTGTTATGGGCGGTTCTTCTCCCGCTAACTGCGGCTCCAACCTATTTGCTAACAATTTACCTAGCTCAACGCCCCATTGATCATAAGAACACACATCCCAAATCACGCCCTGAACAAATATCTTGTGCTCATACAATGCGATTAAGCCACCTAGGCTTTGCGCTGTAATTTTCGTCATGAGTAAGGTGTTGGTCGGTTGATTACCACGATGCACTTTGTGAGGCGCCAAAGCGCCTTGTTCTGCCTCTGGCAAACCTCGCGCCGCGAGATCCGCTAACACAGCCGGCTCACCCACGCCTTCCATCAACGCCTGGGTTTGAGCCAACAAGTTGGCCAATAGATTAGTATGATGCCCTTCGGCATCCAATACCGGTGTAACTGAGCCAATAAAATCTGCGGCAACTTTATGCGC
>NZ_JBHSWW010000663.1:0-589 GCF_042661865.1 Halorubrum tibetense
AAAAATATTATAGAGAAGAATTGAGGTTGTCGTTTAGCGGAGCAGAAGCTGGGTTATTTTATGTTTAATTAAGCGTCTTTCAGGCTCTTGCTGGGCTAGCGTCAAGGCTTGTTCAAACGCCGCCAATGCCAGCTCATGCCGACCCGAACGGCGCAACAGCTCAGCTCGAGACGCGTGGAGCAAGTGATATTCGATAAGTTCACCACGGCTCAAGATGCTGTCGATAAGCTGTAAGCCAGCCTCGGGGCCATCGCGCATCGCAATGGCAACAGCGCGGTTTAACTCAATAATGGGCGACGGCTCCACGCGCAACAACACGGAATAAAGCGAGACAACTTGATGCCAATCTGTGCCTGCCGCACTGGCCGATTCGGCGTGCACGGCGGCTATCGCTGCCTGCAAGGTATAAAAACCAAAGCGCCGCGATAACAGCGCTTGGCGCACCAGCGCCGTACCTTCGGCAATACAGTGCTTGTGCCACAAGCGTCGGTCCTGATCTTCCAGTAAAACAATATCACCCTGAGCATCTGTACGCGCTTGGCGGCGCGATTCATGCAGCAGCATGAGTGCCAACAGCCCCATCACTTCG
>NZ_JBHSWW010000664.1:0-588 GCF_042661865.1 Halorubrum tibetense
GACGTTAATATTAAAGGGTGACAAGCCTGTTATGACCGTCGGTGCAGCAGGTGGGCCAACCATTATTACGCAAGTTGTACAGGCGATAATCAATCATTTGGATTTGGGCTTATCGTTAAATGATGCGCTTGGAAAAAGCCGCATCCATCAACAATGGCGCCCAGACATGCTATTCGTTGAGTCAAATTTACCGGCGGGCATTCGGCAATCGTTAGTGGTAAGGGGGCATAAGCTCAAGGAAATGCCACCCTATGGTTCTACCCAGGCAATCGCGCTGGTTGATGGAAAATTAATTGCTGTGGCAGAGCCTAGATTAAAAATTCGTAATGCCGAGTGAATGTAACGCTAGCTATTGCAGTTGTAGCCAGTAGCGCGGGTCGCCTAAGGGGGTTTCCTTGGGTAGATCCGGATTGAGTAGCTTGAAAACCCGTCGTTCACTCAGCTTCGCGCGCTTTACCACATCCACTATGCTCGGATGGTTTAAAAATAGTTTATCGAAACTGCCATCATTGATCATCGCTTCTAAGCCGCGTTCAATTCGATTGGCTAAATCGAAATTGCGTTGGTTGACAAAAAAATACATGGGCG
>NZ_JBHSWW010000665.1:0-587 GCF_042661865.1 Halorubrum tibetense
TCTACCCAACCCACATTAAAGCCTGCATTTAGGTCGGTGGTTTTTTCGATATCGACGTTGTCGGACCGAAATTGTCCGCCACTGTTTCCTGTGCTTGTATCAAAGTAGCGATGGTAGTCTTCGGCTTCAATTCGACCCGGTATTGCGAAGGTCGGCGCGCTGGGTTCCATACTGTCACAGGGTTGAGAACCACACATACATACACTGTGATCAGAGTAACTATCGGCACAGTCGGTTGCTATAGGGCCATACTGTGTTTTGCATTGGCTGGTGAAATTGCATTGGTCAAGTTCGTAGCTGTAATTGGCGGCAAGCATGATAACGCTGCCAACAAATAAACCAGTGAGAAGAGTGCGAGCGGGTTTCATCGTAAATCCTTATTTGAAATTGAGCGTTGATCTGGAGTGACTCAAAACGTGAAAAGTAGATTGATATGGTAATTATGAACTTAAGGTGTGAGTGTGTTTTTTTAGGGCAATGATAGGAGATGTGCTCAGGTGCTCGTTTTTGTTATCTACCAAATCACAAAATGGGTATTTGTGAGTATTTCAGCCGTCTAACGTTGAAACAGATTGGTACGGTTGCTC
>NZ_JBHSWW010000666.1:0-585 GCF_042661865.1 Halorubrum tibetense
GATCACAAAGAAACGGTGAGCGTCCGAGAGCGCCTGCAACTGGCAAACGACCTGAAAGAAAAGACTCAACCGAAGCCACGCAAGCCTCTAGTGGAAACGAAACCGACACCAGACGCCGAGCCTTCCGGTACAGGCGCTCCGCACCTGCCCCACTAACACCTTCCCGCCGGTTGCTACCCTAGCAACCGGCATGCATCACTGGCGGCCAGATCTTTACGGCTAAATTCGCGCCTCAAACCAGATATCCTCACGAGCTCTGGCTTGGAGCTAGGTATTTGGGCATAATGCGCGCCAAGATAAACCGCACTGGAATGCTGGATGGCAAAGAAGTTGCTAAAACGCTGGATGCCTGACCCAGCAAAGATCAGAAATCATGCATCCCTGCAGTTTCTGGGCAATGTTTTGCACGATCCAAATCTATTTCACCTAAATCGAACGTCGGTATCTCGCGCCTTCTTTGTTGGCATTTTCATTTGTTTTTTACCTATCCCCGGCCAGATGGGGTTAGCGGCGCTTTGCGCCCTGTGGTTTCGCGCCAATTTACCCATAAGTGCAGCGCTGGTGTGGATCAGCAACCCCATTACC
>NZ_JBHSWW010000667.1:0-584 GCF_042661865.1 Halorubrum tibetense
CGCTCCGCCTCCGCGACGGTGGCCTTCCCGACGAGGAGCGCGTCGATCGCCGAGAGGGTGACGAGCAGCGCGACGGGGAGGAACACGTCGGTCGGGACCGCCGCCGCGACCTCCGCGATCGACGCCGTGGGATCGAGCGGGCCGACGTCGTACAGGGTGTACAGCGCTATTCCCCCGCCGATGATCGCACCGTGCCAGACGAGCGCCCGCCCGAACCGGCGCAGGAACAGGTGGCCGAGTCCGGGGAAACACACCGCGAGGAAGGCGGCCAGCGGCGGGATCAGACGGCGTCGCATACCGTCCGTTTTCACCGACCGCTACTTACCGCCTACGGTGTCGTCGCCGACTCGGATAACAACCGTTAATCGGCGGGCCGGTCTCCCCGGAACCATGACACGCGAGCGGGCGACCGCGTTCGTCCCGGGTCACGTCACCGCCTTCTTCAGCGCCCATCCGGCGGACTCCCCGGCCGCCGCGGGCTCTCGGGGCGCGGGCCTCACCCTCACCGACGCGGTCGAGGCGACGGTCGAGCTCGGCGGTGACACCGGGGACACCCCCGACTCCCCGTCGCTTTCCCTGAACGG
>NZ_JBHSWW010000668.1:0-581 GCF_042661865.1 Halorubrum tibetense
CGCCAAAATAACCCGACAAAAGATCGGCACGAATGGTCTTCAAACGACCGGTGCTTGGATCGTAATCTCGGCGCGTGGTAATGCCGTTGCCCTGCATGAAGTGCGTGACATTGCCGCGCAAATCCATTTCCTTCACCACGTAATAGCGCTGGCGCGGTGCACCGTTGAACAACACGGCATCCACCACTTCGGAAAGATAACCGTATTCGTTGTAGCGATTTTCGATGGCCTGGTCTTGCCAAGTGCCGTCACCGCCGGCATCGAACGCCTGATGAGTGCGACCGATTGAATCGAAGGTTTGGCGCTCGAAATAACGCTCTGTGTTGCCGTCGACAACAAAGCGCGTTTCCGTGGTACTGGCACGGGCTAATGAGTCGTAACCCACGTATTTTCTATAGCCCTCGTTGTTGGTGACCGCCATCAACCCACCCGGTGGTACATCGCGGGTTTGCTCCGACGCCATTTGGGTGTTGGTCACCCAGTTGGTGGAATTGTTGTATTGCCACAGTGTGCTGGTAACCGCCGCATTTGCCGCGCTGTAATCTACACGCGAGGTCATGCGACCTAGGTCGTCATACACC
>NZ_JBHSWW010000669.1:0-579 GCF_042661865.1 Halorubrum tibetense
TGAGTCACGTTTGTTTTCAAGCGATTGAGTGGGTCAAGGTGAGCCCGTTAGTGAAGCCAATTAGGGCATTGTTTCCAGAATACAAGGTTCCGTGTCACTTTACTCGACAACCAAAAAATGTAGATGGCTCAAGATTTTCTGGAGTGTATACGGAGATAAGTCTAGCCGCACCGGTAATCGAAAGTTTCGTTAGGATTGCACTCCCGAATGCAGAGTCTCGATACTGTCTCGATAGTATAGATGAGTTTGTTGATAAGTTTCCGGAAGATAATCCATTTAATTTTATTGGAATACAGGGAGTTCACTACTGCTTGCTTAGAATGTTCGTCGGTGATTTCGACTATATCAAGAAGTGTTGCGAAGAGGCAGTTGCGGGGAATGAAGATTTTCGGCTCGATGAGCTCAGGCAGATTGTGCAGCGAATGGAGGACATGGAATTCCGAGAACAGTTTGTTAAATAGATAAAAATGCCTACTGGAAATGAAAAAGATCAAGGGGTCGGACTCCTTGATCCAGCTAGCCCGTAAAAAAAGGGGTTAGAGTTAATTAGTTTTTTGTGGTGGGTAGGGCTGTTGAGTT
>NZ_JBHSWW010000670.1:0-579 GCF_042661865.1 Halorubrum tibetense
AATCGTTGCCGGTGAGCTGCTTAAACACCCTACCTGCACAAATCCGCAGGGCGCAAACAAACAGCTTTTGCTGACCCCTTGATAGCACCTCTGCCGCAGGCATCTTACCGAGCCGCAATTTAAGATCAGCACGATGGGGGCCGGCACTGGTATGCCCTAGCTGCCCGTCACGAGCAAAATTCTGCCGTAATATCTCTGCCAGAGAAACGCCCTCCTCCCAGCCACCAAAGTAGCTAATATTAACGGAAGTTAAGGCGGGTAAATCCTGCAAGAGCAGCGCTAACTCCTGATTGAACAGGTTGAAAACCTCTTCCCTTAGTAGATGTAAGGTCTCAGCGTTGCGTGCTAATTCTATGTCCCAAGGTGCTAACAGATCAGCGTTTATTCTACCAGATCGCAGCAAAGTATTCCGTTGTTTCAGGGCTTGCCTAGCTTGTCGCCAAGCAGGCAAAAACTCATGTTTCACGTGAAACACTAACCAATCAAGAAACTGCCGTCTCTCCAACGGGCCACCCACGAGCAACTCAAAGGTTTCCGAGTAGATCACTTGCAGCGGTAAGATCTTGGCCAATTCGGCAG
>NZ_JBHSWW010000671.1:0-576 GCF_042661865.1 Halorubrum tibetense
TAATTACGGCCCGTTATTCACACTCAAACACCGGAACAACCTCTGTAACCGGAACAACCTTTCTAAATAGGTACTGTCTGTCATGGCATCGCTCGTGTTGACCAGCTTTAAAAACAACCAAACCCTTGCCCAGGTGCTTAGCCAGCTGGATCAGCTGCCTTTGTCTTGGCATGACCTATCAGTGCAACCTAGCGCTGATGGCTTTGTGTTGACCGCGCAGTGCGAGGCGCCTGTGGATGCAGGCGCTATGCAGGAGTCTATTGCTGAGTTGCTCCCCGATGTGCTGGTGCAGGTTAGCGATAGCGCTTATTTAGCTTGTGATTACGTGATGACGCTAATGGCGCAAGATTTAAAGCCTCGGCATCTAAATGCCGTGCTGGCGAAATTAGAGCCGATGGGTTTGCAACTGCAAACATTGAGAAGCTTATCTAAAGGCAGTAATCGACCTCGCAAAGCCTGGCAGCTGCGCTTGAGTGGCAATACCGATTTAAAGCACGCGCGGGTTAGTTTGTTGGAATTGGCCGATAACTTGGGCGTCGATATTTGTTTGCAACCGCGAGCCGACTTTGCCAAGCA
>NZ_JBHSWW010000672.1:0-576 GCF_042661865.1 Halorubrum tibetense
AAAAAAGCGGGCCCAGAGCATCGCGAATTAATTAACGCCTGCCGTGCTAAAGATGTGAAGCGAGCGTGTAAGTGTTTAACAGACCATATTTTAGGTGCGAAGGCGGAAATTCGCGCACTGCTCGTGGCGCAAGAAGCCAAAAAATCGATTTGAATCAGTGGTTCGGGCTAAATAAATTCTTTGTTTGTTTAGCTTAGGTAGTCTCTTGATATTCCGGATGTCGGAATCTTAGTTGCATCAATGCATCTAGGGAACCTGCAATACTTTGGCAATATATCTCAAGGAGACTGCTGTGTTTTCATCGCTACCTATTAAGCGCGCCTGTTTATCTTTTACCAGTGCTTGTTCGCTACTGACGCTTCTCGGTTGCGCTCCAACAACGGCGCAAAAACCTGTTGCCTTCACGCCGCCGGGGCATTGGTTGCCGGCGCCAGCACCAGAAAACAGTGTATTAGTTAACTACCACCGCTGTAATGCCGCCTGGGCCATTCGCCATCAATCCTTAACTGATCAGCAAGTGCAGCAAGCCTGCGACATGATGGCGGAAAACGAAATAAAATTTCACGCTTTGTTTCC
>NZ_JBHSWW010000673.1:0-569 GCF_042661865.1 Halorubrum tibetense
TGCGCGGCGATAAACAGTTGCCAGAGAGGTAGCTCGGGCTTGAGAGATTTTGCCGCTAAGGCAGCACTGTAGTGTCCAATTAACATGTGACATCCTTGTGGTTTACGTTGCCCAGTAGGCGGTTAGAAAGACAGCCTTGTTAGGGCGCTCTATTGTTGTGCGAATAAACGGCCACTTTATCCTAGTTGCCCGCATATTTCACCTTGGTCAATCTATTGTCTGTACGACCTAACTAGTTGAATGTTCGACAATTTATTGCCGTGGTTGATTCGATTCCAAAGGCTCGGCCATAGGGTCTGGCGCCGCCGCTAAGTCTACTGGGTGCAATGTTGCCGATTTCCGATCACCTAATTCCGCAACCAACATGCCTGCGATAATCGCCGCTGCGCCAAACCACCCCATTAGGCCGAGCCGTTCGTCGAGCCATATGGCGCCGGCCACGTGAGCGAAAATGGGCTCTAAAGCGAAGACAAGCGCGACTTTGTGCGCTTCTAAGGTTTTTTGGCAGCTGGTTTGCACCCAGAACCCAAACGCCGTTGACAGCAAGCCCATCCAAAGAAAGGCACCAA
>NZ_JBHSWW010000674.1:0-569 GCF_042661865.1 Halorubrum tibetense
AAACTGGATAACTTCAGCATCGATCAGCAACCGCTCGAACAACTGATCAACAACACTCAGCTTAAGCACCAAGAATACCGCGATGATCGCTACGTCGCGGCGCTTGATGTTAACCACTACCAAGCCGCTCATCTGTTTTATTTGATGCGCGCGGTCACGCCGGGCAGCTATCAAGTGCCGTCGCCCTTGGTGGAAGATATGTATCGCCCCGAGCGCAGAGGCTTAGGTGAAACCTTTGATGCCATTACGATTAAAAACGTCGCGAAATAATATCACTAAGTCATGCAACTCATGAAAGTTTGGGGGCGGCGCATTAGCCGCCCAATGTATAGGCTCTTACCTAACCGCAGGTTGCAACAATTACTCCGTCGCAGCGCATTGCTGGGCGCAAGCTTGGTGCTTTTGTTATTCACTCTTGATCGATGCTTACCGTTACAGCTGCCGACCGACAATCAATTCTTTGCTCGCACCCTCGTCGATGAATCGGGCCGACCGCTGCGCGCCTTCGCCGATCAATACGGTATCTGGCGCTACCCCGTCACGCTCGAGCAGGTGTCGCCTAGCTACAT
>NZ_JBHSWW010000675.1:0-569 GCF_042661865.1 Halorubrum tibetense
ATGTATTTACTTAAAACTACGCCGATATGGCGACAGCCTCCCTTAGGCGAACTGCCCGACGAATTACAGCAACTGAACAATGCCTTGTCTGTGTCGCGCCACTACGGCGTCAACACACAATCAAAAGTAATTTTAGTTAATCAGCACAAGCAGATCGTCTTGGGCAAACCTGTTAAGCCAGATTTAACACGCGAAGAGTTTGAGCAATTGTTCGAAGAAATACAAAAGACGTTAACCACTGAGACGTCACAATCGCCCTAGCGACACGTCATGCCGATGGAAAGATTGTAGGGGTGATTAAGCAGATCGAAAACGTGGACCGAAACAGGCACAGCGTTGCGCCTGCCGTATCAGAAAAACTTAGCTCAGTTCTTCGTCGAGATCTTCCAGTAAATCGAGAGGTTCCTCTTCAGCGCCTTCCAAGTCTTCATTCCAGTTAACGCCGACGATAATAATATCCTCGTGCATTCCGGGCAGCCAATCATCTAAGAACTCTTCGAGATCTATCGGCACCGGCTTGTAAACCGCCCACTCATCTACGCACACAGCCTCGGCCAAGGCTTGGCTAG
>NZ_JBHSWW010000676.1:0-568 GCF_042661865.1 Halorubrum tibetense
GTCCGGACTCCGTCTCGATGGTCGCGTCGAGCGTCGGGGTCGCCCGGGAGAACGCCCGCCCGCTCGTTCGACGGAGCCGCGACGCGAGAGTGGCGGCACCCTCCGGCGGAAGCCGAACGTTGGTGTGACAGCGCTCGCCGTCGAGCACGACGCGGAGCGGGTTCTCCGTCACCGGGGCGGACAGCGTCGCGTCGCTCACACGGTCGTCGGCGAACACGTGCTCGAACACCCCGTATCCGTGTGTGTGTCGCTGGAGGACGGCGGCGAGTACCGAGACCGGGTCGTCGTCGCTCGCCACCGCTCGCACCGCACGACCCGGTGCCCGTTTTCCCCCGTCGGGGTCCGCGAGCAGCCGCTCCTTTGCGGCTTCGAGGGTCTCGATGGCGCTCGCATCGAGATCCGCTACCGGGGGTGTGAGGTGGTAGGTGTCGAGGTCGCCCGAGCCGGCGTACAACCGGACCGTCGCGCCGGTCTCCAGCTCCCACCGATCGACGAGTGCCGCTTCCGCCGGCGTCGTCGCCGCGACCCGCGTCGACGCGACCGTGGGACCCGCGTGTGCCCGGATCAC
>NZ_JBHSWW010000677.1:0-565 GCF_042661865.1 Halorubrum tibetense
GGTCGGGCGCGAGCGCGGCGAGCCCGACGGCGACGGCGACGACGAGCGTCGTCAGCGCGGTCATCAACGCGAGTATCGTCCCCACGTTGGCGACGGGCGTGCCGTTCGCTTCGAGCAACAACAGCCACAACAGCGCCTGGCCGGGCGCGATCGCGACTGCCGCCAGCGCCTTGCCGTCGAGGATCTCGCCGACCGTCACGGGCGCGACCCGGAGCAGCTCCATGGTTCCCTCGTCGATCTCCTCCGTGATCGAGTCGACGACGAGCGACCCGGAGATGAACACCGGGAGGAACACCAACACCGGGATCAGCACCGTGTACGTGAACGTGAGGTACGGGCTCGTTCCGCCGCCTTCGGGCAGGGCGAGCGGCGTCTCCGAGAGCGCCTCGGCGCGCGACTCGCGTTCGGCCCGCTCGTACGTCCGTAACAAGTCACGCAGCTGGACGACGATCACCGTCGTCTCCACGGTCGCGTCCGGCGCGACCGCGTCGACCGCGATCCCGCCGCGGTCGTCCGGGTTCGCTATCACGACCGGGTCGGCGGCGTTGCGGTCGAACGCCTCGCG
>NZ_JBHSWW010000678.1:0-565 GCF_042661865.1 Halorubrum tibetense
CCAGCAACTACCCAACGCCTCTCATTGAACGCTGGGCTCAAGCAATTGCAAACATGCAACGAGACGGCAGCATAAACGCCCTAGAGCGTGCCTATATTGAGCGCTATCTACCCCAGCCTAGCCACCTCTAATCGACTTTTACCCACCCTTTTATTAGTTTAAGCTCAACCCCCTAAGCGCTATGATAGGCGCAACCTTTGATTTCACGCGCAAGTAGCTATACATGGATAGATCTAGCTCCCCAGATGGGCAAAATATTGAGGCCGAACTGATTCGGATGCTGGCCCAACAGGGCAGACTCACGCTCGTCCCCCTAGCCATTGCACTTTGTATGATTGCTACGTTTGCGGCTGACAGCTTGCCGCAATGGATTTGGGGTGGCTGGATAGCCCTCGCCATGCTGCTATTGGTGGTTCGTACTCAGGTGTTTATGCGCCTACCGTCTTATCCTTCTCTTAGCGACCAGAAAAAACTTCACCTCGCAACCTGGGTATCGGTTTGCAATGGAGTGGTGCACGGCATGCCACTGCTCGCTTTTAACTATTTTTCCGAGCTAGAACGCGCC
>NZ_JBHSWW010000679.1:0-564 GCF_042661865.1 Halorubrum tibetense
TGGCAGAAACGCTTACTGCGGCTCTGTATTCTATAGCAGCGTTAATGGTCAATTCGACGCCAGCATTACTATCCGCTCTTTAGTCGCCACAGGCTCCGAGCTGTATTGTTGGGGCGGCGGCGGAATCACGTCAGATTCAAACACCGACGACGAATACCGAGAATCCATAACAAAAGTTGCCAAGCTTATTAACTATGAAGGCCAATAAGCCTAACTGTTTCCCGTGAAACATATGTCCAAAGGGCCGGAAATAGAAATGTTATATGCGATCAAGGAATAAGCTGGTCGACCAAAAATCGAGCCAAACACACAAAATATGGTGGTTTTCCAACCAAAACATCAATCTAGACACTACATCTGGTTAAAGCGGTTCAAAACACGACCCATGTTCCACGAGCAATAAGCGGTCATTTGGCGCGCAATATCTAACATAAAAGTTATAAAACTATAATAATTCGTTGCTTATAACTTATAACAAGCTTTGCTAAAATCAGCGCCTTTCTGCAAGTTGTTGCATGTAGGCAATAACAATGCGGGCAGATACTACGAAAGTCACAAGGATTA
>NZ_JBHSWW010000680.1:0-562 GCF_042661865.1 Halorubrum tibetense
TTTCACCACACAATCGGCCTGCGGCAGCAAGCTTATAAGCAAGACCACATCGATTAACGAAGGGTGGTTGGCCAGAACGAGCTGGCCGGGCTGACGCAGGCGGTCAATATCCTCAACGTAATAATGCAAGATACCTAGGGCTCGCATCATGTTCATAAAAAAACGAAAATTGATGTGCACTATCCAGCGGGCTTTGCATTCGCGCTTAATCCCTTTTGGCGTAGCCAGCAGCCATGGCAGTGCGTAGAAAGGTAGCAATAAGCCACCCAGCCCGAACAACGTAAAGGACAGGCCGGTGGCAAATAGCCGCCAAAGCCAATTCAAGCGCCGCTTCATTGCTGCCAGACTCGATGACACCGCCGGCCAGACACCGCCAAAGTCGTAGCTTGATCGGGGTTTGCAAACCAACGCAGCCATTGCACCGCCTCTGGTTCATTTATTACCGCTTCGGGTCCTATATCGGTGGTAGATAAAGTTACCGGGCTACCCTCTTGTCGCGACAGAACCAAGGCAAGCGCATAGGGATAAGCCACATTATCCGAGTGCTGGTAAACCTCGGGTA
>NZ_JBHSWW010000681.1:0-562 GCF_042661865.1 Halorubrum tibetense
GAACCCTTAATGGATACACAAAGACCGTCCCCCACAGAATTGATTTTACTAAAAGCTCTTTGGCGTAAAGCGCCATTGAGTGCGAGAGAAGTACATGAGCAGGTGGCAGCTGATTTAGCTTGGTCCTTTTCCTCCACCCGTAAAACCCTTGATCGAATGCTGGATAAGGGCCTCATCAGTGCATTAGACATTCACGGTGTCAAAGTTTATCGAGCCGAAGTAGGCAAGGTGCAAACCCTGGCAAATTTCGTAAAGGACTTTTCCCAGCGCGTGCTAGAGGTAAAGGGGCCGCTTCCCGTTGCTATGTTTGCTCAGAGCGAATTGTTGAACGCCGCGGAAATAGAGGACCTTGAGCGACTGTTATTGGACAGCGAGGCCAGCGACCATGAGTGAGTTTTCAAATCTACTGATTCCGTTCTTTTGGTGCTGCCTGTTCTTTATTGCTTTTAGTGGGGTGGTATTTGGGTTAGCCCAACTAGCCGAAAAATGTTGGTCAGAATCACCCCAATGGCGTAGCTTATGGTTGTCGACAGTGGCCATTTGTTGGCTGCCAATGGCGCTG
>NZ_JBHSWW010000682.1:0-561 GCF_042661865.1 Halorubrum tibetense
AGGTTTGACGCTCGGCAAAGGAGCCGCGGTTGTCCAATTCGGTGGTCCGACGCACGTACTGAATTACATCATCACCATTGGCGATGGCGATATTACGTAGGTCCTGCGGCACAAACGGGTTGTCGATGGAGATACCATCAATAAACAGATCGCCGGCGGAGTGCGGGAAGGGTTCAATATCTGTCTGAGTTTCGGTGCGCGCGAAAGTCGTTTCCATGAACGCTTCCAGCTTGTCGTTGATCTCATAGCTGATATTGCTGGATATCAAGTAACGCTCAGTTGGTACTGAGTGACGACGGAACGCTTGGCGATTAAAGCCGTAGGTTGCAGCGTTCCAAGGTAATACTTGACCGTTATCCACAGTGTATTGGCTTGGTGTGCTGGGAGTAGAGAAGCGGCCCCATTCGGAGTATGAAGAGAAAAACGGGGTGCGCGAAGTCTGGCAATCGTTGATGTCGCCAGTGAACAAACATTCAGCGATATCGTCTTGCGCAGTATTCGGGCGATCTTTAGCCAGCACACCGCCTTCCTCTGACCAAGTCAAAGAAACAACTGCGTTAC
>NZ_JBHSWW010000683.1:0-561 GCF_042661865.1 Halorubrum tibetense
GCTGCACGTGCGCGTCAACTATCCGAGCGCAGCAGCAGAAAAAGAGATATTGCGCTTGGTTCGAGAAGAAAATCTCACGCAGGAAGCCGTGCCGCCAGCCAAGATTTCTCAAACAGACTTGTTGAACGCAAGAAAGAGCCTTTTACAAATTCACCTGGCGGAGAGCGTAGAAGATTATATCGTGCACTTGATCGACGCCACCCGACACCCCAAAAACTACGATGCTAAATTAACCCAATGGTTGGAGTACGGCGCGAGCCCTCGGGCAACGCTAGCACTCGAGCGCTCAGCGCGGGCACTCGCATGGCTCGACGGTAGAGATTTTGTTAGCCCCGCCGATGTACAAGCACTCGCCCCGGATGTTCTCAGGCACCGTTTAATTCTCACCTTCGAAGCTGAAGCGAGTGGCGTGACGATGGATCAGGTCATCGAACACCTACTCGACGTGGTGCCAGTAGCCTAACCATGGACGCTCTTCAGCCCAAAGGTGCCTTTAGCGAACTAAACCAATTACTGATGGCAAGGTTCATCAGTAAAGACTTGCGCATACCTGCACGCTCG
>NZ_JBHSWW010000684.1:0-560 GCF_042661865.1 Halorubrum tibetense
GTAGGTATTGAAAGCGTCATGGACCGCGATTTTATTAACTGCGATAGACGTAAGTATTACGACGAATTACGCAAGCTGTTAGAGCGACAAACCAACTGGTTACTAATCGACGAAATTGAAGGTAAAAAGTTTTTAATTAGACCCGCCGATGTCGCCCATTATTTAGAACAGGCTCCCATCGAAGAGCTGTCGCTAGAGCGCCAGGTCGATCTACTCAAAATTCCCGCGAAGCGCTTGCAGCTCACGCCCATACATTCGCGCGCAAACTTATACGAAGCACAATTAGTACTGCAACAAACCGGCGCCGACGCTCTCTATGTGAACCGCAGCGGCGCACCACTACTATCATCGGCAACAGGTATAGTGACTAAACATGCTATCACGAGCCATTACCAACTTTAATGTCAGCGCTTTTTCCGCCTTCACAGTTCACTCAACGGAGATTCCATGCAACAAGTCGCATTAACAGATCAACTACATCTTTCGCGCATCATTTACGGCTGGTGGCGGCTCATGTCGTGGGACATGAATACCAAAGCCATCGAACAACGCATCGAGGA
>NZ_JBHSWW010000685.1:0-560 GCF_042661865.1 Halorubrum tibetense
ACCATAAAAGTGTCAGTAACACGATCAAGAAGCTTGGGGAAAAACGGAACAGTTCCGAAATTCCCCACCCCGTCACCTCAAGCCAACTCTTTGACAGCGCCAAGTACGAAGAAGATGAGGCGCCCTTTGATACTGAAGACGGCACAGCTACGTCCGAAAGTCCCGTAAGCGAGACTAAATCTACTCCCATCTACACCCCAGGAAAACCACTAACGAAGGCTGAGATGGATGCGGCCTTGGAGAAAGTTGAAGAAATGAACCAGAGAGGCTTCGCGACAATCGCACGGCACATGAACAAGACAAGTAAGGCACCGAAGAAAACTAAGGCTGACTTAGCGTCTGACGTGATCACTGCGTTTGGTGCTTTTGCGTCCAAATGTCCCGACGTCGAGACTGGAAAGTACGACCTTAATCAACTGATCAAGGTTGCAACGTGTACGGCTGGTGTGCGTGAGGACATCAAAGTAGTCCAGAACTTTTTAAATTTGCTCAATGAGGCACTAAACACTCAAAATAGTCCATCAAACCTTCTACCCACTGAGGAGACAGTATTTTCTTAT
>NZ_JBHSWW010000686.1:0-559 GCF_042661865.1 Halorubrum tibetense
AAAACGGTAATCTTGGAATTATATAAAAATTTATCACATGAACAACGTCAAAACCGGAAAACTTGCTTAAGTTCAGTAGAGGCAATAAAAACTGCCTCATTTTGTAACTATAAATCGTTGAGCCATACCCAAGATTTATGTCAGTCTTAAAGTTTTTAAAAAAATCACACGCTGCCGCCAGGGTAACATCATGCCCCGCCTTAATAAGAGCAAGCTTTAGTTCATTATTAAGGCCACTATACTCACCCAACAAAAGAACTCTCATTTGTCGAGGCACCTAGAAGGCACCAAAGTCGTCAAACCCAGCATACAAGTCGCCCAAAATCAAATGGTGTTTTTTAGCCGCAAAGCCACACCCAAAAATATAAAGTACAATAGGTAACAAACCGCATGTGCAATGGCGGTTGCTTCTACACCTAGGACATCTACAAAAAAATACACCAAAAAGTAGAAAAGGCTGGAAATAATTACTTCTGCAAATACATAAACCTTCCAGTAAGCCTTTGCAATTAATACATATGCCAAAATCCAGCTTGCAATCTTTAGAGTATCACCAACC
>NZ_JBHSWW010000687.1:0-559 GCF_042661865.1 Halorubrum tibetense
GACAACAATGAGATCATAGTCGGAAAATTCGTCGCTATTGATGGATGACCCATAGACAATAATTGCTTCAATTTGGTCGCCCAAAAGATCCTTCAGCTGGTTGATAAACCCAAATTTTTTCGTTTGCTTTTGGTCGAGATGAGCGGCGCTCATAGTAAGGGTTTGGTGGCTTACCTTGGCGGATAGGCACCTAATTACCTGCGCGAAAAGCCCTTTGAGTTGAATAAACGTCTCTAGGCTGCTAAGACCTTGCCGTCTTTGCTTAACGAGTTCGATAACGGCATTACACAGGTCTAGCGACTCAAGTTCATTATGCTGTTGTTTATGGGCGAAAACCCCAGCGTACCAAAGTCGTGACAATTTGCTGTCAATGGTGCCTTCAGACCAACGGTTTTGAATAATCGCCGCACCTAGGGTAACACCGGCGAGAAACATGGTTGACTGGAGCCAGTACGCAGGTGAGCAGATGTCGTCTGCAGCATTTACGGCGATGGCTAATGCTGGCGGATCGGATGGGTACTCTGGGCTATTTAGCTTGGCAGCTTCGATATTACGCCTC
>NZ_JBHSWW010000688.1:0-559 GCF_042661865.1 Halorubrum tibetense
GCCGACGAGCACGGGCGTTCCGAGCCCGTGTTCGTCCCGTTCGTCGACGACCGCCTGAAGCGCGTCGGGGTCGACCGATTCGCTGGTGCCCGGACCCGACGCGATCACGGCGTCCGCCGCTCCCCGTTCGGCGGTGTCCGCGAACGACTCGGCGGTGTATCCCGCCGGCGTCAGCGGTGCGGAGTGTTTCACGTCCGTGTCGGCGAACACGCCGACGTCGACGCCGAGCGACTCGCGGAGTCGGATCGTCTCGTGCGCCCGTCCCTCCACGATCCCCTGATCGGTGACCCGAGCGCCGGTGTGGACGTTCACCCGGACGAACGCCGCGTCGACGGTCGCAGCGACGGCGACGGCCGCCTCGGCGTCGTTCCGGAGGACGTTGACTCCGATCGGGAGGTCGGTGGCGTCCGCCACGGCGGCCGCGGCGCGGGTCGTCGCCGCGACGGTGTGTTTCGGGACGTCGTCCGGATAGAACGGGGCGTCGCCGAAGTTCTCGATCATCACCCCGTCGACACCGCCTGCGTCGAGCGCTGCTGCGTCGCGTACCGCGCGGTCGACC
>NZ_JBHSWW010000689.1:0-557 GCF_042661865.1 Halorubrum tibetense
TGCAACTTATTTTAATGTCGCCCCGTATCTCTCTATGATGGCGCTTTCTAGGGCGGCACAGTTTGCGTCGTCGAATATTGGCAATTGACGTACAATTCATTATTTTAGGATTATTATCGTGACCACATCATCCATTCGAACACTGGTTGCTAGAATGTTCGGCCTGGCGTTTTTGGCTGTTGCGCTTAGCGCCTGTTCGACGGTAAGCAAGGATTGGCAATTACAAAAACAACAGGGCGCGTTGAAGTACTATACGCGTATGGGGCCTACAGATTCCCTGCCCGAATTCAGGGCGACCGTTGATGTCGATGCACCGGTCGATAAAGTGATGAATTTTATTATGGATTTCAGCCGACACGCTGAATGGGTACATGGTTGTGAGCTGAGTCGCATCCTTGCCATGGATGATTTTAGTACCGCCTATATTTACCAGGTCACCAAGCTTCCGGTGGTCAGTGGTCGCGATATGATTATGTTGGCGGAAATCGTACGAGATGAGCAGACCAAGCAAGTCGCGATAAATCTTTCCGCCGAGCCGAGCTATTGCGACAATAATC
>NZ_JBHSWW010000690.1:0-556 GCF_042661865.1 Halorubrum tibetense
CTCCGCCCCCGGACTCGGTCGCGACCTGCTTCGCCTGCCGCTGGACGAGCTCGTCGAGCTCCTCGGCGGCCGCCTCCGTCTGCGGCGCGCCGCACTGCTCGCAAAAGCGGGCCGACTCGTCGATGGACGACTCACACCGGGGACACGTCTTCATCCTCATCGGATCGGCAGCGCGCCCGGGCTTAACTCTTCGGTCGGCCGTCCGCCATCTCATTTGTGTTATCCGCCGATATCGGTTGCTATCGCGGTTCTACTCTTGTTTCCGTTCGTTTTCCGGTCTGATAATCGGGGACGCACGTTTTAATCCCGGCCCCGACTCGATCCGACAGACAACCGACGATCCGATTCGGTCGGGACGCCCGCGTCGGCCTGCTCCGGGCCCCGCGACCCGCCGACCGACCGGTCGCGACACACCACACACGATGGCACGCACACGACGCCTCGACCCCGCCCGCCTCCGCCGACGGGCCCGCAGCGCGCTTCCGAAAGCCCTGTCACGACGGGTCGACTCCGGGCTCGCCGTCGCCCTCGCGCTCCTGTGTCTCTTCTCGCTCGC
>NZ_JBHSWW010000691.1:0-556 GCF_042661865.1 Halorubrum tibetense
TCAAGCTGAAAAGGTATCAGCTTTTTATAGTGCCGCCGCTCTACTTCGCTCACCGTCACACGGCGGGTAACCACACTGCTAGAGGGAAGCACTACGACAACATGTGCCGGCAATAACGTAAACGCCTGTTGTAACTGCTCAACATCACCGTCCGACAAATCAGACCACTTGCCCTGCTGGTAGGTTTGCCATTGATAGGTTATAGCCCCTTCCGCTTCCTCAGCCGCCAAGGGATAAAGATAGAGCCCCTCTATTATTGCTTGCTCGAAAGCAAACTCAGCGGGTGCGTCGGTCGATGTCTGTGTCACTAAGTCTGTTGTCATGATCTTCTACTTTTCTTAACGCTTACGATCATTCTTCGCGTCGTTATTGTCATTTTTCGTATTAGAACGACCACTGTCTGCGCCCTTATTATCACCGGTTGCGGCGCTTGAGGTTTTATCCATCAAGCTTTGCAAACTGGTGCTTTGGCCAGCGGCGTAGCGAGCAACTACTTTTACGTCGCTATCGTCTCTAAATAAAAGAACACGTCGGTTTACAATTTTGTCTTCTATTT
>NZ_JBHSWW010000692.1:0-555 GCF_042661865.1 Halorubrum tibetense
ATTACTTTCAGCACAGGGTTGGCTTAATCGCTGGGTGAGTTTGACTGATGCGGACGCGTCTGATATTCAATTTTTACTGTCGGTTTCCTCTGATCAGTTAACTGCAAGTTTCGATCAGCTGGAAACACGAATGTTGACCATTGCCGCTATTGCCTTAGTGTTGGTATTGGCCGCTATATTTTATATCTCAATGGGTATTACCAAGCCCATTGCAGAGTTAGCAAATTCTGCCGAGCGAATGACTAGGGGCGATTATTCAGAACCAATTACTTTGCGTAGTAAGGATGAATTTGGTGTATTAGCTACAAGTTTGAATGGCATGCAAACTGCCATCAAAGAGCGCGAAGAAAAAATTAGCTATCAGGCTGGGCACGATCTCGAAACTGGCTTGATGAACCGCGATATGATTCGACGACAACTCGATATTTGGTTTAATCAAGAGTCGGAATTCTCGGTAATCCTGCTTAGCATTGAAAATATTCAGCGATTAAGTGATCTTTATGGGGTGTCATACATTCAACAATTTTTACCGGAAATTGGTCAGCGTCTAACGGC
>NZ_JBHSWW010000693.1:0-554 GCF_042661865.1 Halorubrum tibetense
GCGCTCACGTCGTCGGGGACCGAAGCGCGGACCGCTCGCTCGACGCGCCGTCGTCTCAGGACGTTTCGGGGGCCGAGCCCCGGGTACGCTAACCGCTCCCACGGCGCGTCGACGGGATGGACGACCCCGTCGAGATACCGGGCGGTGCGGCCGCGTGACCGGACGATCCGGTCGGCGACGCCGTGAGCGGCCGCCACCTCGTGAACCCTGCCGCCCCGGTCGATGTCGGTGGATCCGAGGGGGGTCGGGAACCGTTCGATCGGGTCGCCGGCGGTCCCGTACGTCCGGGCGATGCCGCCGACCGCGTCGGTCGGTTCGAACACCCGAACGTCGTGACCGGCCTCGACGATCCGGGCGGCCGCGACCAGTCCGGCGAGCCCGCCGCCGGCGACGACGTACATATCACAAACGACGGCCCGAGGGGGGTAAGTGTGTTGTGGCGGTGTCACACGGTTTATCCACTCGCCGCCCGTCCGAGCAGCTATGACTACCTCCACCGTGGACGCTCGGCCGCTCGACCGTCGCGACGCGCTCGCGATGCTGGCCGCCGCGGT
>NZ_JBHSWW010000694.1:0-553 GCF_042661865.1 Halorubrum tibetense
TGGGACCCCTCTCGCTCTCCGTTCTCTGCGGGGCGGTCCTCCGCGATGTCGACGTGGACGTGGCCGCCGCGTTTGGTCTCCGGGTCGCCGGCGACGACGCCGGACACGCGGTAGCCCGCCCCGTCTCGGAGGGCGTCGATCCGGCCGTCAGCGAGGTGCGCGTCGGTGCCCTGGTTGGTGAGGAACGTCGCGGCGCGCTCGACGGGTTCGCTGTCGATATCAGTGGCGACTCGCCGGCACGCGTCGGCGTCGTCGCCGCGGATCCCGTGGAGGATCGGTCCGGGGGCGTTGGGGACACACACCACCGCCCCTGTGCCGCGGTCGACGGTGTCCCAGACGGTCGGGTACTCCCGGTCGGCGGCGGCGAAGACGCTCTCGGCGTCGACCTCGCGGGGCGTGCCACAGCGGTCGCGCTCGCGGTAGGTGATCCGTTCGTAGCTCCGGTCGTCGAGCGTCGCGGGCGCGCCGACGGCCGCGAGCGCCCCGATACGTCCCCTGCCCGGTGTCTCTTCTCCAGCCGCTCCGCCCGACCCGAACCCCGCGTGGCGGTAGC
>NZ_JBHSWW010000695.1:0-550 GCF_042661865.1 Halorubrum tibetense
TTAGTGCTCTTGTACTACATGTAGAACGAAGCTCATTATCTCCGTAGTGCAATTCTGTGCAAGGGCGGAGTATAACCCTAGCCGAGATAATGTGTGAATCAGTTCTAGAAAATCAAGTTCTACTAACAGTTTTAGCTCTAAAGAAAGTGAATTTCTTAGAGCTGTGCTCGTCATTCACAAAAACAAAAAGATTTAGACGACGATATGTTAATTTAGACGACTAAAAAGTGTTTTAAAGTCCTCCATTTAACTATATGTGTAATTTCGAATGGAGACGGTGGTTTTTTAGGCTGTTTTGTGCAGATGTTGGTTGAAATAATTCCTGTTACTTATTAAGACAAAGAAAAACTAATCTCAGTTGGTTCTAGTGTGCCAGTTTAACGCTATGGTATCGTTTTATATGAAAAGGGGCGCCTGAGCGCCCTGAAAGTTGAACGATAACTCAAAGTTGCAGCGCTTTGGTTTCCATAAATTCGTGCAGACCTTCATCGCCAAACTCGCGCCCGTTACCGGATTGTTTGTAACCACCAAAGGGTGCCAAATAATTAAA
>NZ_JBHSWW010000696.1:0-550 GCF_042661865.1 Halorubrum tibetense
TGAGATTGCAAAACACCTCGCTATAGCGAACAACCCGATTCAGGTGGAGGGTTATACCGATAGCGAGCCGATTCAAACTAGCCTGTTCCCGAGTAATTGGGAACTATCCGCTGCCCGAGCCAGCGCAGTGGTAAAATTACTTGCGGCAAGTGGCGTCACGCCAGAGCGGCTATCGGCTGTTGGCTATGGAGAATTTCAACCTATTGCCGATAACACAACAGAAGCCGGACGCGCCCAAAATCGGCGTGTGGTCTTGATGGTAGCACGTGAAAAGCCAAATCGGCCGACTCGGTCAGTAGACAACCAAGATGTAAGCGGCATATTAGAGGCAGATACCTTTGTCGACGTGCCGGAATCGTTACAGCAACCCAGCGGGGAGCCTGCAGATCCGTTAATAGAATTTGGCGAGGCGCCTGTACTTGTGCCGACGCTGACCCAAGAGGGTGATAGCGAATCATCTGATGCACCGGGTCAGCCAAAGATAAATGGGTTGCGGGCGATCAAACTCGAGAGTGGTGGCCTACTCTTTACAAGCGATCCAGCGCGTGGG
>NZ_JBHSWW010000697.1:0-549 GCF_042661865.1 Halorubrum tibetense
TTGTAGGTGTCGCCAGCATAGGCTAGGCGCTTTAAGTTTTGGGGAGCTGGCGCTAGTTCAATCATCACTTCGCCAATAGCGGCAATACCGTACATGTCTACCTCACAAACATTATGACTTACCAAAGGTTGACAACAAGCTTACCATTTGAAACTATATTGGTCATGCCAATTGGCGATATTTTTCATTAGCACGTTTCCTTAAACGGAAGCTTGCGACCTCTCTCGTCCCTCTCCGGAAAATATCGTCGGCATAAATTTGCACCTTTCACCCTCCGGAAACGGAGGGATTTTTTTTCAAAAAGGTTGCCTATATGAAGTTATCGAGCAGTGCTAAAATTTGGTCTGGCCAAAGTTTAGCCTCGATGTAAATTTAGAACCTGATGATACTAAAGATGGAACCACTGTTATGGCCAAGGTACTGAGACTTAATCCTGATAGGCTTTTTCCAGCCAATGAGCAAACGCGCGCTATCGCTCGACGCTTGTATCAGTCTGTGGCGAAGCTTCCTATTCTCAGCCCTCATGGTCATACCGATCCGTCTTGGTTC
>NZ_JBHSWW010000698.1:0-548 GCF_042661865.1 Halorubrum tibetense
GGGTGGGCCGAAAATTTGAGTTTATCGGCGAGGAAGTGAGCCAGAGTTTAGCGGGTGCCGAAGAAACCAAAGACGATACTTTTCAAGGCTATGGTGAAGTTTACGAAACTCGGGATTTAAAACAACAACGTAAAAACTTGTTGGAAACCTTGGACAAAGATCATCGTTTATTGCGCTTGGTGCGCGCTGATTGGGTTAACTTCGGTCAAGCCCAGCGCAGCGACTTACAGCATGTGACTTACGCCTGGCATCAAGGCGCCATTTGGCGCTTCTTTCGCCCCATAGATAGCGAAATATTTGGCGATGATCCGGCCACCGATGAGGTGTATATCGAAGATGTGTCCTTGGCGCGTCGAATTATTTCCGATGTCAACAATGTCACCGTTAAATACCTTGTGCCGGGCAGTCCCTTTGAAACCGAGAGCAGCTGGTCGAGCGTATGGCCCACCACGGCGACTCGCACCTCGGGCCCGAGCAGCTCATCCTTGCCTCAGGCCGTTGAGGTTGTACTGGAGTTAAAAGAGCTAGGCGAAATAAAGCGCGTTTTT
>NZ_JBHSWW010000699.1:0-548 GCF_042661865.1 Halorubrum tibetense
AGAGGTCATCCTGTTTGAGCGCAGCGATCCTGCGAACTACGCCTCCGATTTCAGCAAGATTCACTTTTTTCAAAATTTGGGTGTAATAGCGGCGAGCTTTGCAGTGGGGTACATCGTCGACGGCCTAGGCTTGGTGTACACCTTTGCAGCGTCCTTTGCAGGCTTCGCGATAGCCCTCGCGCTGTTTTACACCCTGTTCAAAACTCAATCGACCACCGAACCCACGGACACATCAATAAACGCCAATACTAACCTCGAATTAAGTGGTGCTACCCATGACTGAATCTTTTCACTTCGCCACCGGCCTAGGAACTATTACCTTTGCGCCCTTCAACCCCGACACCGATCATCTATTGATTCAGCCTTGGGTCAGCCAAGCTTACGCCGCCTACTGGGGTATGCAGAATCAAACGGCTGCAGAGGTACAGGCGAATTATCGCGCGCTTCTGGACAAACCGAAGGTGGGTGTTTTTCTTGGCCTGATCGATGGCACGCCAAAATTTTTGATAGAGCGTTACGCGGTAGAAACCGACCCCATCGCCGCGTGC
>NZ_JBHSWW010000700.1:0-547 GCF_042661865.1 Halorubrum tibetense
GATGCAGCACTCGATGTCAATAAAAGAGATGGTGTCACGTTAGTGTTGGCGATGCGCGATTGGCACTACTCTACCTTCCAATCCTTTATTCGAGCATAAAAAAGCCGCGCACTTGGCGCGGCTAATAGCTTTACTTAAAGGTTTTAATGAAACGTTACTGTGACCACGTCAAATAAAACCCTAGACACTCTCAAGGCTATTAAGGTGTTCCAATAATCGTCAAGGTTACACCTGAGGCTGCCGAGTAACCGCGCACGTCGATATGCCAGGTGCCTGCAGCGGGCGCAGTAAAACTACAGCTCTCACTGTTACCATTTTTATAAGGCCGGCAGTCATAGGCCGAGGTAGTTGAGGCAGCGTTGTGACGCACATACAAATCCGCATCACCCGAACCACCACTCATATTGACCTGCAAGCTGCTGTAGCCCGCCGCCAATGTTTGCGTGTATCGCGCCCACTGACTTTTTGCCACGCTAATATTCGAAATGGTTTCGTTAATAGGTGGATTGGTTTGGCCACCGCCCTCGGTATAACTGCCCACCAAGCT
>NZ_JBHSWW010000701.1:0-547 GCF_042661865.1 Halorubrum tibetense
TGACGGCATTAAATAGCTTGTCATCGACGGCCTGACTAAAATCCACGACATCGCCATTTAGCGTATCAAGCACCGGCTGTGCTGCATTAACAATTTGACTGGCTTCACTATCAGTCAATGTCACGTTAAGCCAATATTGAGATGCGATTTTCGCCGCTGCGACATCAATCGCATGCCAGATGGGGTCTTCTGCAAGCTCATCAATAGCATTGCGATAATGCATTAGTGCCGCTAAGTGACCGCCGAAGGCAGAAGATCCATATTGCTGCCGGACACTATCACCCTCTAAAAACAACTGCTTTACCGCCAAGGAAACAGGCCCATTTAAGTTCAGCTGGTCGGCAGCCGTGCCAATCGCGTCACCTTGGTGATTGCGCAAGGGAGGCAACTTGCTGGAAATATAGCCTTCGAGCGCCATATGCCGCCTTTCTACGCGCGTCTCATCCCACAAATCAAACGCGTCACCCGCATATTGATTAACATAGGTATGAGCAAAAACATCCGACGCAGCATGCCCAAGATAACCATAAACGTATGCCTTATGGAC
>NZ_JBHSWW010000702.1:0-547 GCF_042661865.1 Halorubrum tibetense
CGGCTCGTCAGCGAGTGGGGCGCCCTCAGCGTCGTCGCCCGCGTCGTCGTCCGACGACCCACGGAGTCGGTCGATGCCGGAGCGAACGACCGATCCGACGCTCCCGCGTCTGGTGCCCGGCTCGGAACCAAGCGAGGGCAGCGAGGGCAACGAAGCGAGCGAGGCGAACCCGACGAGAACGCCGCCGATCGCCGCCCCGATCGAGCGGCCAAGCCCGGACGGAACCCGGATCCGGGGCCACGAGAACGACGGGAGAGAGACCGACGGCATGCGGGCGAGCGACGCCAGCGTGTCGAACAGCTCGGCCAACCCGACGAACAGGACGGCGAACTCGTTGCCGGGCTCGTGGTCGTACCGGCGAGCGAGCCGCAGGTACGTCACGCTCCCGCCGATCAGGAGTCCTGGGACGACGACGAGCACCGCGGTCAGCCGGAGGTAGAGGTTCCCGACGGTCGCGGTCGCGGTCTCGACGCCGGCCGTCGCCACCACCGTCGCCTCGTCGTCGAGGGGGAACCACAGGCGGGCGTGGCCGCCGTCGTCCGTCGTC
>NZ_JBHSWW010000703.1:0-546 GCF_042661865.1 Halorubrum tibetense
CCAACGCCATCAACTACACCCGCGCGGAAAATAATAACGCAAAAACAAATAAAATTTTATTCGGCTGCCGTCGTCAAAATGGCCATCTATGGCTCGAAGTATGGGATACCGGCACAGGGATCGCACAGGAAGATCAGCAGCGCATATTTAACGAGTTTGAGCGTGTTCAAGGGGCATCTGGAGATACCGGCAATGGTTTAGGTTTAGGTCTCTCCATCGCCCAGCGTATGGCACATCAGCTCGGGCATAGCTTAGAGCTACGCTCAACTCTGGCACAAGGCTCAATGTTTCGTATTGCGGTGCCACTGGGCAACGAGACACTACACAACATTAAACCATCAAATCAAGCCAGTGAACTGACCGGGCTAAAGGTCTTGTGTATTGATAACGAACCACAAATACGCTCAGGCCTACTCGCGCTTTTGACTCAGTGGGATTGCCAAGTCGTCACTGCCGCAGACCTAGGTTCGGCCCTCATTCAGTGGCGTTTTCCTCAAGCACCCGACTTGGTATTGGCAGATTTTCATTTGGACAATCGAGAAAACG
>NZ_JBHSWW010000704.1:0-544 GCF_042661865.1 Halorubrum tibetense
GTCGCACGATCGGCACTTACTGCGCAACACCGTGGAAGAATTTTGGTTAGTGCATCAAGGCCGAGTTGAAATTTTTGATGGCGACCTAGACGCCTACCATCAATGGGCACAAATTACCTTACAAACCAGCCTGTCGACACGAGCACAACAAGCGAATGAAGACAGCGACCTAAAAATTGACCGAAAAGTTCAGCGCCAGCAGGCGGCGGCGCAGCGCGAAAAACTTAAGCCCCTGACGCAAAAACTTAAGAAAGTTGAGCAAGAAATGGAAAAACTACAGGCTCGGCTAACGGACGTTGAAACCCTTATGGGCGATGCGGATTTATACCTCAGTGAAAATAAAGAGAAAATGCAAAAACTCCTCAAAGAACAGGGCGAACTAAAAAGCACGCTTGAAAATGCGGAATTACAATGGCTCGAAATCAGTGAGGCTCTGGAACAAGCCAGCGTGTAGTTTTTTTACCAAAAATATCTTCATAACCAACGAAAAATTCATGACTCAAGAGTCATAGACTGTTATAGCTTCGAGCGAAGATCCACTCTA
>NZ_JBHSWW010000705.1:0-543 GCF_042661865.1 Halorubrum tibetense
TATGGCGTCTGGCGAGGGGTTAAAGCCCAGTAGCGAGGGCTTTCGAGTGCGCTTTAATGGCGCCGATCGCCAGGTTACAAAGGGACCGTTCGTTGAAACTAATGAGTTAATTGCGGGTTATTGGATATGGAATGTTCAATCAATGGACGAAGCGCTTGAATGGGTAAAAAAATGCCCAAACCCGATGCAGGAAGTGTCCGACATTGAAATTCGTTCATTCTATGAAATGGATGATTTTGCCGAGATCGACACCAGCGGCGAGATTAGCCGGCGCGAGAAAGAACTGCGCAACACTCTCGCTATGCAACAATCGACAATCAATAGCTATTTGTTTTTTTCAGGTCGCTGCGAAGAGGCGCTAAACTTTTACCAACAACACCTCAACGCCAAAGTAGAGATGTTGATGCGTTTCAATGAGAGCCCAGAGCCGGTACCAGACGAGATGCTGCAGGAAGGTTTCGATAATAAAGTGATGCATGCTGAATTTAGCGTCGGGCCTAACCGCATTTTGGCTTCCGATGGCTGCGGCGACGGTACTGCAAT
>NZ_JBHSWW010000706.1:0-541 GCF_042661865.1 Halorubrum tibetense
TGCTCCACCCCGCATCAACAACTTGATTGTGCGTGACCGCTTAACCAAGGCCGCGAATTATAGGGATGGCCCCATAGTCGGTCAAGAGGTATTTGAGTTTATTTTATAAAAACAGTTACTTAGCGCAGTTTTCCGGCTTTACGTACGAAATAGCAGCGAAAGCTGAGTAGATACTCCCAAGCTAGCAGCGGATCAAATCGCAATCAGCAACTAAACCAAGGAGAAGTCTTAATAAGATGACAATTTAATTGTTCCGACAGTCGCTCATTTACTCAAAGCAAAGGAGGATTGCAACGTGACCCGAAGGGTGGCACACAGGGCGCGCGCCAGCTACCCAGATGTGATCCTGACTGATAAAAAGACAAACGCTCTGTGGATCCTGCGCTAGTCAATTGGTGCCCGCCAATTTGTCCGGAACAAATGAGGATCGCAAAGCGACCCGAAGAGTGGTGCGCAGGACGCGCGCCATCAACCCGAATGCAATCCAGTCTGATAAAAAGCAAAGACCTATATAAACGCGGGCTTTTCGTATTGGTGCCCA
>NZ_JBHSWW010000707.1:0-541 GCF_042661865.1 Halorubrum tibetense
TTTCGAAGACTCTCACCGCGCCGATGGATTAATTCTGTTGGGTTACGGTGTATACGATAGTTATGTCGAGCGATTAAAAAGCTTGCAAGAAGACGGCGCGCATTTTATTTGCTGGGGCGCAGTGCACAATGATCAACCCGGTTGCTCAATCGGGTGTAACAATGAAGAGGGTGGCTATTTAGCCGGCCAGCACTTGGTGGGCTTGGGGCGCAAGCGCATCGCTTTTTTTGGCGATGTGTCAGCGAACAGCCCAGAATTTAGCGCCCGCTACCGAGGCTTTTGCCGCGCCTTAACAGAGGCTAATATTGTTCACGCACCAGAGCTGTTAATCGCGGCGGAAACTATTGAGACGTTTGGGTTTGAGGCCGTGCAGCGTTTACAAGCTGATAACATACCTTTCGACGCCATTTTCGCCGCCTCGGACTTAATTGCCATTGGCGCCTTGCGCGCGTTGCAAAAGGCTGGCGTTAAAGTGGGGAGTGATGTCTCCGTGGTGGGCTTCGACGATATTCAGTCGGCCGCCTATATCACGCCATCGCTG
>NZ_JBHSWW010000708.1:0-540 GCF_042661865.1 Halorubrum tibetense
CGACCTGCTCGAGACCCACTGCCGCGGAACGCCCCGTGAGCGGGCGGCGGCGGCACGCGTCCTGTACGCGAGCGACGCCACGGACCTCGCGACCACCGGCGTCGACCTTCTGTTGGGGGACCGTCCGGACGCGTTCTCGGTGTTCGGTATCGACACGCTGTACCGGGTCGCCGAAGCGGACCCCTCCGTGCTGTTCGAGCGGGCGGCGGCCGACTTCGACGAGTGGGACCCGGCGCTCCAACAACAGGTGTTGCTCGCGACCCGCCACCTCCACACCGTCGTCGGGGGTGCCGACCTCTCGTGGGCAGTTCGCGCTATCGACAGCCCGGCGGAGCGGGTCCGCGTCGCCGCCTGGCGCGCCCTCGACGCGTACGGCTGGAACCCGCGGATCCGTGCAGGAGTCGAGTTCGATGCCATCTACGACGACCCCTCGCCGATCGTCCGTGCCGACGCGTACCGCCTGCTCGGCGCGTGGGGCGACCCGGACGCACTCGCGACACTTCAGGGGGCTGCAGCCGCCGAACCCGACGCGAGAGCTCG
>NZ_JBHSWW010000709.1:0-540 GCF_042661865.1 Halorubrum tibetense
CGTTGAAATGCCTCGGCCCAAGCCCAGTCAAAAATGTACTCGCCCCAAGAATGTTGTTTTAAATACAGCGGCGCGCAGGCAATGATCTGCTGGGACGGATTCCTCACGACTAAGTGCTGCGGTAGCCAGCCAGACGCCGAGCCAACACAGCCGGTTTGTTCCAGCGCCTGTAAAAAACCGAATTGGCCGAAGGGGTAGCGGCTTTGCAATAAGCCCTGCCAAGTACTGGCGCCTATGGCTTCGATGGAATCAACGAGTTCTATGTTTAGCATGGCGCCATACTAAGGTTTGCCCACGCACTTGGGTAGCGGCGGGTGCGATACCTATTGCGGTGTTACTTGTAACAGTCGCTGTTTGGGAAAGTGACAGGTAAAGCTCGAGCCCTTGGATACTTGGCTGCTGATATCGAGCCTAGCGTCGTGGCGGGACAGTGCATGTTTAACGATGGCTAAACCTAGGCCGGTGCCGCCCGTTGCGCTGTTGCGACTGTCGTCTACTCGGTAGAAGCGCTCGGTTAACCGCGGCAGATGTTTGGCTTCA
>NZ_JBHSWW010000710.1:0-540 GCF_042661865.1 Halorubrum tibetense
ATGGGCGCGGCTGCTATCGACATTAATTTTGGCTGCCCGGCAAAAACCGTCAATCGGCACGACGGCGGCGCCTGTTTACTACAAACCCCCGAGCGTATTTACAACATCGTAAAGGCCATGCGCGCGGCCGTCCCTGAGACGACCCCGGTAAGCGCCAAAATTCGCTTGGGCTTTAACGACCGCAGCCGATATCTTGAGATTGCCCAAGCGGCCGCTGACGCCGGCGCCAACCGGCTTACCGTACACGCGCGACGCAAAGTGGACGGCTCTAAGCCACCGGCTTACTGGGACTGTGTCGGCCACATCAATGCCGCACTGGCTATTCCCGTGGTGGTAAACGGCGATATCTGGTCTGTTGCCGACTACCTGCGCGCCCGGGCCGAAAGTGGCTGCGAAGACGTGATGCTCGGCCGCGGCCTCTTGTCTTGCCCAGACCTCGCCGCGCAAATTAAAGCCCATGTCAATCACCTAACCTACCAGCCCTTAACCTGGCCACAAGTGCTGCAGCTTTTGTTCGGGCACTATCAAGCAGGCAAGAGC
>NZ_JBHSWW010000711.1:0-537 GCF_042661865.1 Halorubrum tibetense
TACAAAAGGCGATAGCAGAAAATGCATTATCCCAGCGTCGGTTGGATAGCTACAGAAAATTACAGCGCGAGCAGGCGCTCAACACTGCCACCCTTGCCGAGAAGCGCGCTAAAGATAAAGCCTTTGGCAAAATGATTGGCAAGGTGCAGAAGCAATCGCGCCACCATAAAAAAGGTTACTAACCGTTTTGTTGGCGTGTGACTCGATCTTTGGCGTGCTGAATATGCGCGCTTAGGCCATCTACTTTATTTATTAACCGTTGAACCGCGCGAAGATAAAGCCAATCGGAATGATCAGATGATCGATAAACACGCAGACAGACCACCGCCAGTGTCGCTGTTAGACGCCTTTTATTACTGGCTAAAGTTGGGCTTTATCAGCTTTGGTGGGCCGGCGGGTCAAATCAGTATGATGCACCAGGAGTTGGTGGAAAAACGCCGTTGGATTTCCGAGCATCGGTTTCTGCATGCGCTCAATTACACCATGGTGCTACCCGGCCCAGAGGCGCAACAGTTAGCCACCTACATTGGTTGGTTA
>NZ_JBHSWW010000712.1:0-537 GCF_042661865.1 Halorubrum tibetense
GTGCAAGTGGCTTCTGAAAAAACCCAAGCGTTGAATGGTGTAGGGATGGCTGTTTTGGCTGGAACGAGTGGCGGGTTGTTTGTGCCAGTTGTTTGCAGATGAAAGGTATTTACTTTTTTTGGGAATAAAGCGCTGGCTGCGTCGTTATTTCAGTGAATCAACCAAAAAAGGGAAACCCCCATGTTTAAGCGCACATTACTTTTTACCGCCTGCACCCTGATTTCAACTGCTGCATTTAGCCAAAGTGCCAGTGTCGACGTGCAAGCCTCGGTTAACGTCAATGCTGACATCAACGGTCAAGCGGCGCATTCAACCGAGCAAACCCAAACATCATCTGAAACCAAAAGTGGTACCAACACGGAGGCCAATACCGGCGCTCAAGCCAATGCCAATACACCTAAGTCAACTCAGGCGACTGAACAAGCGCCGGCACCTAAGGGTGAAGCGCTGATGGCTAATTCTGCTAAGACGACGCAAACCTCGAATAATCGCCTCAATGGCTTAGCGCATAGTGTTAGCACCCGCGGACTGGTTACC
>NZ_JBHSWW010000713.1:0-537 GCF_042661865.1 Halorubrum tibetense
GCTGGGTTAATGTACGGCGTGGAAGACGCTACAGGAGTTCTTCCACGCTTGTGTCGTCGAGCAATATTGATTGGCTAGGTTAGCTCTCTTTGTTGTTTGTTAAAAAGTCCATGATCAGTATTTGCGTATCTTTGTATGCTGCTTCGATGTTATCTACTTGGGCGATCAGCGCGTCTAGCGACGTTTCTGCGGGCATGACTTCTAGTGTGATACAGGCTTGATATAGTCGCATAAAAGCAAGGTTGCCCGATGTGCCTTTCAAAGCATGGGCATGGGCTTCAATATTTTTCCTGTCATTACACTCTGCCGACTCTTTTAACTTATGCAACATTTCTGGGGTACTTTTTTGAAACATACCAAGGAGTGTGGCCAAGCGATCACGGCGGCCTTTGACCCGTTTTAATGCGGTGTTGATATCCCAAGTGGGTTCATCCGTAGTGGGTTCTTTATTAATCCTTGCTTCAATCCTTGTCTTGCTTCCTTTGCCATCTGCCCAACGCACCAAAGTGCGGGTTAGTAGTAGGCTATCGATGGGTT
>NZ_JBHSWW010000714.1:0-536 GCF_042661865.1 Halorubrum tibetense
TAGCGAATCAACTGGTTGCCAAGCTGCGCGAGCCGTATAAGCCTCTGTGTTGCCGATAGTATCGTAATCAGACAAACGGAAGGCTACACCTACACTCAAAGACTTAGCAAAGGGTGCGTCGGTTAACAACGGAGCATCAAGTTCCATGTAAGCTTCGCGAACGCTGTAGCTGCCTTCAGTTGGCTCTTCCTTGTTACCACCATTTTGGCCAGAGCGGGTCAGTGCATCTGGGAAGTCAGCTGCGTACTCAGAGCGGTACTCTAAACCGGCAGCCATAGCTAAGGCACCAGCTGGTAGTTCAAACAGATCGCCGGTAATGTTTGCGCCGGCAATGGTCTGGCGGGTGCGCTGGTCGCGAATAGATGGTGCGGTTACATATTTGGCTGCACCAGGACTAATGGTGCCGTAGCCAAAGATGTTGATCGGCACACAGCCTTCTTCCACAGCCGCTGCATCCAGACACACAATGTTACCACTGCCGTCATCGCCGGCATTCAGCGCTTGGCGGAAATTGGAAATGTTTAGCTGACCAGTAC
>NZ_JBHSWW010000715.1:0-536 GCF_042661865.1 Halorubrum tibetense
TATTTAACGTGTCATAAGCGGCGACGGCTGCATCTAAATAGCTTTGTTCACCGGTGGCGCGATGCAGCCAGATGGCTGACCACACCAACTCATCGTTGTAACCGCTCCACGAGTTGTAAAAACCTGACGCATCGGTAATACAAGCACTGTACTTTCCTCTGTAGGTATTGGCGAAGCTATATAGCTGCTTGGCATGACTGATTAAGTTCGCAGAATACGCCGGGTCATCGGTTTTAAATACCATCGCAATGGCAGACAAAGCGGCCGCCGTTTCGCCGGCCAAGTCAGAGCCGGGACAAGTCGCATCGACTTTGTACGACGGCCGAGTGCTGGCCGCGCGGCTGGTCAAATGTAAAACCTCTGGCGAACCCCACCACGCGTGATCCGCACTGCCCGAGCCCACTTGGCCATACAATTCATTCGGTGCAGTGTGTGCACTCAGAAAATAATCCGCGACAAAGCGCAAATTATTTTTAATGTGCGTCATCTGACCTGTTTGTGTATAGGCCGCTGGGTACTCCACCACACCCCACGCC
>NZ_JBHSWW010000716.1:0-536 GCF_042661865.1 Halorubrum tibetense
CCCAAGAAATACCAGCGGCGATAGGTCAACTAGTGGCAAACCATGGCCACCCGGCGCTCGACACTCTTCGAGCCCCGCCGCAGACACCCCCTTTGACCCTTGGGCCCAAGCCAAAATAAAAAATAAAGAAAGGCGTGATTCTTAACGTTAACAAACTGCGAATTAGCGCTAAATAACGCCTAGACAACACAGGCACGGCAACGGAAGCCATGCGGCGGTGAATGTATGGTCAGGCTCGTTTATATTGCCGCCCTTTAACCTCTGCACCCAAATAGACATTCACCAGCGTTTATCCTCTAACCTAAAACTGCCATGGATAGGTCGACGGCTAGCGCCAGACTGCAGTTCGCTTACGGAGAAAACCAACAAAGACGTGGCTTTAACGTTAAGTGCTTTATCGGCGCCAGCCACTGTCGCTCCCGCTAAGTCGATACGACTCCCCTGAATGAGCGCGGCCTTTTTACCTTGAATCAATACATTCGTTCCCAACACGACGGATTCATCACTGCTAAAGCTACGCCCCTCGCTCACTAAAC
>NZ_JBHSWW010000717.1:0-535 GCF_042661865.1 Halorubrum tibetense
AAGCAAGACACCACCACCGATATCGCTAACGCTTAAATTCATTTTACCGGCGCTATCGCTGAAAACCCGATAATTCAGTAACTTGTCCAATAACTTGGCCGCGACAGATTCATCATCAAATTTTTCGACCCCTAACAGCACCAACAACCCTTGGTCGATGGCGCCAATGGTCTCGCCGTCCACCGCAACAGAGGCATGTGTTACCCGCTGAATTAAAGCTTTCACCCTAGATCTCACTGTTACGCAAAGTGCATCATCTTAGCGCAATCAGAGATTCAACCACAGCTCAACCACAATCCACTGGCATAGCACCACAACAGTCGGCAATATCAGATTGAGCTTTGACAATGGCATCAACCATAGGCGCCTCGCGCATGGAGTGGCCGGCTTCGCGCACGATGTGCAATTTCAAATCCGGTAGCACATCTTGCAAGGCTACCACTTGAGCAATAGGCGCAACCATGTCAAAACGACCATGCACGCAGGTGGTGGGAATATCCGAAATGGTCGCTAACCCTTGAATGCCCAGCGCGTG
>NZ_JBHSWW010000718.1:0-535 GCF_042661865.1 Halorubrum tibetense
TGCCGGGCGTTAGTTGTGATGTGGCGAGCGTGCAAACAAATATCGTGTTTTTGAATGTCGATCAGACGGTGGCTATACAGGCGCTGGCGTCGAAATTGAAAGCGCAGGGTATTTTAATATCACCTGGCTATCAAGGTATGCGCTTGGTGACGCATCTAGATGTGAACCGGGCGAGTATAGATCGGCTCATTTCCGAGTGGCGTGCTTGTTTATAAATTGTCTTTGTATCATACAACGCGAGCAAAGAATTCCGAGCCTTTTTATTAAAGGCTCGGGCTATTTTTAATGCGTCGCCTGTTTTGCCTTTTCGACTAAATAAGGTTCACCTGAGCCAAAACTGCTAGGTGCGTTTGCCGCTAAAAAGGCGAACATGGCGAAACTTGTTGCGGTTTGATTTAAGCGTTCTGCTTCTACTTTATCGAAGGTGTCATTGGCAGTGTGGTGCAGATCGAAATAATCTGTACCGTCTAGTGCAAGACCGAACATGGCAACACCTTCAGCGCCGAGGGCTATTAAATCTGGCCCGCCGTTGCCG
>NZ_JBHSWW010000719.1:0-535 GCF_042661865.1 Halorubrum tibetense
GCGTTAAACATCTTTTTAGAGACCACCCCAATGGTCTCCTAAAAATGTACCTAGATGGGTATTGGAGCATAAAATATTACACGTCGTCATGCACCTTTCTGCCTAATATCTTATATCAATTAATTACTGATTTTGAATTTCTAATTGTTTTTGGTTCTGTTGACGGGTATTCCGGTGCTCGGCGCTGCTACTACCACCCCTTGGATCAACGAGTAGGTCACGCTGATTAAAGGATCAGACTACTTATAGAACGCACTTTGGATTCATGTAGATGGAGCCCATTGCGGATACTCTAGCGCGACGCGCTTTGTACATGCCAGATAGGATAATCAATCTCGATTTTGTTCACAAAGGGACAATTAACTACCTCTATCGACGCTATTCAGAACTTTAACTTCTATTAAGATCATCCGCACTTTTAACGAAACTGCTCAATCCGCTGCCCGCCCGCCGGTCGTGAAACCATTTTCAATATTATCAATAAATTAGCGGTTTTTTAGTCGGAGCTTTTTCTCCATTAACACTACTGTACGTC
>NZ_JBHSWW010000720.1:0-534 GCF_042661865.1 Halorubrum tibetense
GCCGAGGGTTACGTCCCCGGCGAGGCGGTCGATGACGCCCGTGAGCGGGATCGCGACGAGCGCACCCCCGAGGATCACCCCGCCGCCCGCGACGAGCGTTCGCGAGGGGATGACCCGCGAGAGCCGGCCGACGAGAACGCCCTGGTTGATCACGCCGAGGACCCCGACGTACGTGAGGAGGAGCGCGGCCGCGGTCGCGTCGTACCCGAAGCTGTCGGCGACGAACGGGATGAACATCACCTGGACGCCCGCAAACGCGACGGCGACGACGAAGTACGCGACGGTGAGCGGTCTGAGTGCGACCGACGAGATCGCCTCGCGGAACTGGCCGACGACCGTCCGCCGCGGCGGGATCGGCGACCCCGGGGCGGCGTCGGAGACGGGGCGTGTTCGCTTCGGTTCCTCCAAGAACAGGAACCCAACGGCGACGGCGAGGAAACTCATTCCCGCGGCGGCGAAGCTCGGCAGCGAGTACGGCGTTGCGGGGACGAACGACGGGAGGAGCGCGTCCGCGCGGGCGACGACCGGGTCGGC
>NZ_JBHSWW010000721.1:0-534 GCF_042661865.1 Halorubrum tibetense
GAGGCAGGCACAGATAGCGGACTAGATATGTTGGGGTTGGCGGGGAAAGAGAGGCTATAATGCCTCTCTTTTTATGCGTGACTGGTTTATGTCCAAAACAGTAGCTTCAGGCTCGCTGCGCAATAGCCCCAAGCAGCCCACTGCACGTGTTCTTTTTTGCCATGGTGCCGGCGCTCCCATGGACAGCCAATTTATGGATACGATGGCAGCGCTATTATCTGGCCAGGGTCTCGATGTGGTGCGCGTCGAGTTTCCCTACATGGCAGAGCGCCGGTTAACCGGTAAGCGTCGTCCGCCCAACCCAATGCCGCAATTATTGGAATTTTTAGAGCAGCAAGTTTCGGTTTGGTCAGCATTTGATCAATTGCCTTTGTTCGTTGCCGGTAAATCGATGGGCGGACGTGTTGCGGCCATGTTGGCGTGCCAGGAGGTTAGTGCGGTGATAGCCTTAGGTTACCCGCTGCATCCTGTGGGTAAGCCTGAGAAGCTCAGGCTGGAGCCCTTGCTTGCGCGCCAATGTCCGCTGTTAATTGT
>NZ_JBHSWW010000722.1:0-533 GCF_042661865.1 Halorubrum tibetense
CAGGGTAATTCACTTGCTGTGATTCAAGCTGGCTAATTTCTTGAATTTTTTGCTGTCTTAAACGATCAGTTTTTTCAACCAATTGCACCTGGCGCTCTAACACCCGGCGCAAATCATCCCGAAGACCGTCGGTCTGACACCAAAGCTCGGCCCATTGATTGTGCAACTGTTGCAGCATGAGCGCTTGATCGAGCTGACTTTCCAACGGCGCCAAATCGACCCAATCTTTAGTCGCTAAGGCATGTACATCCGCGGGTTCACCGGCAACTTTCGTGGCAATTTTTGTAACCAGCTCACTCAAATGCTTATCGGCCAAATGTGGCCACAATTGTTGCTGCAAAATATCTGCGCGAATTTTCACGAATATTGCTGCGTTATTTTGCTCTTGTTGCAATTAATTAACCGCAGCAAGCAGGGGCACCATGCCCTTGTGCAAACTAGCCTCTAAGCCAGCTTGTTGCTGTAACAATTGTTCTTTATCGCGCAGCGCTGGGACCTGCAATTGCTGCAAGCGAATATCGTTGACTTCGTCT
>NZ_JBHSWW010000723.1:0-533 GCF_042661865.1 Halorubrum tibetense
TGTACAGAATCCCGCGACCAAGGCACCGAGCAAGCAGCCATAGAGTGCACTACCCACAGCCCAGCCCTGCTCGGCCGGCGTAAATGCAAAATATTCGGTAAAGTACATCTGGCTACCGCTAATCACTCCAGTATCGTAACCGAACAACAAACCGGCCAACGCCACCACCAGCGTATTTTTGATCAACTGCCCCAAGGGCATGGGTAGCGACGAAGCATGCATATCAGGCACCGACGTCGACATAGCGGGGGTTAAGGAATCGGACATTATTATTTACACCTCGTTACAAATGATAAGCATATTTGCGGTTAATCGGCCCTTGTTCACACGGGAAGAATAATTCACGGCATTATTCAACACCCCAGAATGCAAACAGTTACTCGGGTAAATAATGGCTCGATTAAACATCGGCTCGACGTAATCGGTAGCGTCAAAAAAGACGTTGTCACGGCCCATATAGCGGCCAAACAGACCTTTGCCTGCGCCAACAGCCTCGGCTTTCAGCACCGGCGCGTACTCAGGTAATCGCGTGC
>NZ_JBHSWW010000724.1:0-531 GCF_042661865.1 Halorubrum tibetense
GTCGCTTACTCGACCAGCAAGCCATTTGGTAACTTTAAACTGCTGGAGAAAGCAGTTGAAGATAAGAGTTGGGAACTTGAAAGTAAGTGTCAAGTATGTAGAGCAACTGTGTTTCCAGAGTACAGCCGATACATAGGATTTGGGGAAATAACTGAGGAAGAACGAGAAGCGTTCAAGAATTGGAAGAATTCATTTGAACAACGGCAAGCCAAGATAGCGTAACAGTCTTAAAAGAAAAACTACGTTGGCCACTTTATGCTAGTAATTACTGGCCATATTATGGTCGTAAGAACACTCCGCATCCGTCAGACAAGTCATCTGAAATGATTTGGTGCGCTTTAGCGGCCGAAGGCCGAGCGCAGGATGTGCGAGTACAATCCGACTCATCTCTTTGTTTCATGTTCGGGCAGGTCCTGAACAACTTGAGCCCCAGAAAACCCACCATTTCTTTACTCGAAGCAAGTCACTACGCACCCGTCAGACAAATCATCTGGAATGATTTAGTGCGCGTTAGCGGCCGAAGGCCGAGCA
>NZ_JBHSWW010000725.1:0-531 GCF_042661865.1 Halorubrum tibetense
CCCAATTGATGAAAATGGTCGCCCTTGTTAAATGAAACCATAAACTCAAACAACTGCTTGGCTTTTTCAAAACTAATTCCTGACTTAAGCATGTACACCCCGAAACCTTCAAACGCTCGTTTAAGCATTATAGAACTAAGCGACTAAGCATCACTAGCCTTGCTAAATCCAACCACAAATGCCGCCTTAGACGAAAGTCGAACAATACACCTTGTCGATAAATTAGGTAGACTGCAAAAAAATAACGAAAACAGGCTCTTATGAATAGTCAGTTGGTGCTGTTACTGGCGTTTGTCTATGCTGGCTTGCTGTTTTTAGTGGCCTGGAAAGCCGAGCGCTTAACGCAGATTTCGCCAAAAGTTAAAGCCCTGATGTATGCCCTGTCTCTCGCCGTTTACTGCTCTTCGTGGACTTTTTTCGCGGCAGTCGGTTTAGCCGCAGAGAGCGGCTGGGATTATATGCCCATCTACCTCGGCCCCATCCTACTCTTTGTATTGGGCTGGCCCTTCCTGCGCAAGCTGTCAGTAATAA
>NZ_JBHSWW010000726.1:0-531 GCF_042661865.1 Halorubrum tibetense
TTGCCGCTCGCAGCAGCCAAAGGCGCTTTCAACTCACCCAGCAGATGGGTCAGTATTTCGCCGGCAGCGTCGTAATGACAGCGTCCTAAAAAGGGCGCCTCAGACTTATCGCAATCACCGCCAGCCGCGAGCGTGGGTAGCGTGTGGTTGAAGGGTTTGTCATCGAGATAAACCAGATTTTCGGCGTCTATCCAGCTGGCATATTGCGCCTGCAGTTGGTTTGACACCTGTGCCGCGACTTTCGTATCCAGGGCACCGTGCAGCAGCCAGACGCGATCAGCGCGCAAGCCCGTTAAGGGGTCAATTTCCCCCGCATCAGCCAACGCTTCCGCTTTGCGCTGCAGACTAGCCAAGTCGACTGCCGGCTCGGCTTTATCGACACAACTTTTCAACGCCTGACCCAAGTCATTCTGCGCGCAGTACCAAGGGCCGGCGGCGACAATGGCCGCACCAGCGACAAGCGTTGAGTGCGCCACGTGAAATTGCGTGGCCATGTAACCGCCGGAGGAAATACCAGAAACGGTAATCTGC
>NZ_JBHSWW010000727.1:0-529 GCF_042661865.1 Halorubrum tibetense
CCGCAAAGGCGGTGTGAACATTCACTATCTTGAAAAGAAGCTCGGCGACAGCCATTAAACCCAGCTGTTTTCAGCTAGGTGAGTGACACTAGAAACCCCAGCATAGTCTGGGGTTTTTTATGCCTCGAGACAAACTAGGGAGGAATTTGCTCTATGCTTCGTCTGACTAGTAGGTTCATTATTTTAATCAGAGAGAACACCATGCTGCGCCTTATTTGCTCAGGCCTCCTTAGCCTGATTGCCACACTTGCAGTGGCTGCCACCCCAAAACTCGACCCAAGTATCGATTACCACAGCCAAGCCAACCCACACGAGGTGCTCACAACCCACCTTACCTTGGATCTCAGTGTCAGCTTCAAGAAGCAGGAGCTAAGTGGCTCAGTCATCTTTGACTTTGAGCGCAAAGCCGACAAGGTGAGCGAATTAGTACTCGACACTCGAGACCTCACCATCGTCGCTGCCAGCGCACGCGTTGATGGCAAATGGCAGAAGACCGGCTTTAAATTAGAGGCTCCCCATACAGCACTAG
>NZ_JBHSWW010000728.1:0-528 GCF_042661865.1 Halorubrum tibetense
GGAGTTATACAGAGGTTCCCTAGTCTCCATTGATCGACAGGAAACAAATACTGCCAGCCCAATTCAAAAGGTGCGCGTGGGTATTTGCGAGCTAAGGCATGGGGCAAGTAAACGCCGTCCCACCGTGCTTCTGAACAATCTCTCTGAAATAACCCGGTGACTAATGTCACTTGCGCCTTTAGAGCTGAAACCAGATGAGCAGAAAATGTTGTAATTCGCGACTTTCGGCCCTTGCCATCTCGCACGTAGACGCACAGCCGATCAAAATCGATATCCTGCACCCGCAATCGAACCGTTTCCATTACCCGCAAACCCGAGCCGTACATCAATCCGGCACAAAGCCTTGTTGGCCCTTGCATGTTGTTGAACAGCCGACGCACCTCATCATCGGTCAGGACTGTGGGTAGTTTTACAGGGCCTTTGGCTTTGTGAAAATCAGAAAAGTCACCGGGCTCTATACACAAAACTGCTCGGTACATAAATACAATGGCATTGAGCGCCGTCTTTTGCGTATTAGGGCTAACATCG
>NZ_JBHSWW010000729.1:0-527 GCF_042661865.1 Halorubrum tibetense
CTCTCGATCCAATCGATGTACCAGCTCGAGAAACCTGATATCTGGCTTCATCTGGCGGAGCGCCTCGATCAAGCCAATTTGCACCCCACTGCCGCCATGAACGGCCAAGCCTGGCGGCTTATTAATAGCCATTAGCCAGTCATCTTCGAATACGATGGCCTCTGCCAAGCGCTGGGCCAACTCGGGACCAACCGGCACCAAGTCACCCTCCTGCGCCAACCGAATGGGCGGCACGCGCACGAGATCACCAGCGTGTAGCTTATGCTCAGGCTTAACCCTGCCCTTATTGACTCGCACCTCGCCCTTGCGCAACAGACGATAGAGTCGCGATTTCGGCACCCCTTTCAAACGCGACATCAGGAAATTATCGACTCGCTGACCGGCGCAATCGGGGTCGACCTCTAACATTTGGACCTGATGAAACTCAGACATAGCGCTCTCAAACACGTGAAGAGCCGGCATTTTACACCAGTCAAATCAGTTTTTTCTTTCTAATTGAAGGGCTTAGGCTTTGCTGCTATAGTTCA
>NZ_JBHSWW010000730.1:0-526 GCF_042661865.1 Halorubrum tibetense
CAACCGGTTGAGTCCTACGCCTATAGCCAAGATCAACGCGTTAAAGCCAAACAAAATAAATCCAGCGGAAAAGCTGGAACCACCAAGTCAAACTACGTTGTTCAAAGTGGCGACAGCTTATGGAAAATCGCCAGCATTCATCGTGTCAGCGTGAGCGAAATTGCGCGCTGGAACGGCATGGCACCCCGCGACCCGATAAAGCCAGGGCAGAAACTTGTAATCTGGTCGAAAGCACCAGCTAGCAACTACGCCAGCAACAGTAGCAGTGGTGTGATTCGAAAAGTGAATTATCAAGTACGCAACGGCGACTCGCTTGCCAGAATTGCGGGTAAATTTAATTTAACCGTCAATGACATTTGAAAATGGAACACAATGAATGCGAAAAGCTACATTCATCCAGGCCAACGCATTACACTTTTTGTTGATGTAACTCGGGTAAATTGAACCGAACGCAAAATGACAGCCATAAAAAAGCCTCGCAAGTGCGAGGCTTTTTTATGTGCGCCGACAGCGTCATCGGCGGCTA
>NZ_JBHSWW010000731.1:0-525 GCF_042661865.1 Halorubrum tibetense
CTGATATCCCACGCTAAGTTAACTTTAAACAGGGTGCCAGAATCATCGAAGCTAAAATCAGACGCTCGACCGTTATCGGCATCATACATAGGTAGTGCAATAAAGGTGTTGTTCTCAAACTGATTATCGAAATAGCGCGCGCCGAGGGTTAAATGTAAAACATCGCTCATATGCCAAGTGAGTTCACCAAAAGCCGCGCGATCTTTGAATGTCTCATTGCGATCATAGGCCCAATCTTGATCAGTGCCTGTGGTAAATTGATCGCCCCAAAGCGCAATGGTGTAATCGGTAAAGCCTGGTAAATAGGAATTTTGAACCGAGCCTAGGTCTTGATCCATGTAATAAAGACCAGCCACATAATCAATCGCGCCCCCCGCATTGGAAACTAAACGCAACTCCTGAACAAATGCCTTATCTTCATATTCGCGCACCGCACTCGCCATGGGGCGAGGTAAGTCATAGTAGTAGCCAGAGATCCAACCTAGTTGCGCATAAAAACCCGTGTTCTCACTGACACTTTCACCT
>NZ_JBHSWW010000732.1:0-525 GCF_042661865.1 Halorubrum tibetense
CGGCGGGCACGCCAACATGGCCGGCGCGCAGGTCCCCGTCGGGATCCTGGAGGCGGTCGCCGACGACGAGTCGTTCGACGAGGTGGTCGAGGCGTTCGTCTCCGGGCGGTTCTTCGAGGCGCTCGACGACCCGCCAGCGCCGACACCCGGGACGACGCCGACGGAACCCGCGAGCGACTTCCCGGAGTGAGTCGGAGGCGGCGAGTCGTGTGTGATACTTACCCACGGCCCCGGAACGCGTATCATCTCTCGGAGTAGATCCTCGCCTGATGGCCGAGGAACGGCTCTACACCGACCACCCGGAGCTGTACGACGCCATCCAGTCCGGGTGGAACTACGATCGCGACGTCGAGTTCGTCGTCGACCAGCTGTCCCGTCACGGGGTCGACGGCCGGCGGCTCCTCGAGGTCGGCTGCGGCACCGGCGAACACACGCGGCGGTTCGTCGAGCGCGGGTTCGACGTGACGGCCGTCGACGCGTACGAGGGGATGCTCTCGGTCGCCCGCGGGAAACTCGGGTCGGACG
>NZ_JBHSWW010000733.1:0-524 GCF_042661865.1 Halorubrum tibetense
CGGTCGCGACGAGCGTGTCGGGCTCGGTCGCGAGCAGCCCGAGGAACGCGCGCGCCGCCCGGTCGACGATCGGCCCCTCGTCGGTGACGATCCACTCCGCGGCGCGGAACGTTCGCGGGAACCCCTCGACCCACTCCTGGGCGTTGCGGTCGGGCACCCGATCCCGCGCTCCGGGCTTCGACGACGGATCGTCCCGCGCGGGTGACGATCCGCCGGCGGAGGTCTCCATCACGTCGCGAAGCGTGATCCCCCGGTCACGGAGGGTCGGTTCGGCATCGCTCCCGCGACGGACGTCGAGCTCGGTCGCGTCCGGCGGCGGGTCGCCGACCGCGACGTCGACGTGTTCGAACGCCGCGTAAAACCGGACCGCATCGTCGACGGTCGTCCGGCGGGCGACGCGATCGACGCCCTCGGGGGACACGTCGCCCTCTCGGGTCGCCCGGAGCAGCGGCGTGAGCAGGAGCAGACAGCCGAACTGGGTGTTGGTGCCGGCACGGTCGGCCATTCCGGCGACCGCGCGCTCG
>NZ_JBHSWW010000734.1:0-524 GCF_042661865.1 Halorubrum tibetense
GTGTGTGGTGAGAATAATGGTGGCGCCACGGGCTCGCAGGCCCTTTACCATGGCCCACATATCTTGTCTCAGTTCGACGTCCACGCCGGCGGTGGGCTCGTCTAAAAATAAGATATCGGGTTCGTGGGATAGTGCCTTGGCAATCATCACGCGCCGTTTCATGCCGCCAGATAATGCCATGATTTTAGCGTCGCGTTTATCCCAGAGTGACAGTTGACGTAAAATGGATTCTATATACGCGGGGTTGGCAGGTTTGCCAAACAGGCCTCGGCTAAAGCTAACCGTTGCGTACACACTTTCGAAGGCATCGGTGCTTATTTCTTGTGGTACTAGGCCAATACAGCTTCTGGCCGCGCGAAAATTGGTAACAACATTGTGGCCATTGGCGGTGATTTCGCCATCGGTTGGGTTGACGATGCCACAAATGGTGCTAATCAATGTTGTTTTACCCGCACCATTGGGGCCGAGTAAGGCAAAAATTTCGCCCTTCTTTATATCTAAATTTATATTGTTGAGGGCTTTCA
>NZ_JBHSWW010000735.1:0-523 GCF_042661865.1 Halorubrum tibetense
CGCGCACATCAGCCAGAAAAATAATTCGCTGGAAGCTGCAAAATCTGTTTTAGACGCTGTAAGTCAAGGGGCAAGACAAGTGGTTTATGCCTGCCAAGATGAAGGTTTTGATTGGCTTGAGCTAGTGTAGATTTTAAAGCTCGCTTTGCGCGTTGCCTCGCTAACGCGTACCTAGATATTGCTCGCTTAATGCAGCCCACTTTTCCACCCAGCCGCATTGGTGATTAACATCCGCCAGCATCACAATACGAACATTTGTCTGTGCAAAACTACCTGTTAATTGTGTTGCCCATTGTTTAGTAAGTTGGCTGGGCGCGATTTTGTCTTGCTCACCCGAGAAATGAATTTGAGGAATGTTAGCGAGCGCTGCCGTGTAGGGTTGAATGGAAAGTGAGTCAGTGAGGCTGCTCACATTGTGGAATTCGGTCCAAGCATTATGATCAATGGGTGCGGCGACGGTGATCAATTGGCGGACACTTTTTTCCCGTGCTGCAATAAAAGCCGCTAGAGTTCCACCGCCTGA
>NZ_JBHSWW010000736.1:0-523 GCF_042661865.1 Halorubrum tibetense
ATTTGGTGCCCAGTAGTGCCGTTGATTCTTATCGAACTTTTGCTAATACCGCTGAAGGTAGAAAGCATATTATTAATGGCTTTAACACGACATTCGTTTTTTCTGGCTTATATGAGGATAATTATATTCAGGCCTATAGGCATGTTAATTTGGGATCTAATTCGAAAGGCCAGTTGCGCTACACTGCGTCCCGGAGACTACGAGCCGATTTGAATGTTTCAAGTCAGCATTTTGAAATAGCCGAAAATGAAAACAGTCTGTTAAGTGCACTAAGCGGGTTTTTAGAAGCGGTCGGTGACAATCAGTCAGTGACTTATGATTTAAGTGAGATTGGTGTTAATCGAGCCAGTTTTTTTACCTCACTTTACGCTGATAGCTTTCAGTGGGATGTGGGTGGACCACTTTCAGGTGTCTTGCCAAGCTTCACTCTGCCTACGGCCGCTGCGGAAACCATAGAGGCTGGCGTGTTGAGTTTCGCCGTTATTGGCTCAGATGGGTATATGCAATCCGGCGGATTAGAAAA
>NZ_JBHSWW010000737.1:0-523 GCF_042661865.1 Halorubrum tibetense
CGACGATTACCACGTCTTTTGACAGGGTTTAGCTGAGGAAATTCCTGCTCCCAATAGCGCAGCACATGTGGTTTTACCGCACACAGCTCACTGACTTCACCAATGGTAAAGTAACGCTTACCCGGGATTACCGGCAGTTCATCGTTATTACTTGGTTCGAGCATGTTCCTCTACTCTTGCCTTCAGCTTCTGACCTGGTCTAAATGTGACCACGCGGCGGGCGGTAATGGGAATTTCTTCACCAGTTTTTGGGTTGCGGCCGGGGCGCTGGCTTTTGTCGCGCAAGTCGAAGTTGCCGAAACCGGACAACTTCACCTGTTCATTGGTTTCTAAGGCGTGGCGTATCTCTTCAAAGAAGGACTCTACCAACTCCTTAGCCTCGCGCTTGTTTAAGCCCAGCTCTTCGTACAGTTTTTCGGCCAGATCAGCTTTCGTTAAAGCTCCGTCTGACATCTGAAGTCCCCTTTTGCTGTGCCCTTTTACCTCAAGGTCGCGTTAAATGTGGATTCCAAAGCCGCCATGA
>NZ_JBHSWW010000738.1:0-518 GCF_042661865.1 Halorubrum tibetense
AAGCCGATCCACTCCTAGCCTTGGGTGGTTTAATGGGCTATGAACCCCATATCGCAAAATTGCCCGGCAGCGCTAGCTACTGGCGAGATAAAGCCATGCAACGCTATCGAGCAGCGGTAGATTTACTGATTGCCAAATTAGGTGCAGAACGGGTGGCGGCGCTAACTTTAAATTGCGGCGGCAGCCCCACCTACCAACTCTACAGCCAAGGCAGCTTCCCCTTTAATGAGCTCAGTGCAGGCTCTTGTTTAGTCAAACCGCAAGACTTTGATTTAGCTAGCCTGGCCGACCATAGCCCCGCCAGCTATATCGCCACACCCATTCTCAAGCAAGCAATGTCAACGCAAATTCCCGGTATCGACCTCGGTAAAGCTCAAGCGCTGTGGAACCCCAATAAAGCCCAAAGCTTTTTTACTTATGGTGGTTACTGGAAGGCCACACCCACGTCGCCGAAAGGTTTAACGAACAACAACCTCTACGGTCGTTCCACGAATCAAGAAATGCTCAACGGCTCGACC
>NZ_JBHSWW010000739.1:0-517 GCF_042661865.1 Halorubrum tibetense
TGAGTTTCTCGAGCTCCTCGACGGCCTTGACCTCGGCGTCAAGGCCGTCTATCTCGATCGCGGATTCTACAACAGCACCTGTCTTGGGCTGTTGTCCACGCACAACTACGCCTACGTGATGCCGATCGTCAAGTGGGGTGAAACGATCCAAGACGAACTCAGTAGAGGCTGGAGCCGCGAGATCGAACACGATCTCGCCGGCAAGGTAACGTTCCCTGTGTTCATCGACTGCGTCTACCAACAGGGACGATACGACGAACACGGGGTGGCGCGTCACGGCTACGCCGCTGACGCGCCGTTTATCGACACGCCACGGGATGCCCGAGAGCACTACAGCAAGCGCTTCGGCATCGAGTCGAGCTACCGATTAGCCAAGCAGAGCCTCGCATTCACCAGTTCTCAGGACGCTGGGCTACGGCTGGTGATGTTTGTGGTGAGCCTACTGCTCCAGAATAGCTGGCGGTATCTACACTGGCGGTACGTGGCGGCGCCCCGCCGCGGGGGGCGCCGCCTCTGG
>NZ_JBHSWW010000740.1:0-514 GCF_042661865.1 Halorubrum tibetense
CGAGAAGGAGGCGGTTGCCGATGTCTGAGGACACGACGACCGCCGGCGACGCGGACACCGCCGACAACCCTCCCGCTCCGGTCGACGCCGACACGCTTCGGGAGACCCTCAGGGCGGTCAGCGAGGCCGCCCCGCTCGTCCACCACCTGACGAACGACGTGACGACGAGCGAAACGGCGAACGTCACGCTACACTGGGGCGGGCTCCCGGTGATGGCGGACGCGCCGGCCGAGGCAGGCGACATGGCCGCCGGCGCGGACGCGGTCGTGATCAACACGGGGACGGCGTCGACCACCGATATCGACGCGATGATCGACGCCGGCGAGCGGGCCAACGAGGCGGGCGTCCCGGTCGTCCTCGATCCGGTGGGGTACGGCGCGACACCCCACCGCGTCGAGTCCGTCGGGCGACTGCTGGACGCGGTCGCGTTCGACGTGATCAAGGGGAACGCCGGCGAGATACGCGGGCTCGCGGGCGAGACGGCCGCGGTCAAGGGGGTCGAGTCGGTAGGCGA
>NZ_JBHSWW010000741.1:0-512 GCF_042661865.1 Halorubrum tibetense
GGAACAGCAGGTGGGCGGCCTCGACCCGCGAGAGGGCGATGGCGTTCCCTTCCAGCGGACGCCCGTAGCCGCGCGAGTCGTAGAAGCGCTGGCGGGCGTCGCCGCCGACGTGGACGGCATCGCCGCGGAGGTCGCCTGTCGGTTGCATGGGGTCATTCCCGGTCCCACACGGTAAGGGGGTTCCGGTCGGGCAGGCGAGCGCGGGACGCGAGCCCGCGGACAAGGGTAAAGAGTCAGGGGCCGGAACGTGACGTATGAACGAGACCACTGGCGTCACGCTCACGGTGCGTGCCGCCGAGAAGCGCGATGCCGGCCGCGGTATCGCCAGGCTCCCCGAAACCGCCCGCAAGCGACTCGGCCTCCTCAGCGGCGACACCATCCGGATCGAGGGCGAACGCGCCGCCGTCGCCAAGGTGTGGCCCGGCGGCGCGGACGCCCGTGACGGAACCGTCCTCATCGACGCCGACACCCGCGCAAACGCCGGCGTGAAGGTCGGCGACAGCGTCACCGTC
>NZ_JBHSWW010000742.1:0-512 GCF_042661865.1 Halorubrum tibetense
GAGCGACTGTCTAGCTGACTCGCGCCCACAATAATCAAGCCGGCGCACCAATTCAACTGCTAATTTATCCAAGCTTACATTTGCGACCAACTAGTCTATCTTTTATTTGGTGAATTCGACGCATAGTGATAGGCAAATCAAATCGTCGACGGCATACTCTGGTTGCAGATTGTTCAAAAGCACCATCCAATAATTTTAAGAACGTCGGAGAGCAGCATGATCAAACCACTCAAGAATTTTCTTCCCTTGGCTATCAGCGCAGCCATCGCGAGCGCAGCAACAGCACAAGACCTCGTACTGGAGGAAGTAGTCGTTACCGCCCAAAAGCGCGTCGAGCGCCTACAAGATGTCCCAATCTCTGTTAACGCCGTATCGGGCGCGAAAATGGAAGAGGCTGGCATCACCAACCTCGAGGGCATGACTGCCTATGTCCCCAATTTAACGATGAACCAAACCGGTATCGGCACTATTATCGCCATCCGCGGTATTAGCTCTGGCATCAACCAAGGTTT
>NZ_JBHSWW010000743.1:0-510 GCF_042661865.1 Halorubrum tibetense
CCGATCAGGCCATCATGGACGCCTTGTACGTGGACAACCCCGAGCAGCAGGTGAAAGATTTGGGTGTGTATCTGAACGATCACATCAGCTTCGGTAATTGGCGAGTTACACTGGGGGTGCGTCAAGACGATGTGCGCAACGATGTCGGCAGCAGTGAACAAACTGATCAGGCTACGTCTTTTGGTACCGGGCTGCTGTATCACTTCGATAATGGTTTTGCGCCTTATATCAGCTATGCCGAGTCCTTCAAGCCGGTAATAGGTGTAGATACCCATGGCGATCATTTAAAGCCTGAACAGAGTCGCCAGTATGAAACAGGCATCAAGTACGAGCCCGAGTCTGTGCCGGCGCTGATTACGCTAGCTTACTTCGATATCGAAATATCCAACTTGCCTAACCCTAATAGCTTGCCCGCCAATGTGGCGCAACAGCAAGGCATCTCAACGCTGAAGGGCATGGAGCTTGAAGCTAAGGCGCGCTTGGCTGGCTTCTATGTGCAGGCTGCGCTGT
>NZ_JBHSWW010000744.1:0-509 GCF_042661865.1 Halorubrum tibetense
GAAAATTCTTTATGAGCAACGCGGCCAGCAATTCGATACCGAGCTCACACTAGCCTTTATTAAGTTTGTTGGTCTCTACCCGCCGGGTACGATTGTCGAGCTCGCCAATGGTCGGCTTGGGCTAGTCTTGGCCACCAACGAGCAGGCCAAACATCTACCTAAAATAATTTGTGTCACTGACGTCAATAAAGAGACCTGTAAACAAGAGTTTATCGACTTATCCCTCATTGGCCGCGGCGAATTGAGTGAAGACCACTTAATTAAACAGCTCCACGTCGATGGCAGCTTTGGTATTCACCTGCGCGAGTTTAAAGCCAAAGGGCTCAATTTCGCGATTGGTTAAAACCCTCGACCACTACCAACCCGCCTTGGTAATCCGCCTGACTTCAGCCAACATTACACGTATAATTGCAGTTTTCGAACAGATTGTGACGAATTCCGCCATGAAATTTAGTGAAAGTGAAAGGCGTATCCTCAGGGCTCTGCAGCAAAATGGTCGCACCAGCAAT
>NZ_JBHSWW010000745.1:0-509 GCF_042661865.1 Halorubrum tibetense
GGACTATCTTTGAACCACTACAAATTGTCAACAATTAACTATTCACAAATAATGCATCTCTGGGTAGACTGCCCCAATAACAACATAAAATCCTAATGGAACCCAGCCATGCCACGCACACACTTCTCACTGCTCACCGCCCTTAGCCTTACCGCCTTTCTCGTTGCCTGCGGTGGCGGCGGCGGGAGCAGTAACTCAACCCCAGACACAGGCGGCGAGACGGTCACAGACACCACACCGAATGCCTTTAACTTTACCGCCCTTGCCGACGCGGCGTTGAACACCGCTTATGAATCCGAAGCCTTTACCCTTGCCGGCATCAACGCCGAAACAAGCATCAGCATTAGCGGTGGCGAATACGCCGTGAATGGCGGCAACTTTTCAACTAGTGCCGGTAAAGTGAATAACGGCGATAGCATCGTGGTAAGGGTTACCAGCAGCAGCGAACACAACACAGCCAGCAGCGCCACCCTAACCATTGGCGACGTCAACGCCAGCTTTTCCGTTAC
>NZ_JBHSWW010000746.1:0-508 GCF_042661865.1 Halorubrum tibetense
AGAAGTGAAGCCGCAAGTACATAAGATTTATCGCGCGGCTTCAAAAGACGCAGCCAACGGCGACCACTTACTACTGCTGTCCGAAGGTCGCTTGGTTAACCTCGGCAACGCTACCGGTCACCCGTCACGCATCATGGATGGCTCTTTCGCCAACCAAGTACTCGCGCAAATGTATTTGTTTGATCGCAAGTTCGCAGACCTAAGTGCCGTCGATAAAGCCGCCGGTATTTATGTAAAAGTATTGCCGAAGAAACTCGACGAAGAAGTTGCCAAAGACATGGTGGAAGGCTTCGGTGGCGTGATGACTAAATTAACCAGCGCACAAGCGAAGTACATCGGCGTGAAAGCCGATGGCCCCTATAAGCCAGAAAGCTACAAGTACTAAAAAGAAGTAGACAGTTTACAGCTAACAGGAAAAGCAAAAACATACACTGTTAGCTGTAGCTAAACACCAGTCACAGGATATTAAAAATGAGCGATGACATTCGCATAAGTTTTGAGTTTTTCC
>NZ_JBHSWW010000747.1:0-508 GCF_042661865.1 Halorubrum tibetense
TGCACGCTGCGCTATTATCACATCATCAGCCACAGGCGCGTGATGCATAGCCTGCTCGGCAAAGGCAACCCCAGATACCATTACCGCACTCACGAAGCTCATTAGTTGTCGCTTTTTCATTTTTTCATACCCTTCTATATTAATTGTCGAGCGAGCCAAAAGACTAGCGGCCGCAACCACAGGTTACAAGCCTGCTCGTGGACAACTGGATCACAGCCATGAAAATATGCTTGATAAAAATAGTGTTCGTTCTCACAAAGATTGGCTAAGCGAGAAACTGTTAATGAGAAGTTTTAACAACTTACTTGAACCGACGTTCCAACCGAGACCGACTTAATAGCACCTGAAAATTTGATGAAAATAGGACTAAGCTAAGCAACTTTGTCTCAGTATCGCGGCCGCTTGATAAACACCGCTCACACCTATCACGGGTGTCTTTTCAAACCACTCTTTTTAATGTGATTGGTATCGGTAGCATCCAAATTAGCGATTTACTCGTAAACACCCG
>NZ_JBHSWW010000748.1:0-508 GCF_042661865.1 Halorubrum tibetense
CGGCTGCGTCCCGTTTTTCAAGTGAGTTCTTAGGATCAGTAGATTGTCTCGCATCATTTGTGCTGAGTCCAAGTTCTGGGTATGTGTGTGAACCCATTTTTCATAATTATGAGTGTGGATTTCACTGTGGGCAGCGGCATTTTTGTAGGCCCAGTGTCCCTTGTCAGCCTTATGCATTGGCATCCACACGCCGTTATCGGGATCATTTATCCCAATGCCGTGAAAGTGTAGATCCACGCGAGATTCTGCAGCTAGCTGAGTTTTGCCTTTACCTTGTACTAAGTGATGTGCTGTAAATCTAGGGCTGGGCTGGGGGCGTCCTTCAGAGCGCATGAAGTTGGCTAGTCTATCGGTCGGGTGATGTTTTTCATTGGCGAGTTCTTTTTGTGCCTTCTGCATGTCATCCCATTCACCTTCAGTAGCGCCGCTTGCAGCTCTTCTGTATTCATCTAGCCGACACTGAACTTGAATCTGTGTAAATGTCTTGAGTCGTTCAAGGCGCAGATGA
>NZ_JBHSWW010000749.1:0-508 GCF_042661865.1 Halorubrum tibetense
GGCGGCGTTTAGGGTTTCGGAATATTGGTTGGAGGCTTTGTCCGTTATTATTGATCAGCAGTTGATCGAGCCGGCGGTCATTGCCTATATGCTACAAGTCCCGTCGGTCAGCTATTTACACGACCGATCGCCGCAACACGATGTATTGGCTATATACGCGGCGAGGGAGAAAGTAGTTAAAGTACTTGCGCATAGCCTAGAAAATCAGTTGACAACTATTGCTTGTTGCTATGATGCCAATGCAGCTTATCAGGTAGACGCAGCGTCCATTGGTCGCAGGGCTCTGCGTAATACGGCGCTTTTATTGCTGGCTCATGCCGGCGTGCCCTCGGCCAGTGAACTCGCCTTGGGGCAGTTTAGGTCTGCCAATAATATGACCGACCAATTGGCCGCTCTTAAGGCATTGATCGTAATTGACGAGTCCGATATAACGGCTGAGGCGTTAGACGAGTTTTACCAACAATGGCGTCATGAGGCACTCGTGGTCAATCAATGGTTTAGTTTACAA
>NZ_JBHSWW010000750.1:0-507 GCF_042661865.1 Halorubrum tibetense
GCTCGGTAAGTCATTCAACGCCTTGAAGCTCTTGCCCATTTGTTCGCGTAAATTCAAAAAATCTTTATGTTGCGCGCGATAAAAATTCACAACCCGAATCAATAGATCGCAAAACGGGATACGTCCCTCCAGCGGCTCGCGTGGGAAGTAAGTGCCCACCACGAACGGCAACAAGGTCTTCGGGCAAAGAAACACCGAGAGCGGCCAACCACCGGTTTGACCGTTCAGCAATTGATGGGCAGTTTGAAAAATATCATCGAGGTCTGGCCGCTCTTCTTTATCAACTTTGATATTGATAAAATTATCATTCAATTGCGCAGCAATAGCTGGATCAGAAAAGGATTCGCTCTGCATGAGCTGACAGGAATTGCAGGCCGAATAGCCAATAGAGAGAAATATCGGTTTATCTTGCACGCGGGCAAGGGCTAATGCCGCTGGCGACCACAACTGCCAGGCCACTGGGTCGCCGGCATGTTGCAGGAGATAACGGTTCTCTTGACCGCTTAA
>NZ_JBHSWW010000751.1:0-507 GCF_042661865.1 Halorubrum tibetense
GTTCATGGCGCTCGCGTCGACGCTGACGACCGCCGAGGGCGACACGCACGGGATGGCCGGCGTGCTCCCCGCCGACGTGCGGATGCACGACCGGTATCGGGCGCTCGATCACGTCGAACTGCGGGCGAAACGGGACGGGCCGACCGCCAGATCCGGAGAGACGCGCCGTGGCCACGAGTTCCACTACTCGGCCGCCGACGTCGACGACGACGCCCGGTTCGCCTTCGACGTGGAGCGCGGCACGGGCATCGACGGCGACCACGACGGACTGATCGAACACCGAACGCTCGGGACGTACTGTCACGTCCATCCGGAGAGCGGAGCGTTCGACGCGTTCCTCGACGGGCTGTGACCGTGATCCTCGCTGCGTCCTCATTCGTGTCCGTCGCTGGCCCGCTCCTCGCGGCGCTCGGCGTCGCCGTCGCGATCGATCTCGCCGTCGGCGAACCGCCGACGCGGTTCCACCCGGTCGCGTGGTTCGGCTCGATCGTCGGGCGCGTCGACCGC
>NZ_JBHSWW010000752.1:0-507 GCF_042661865.1 Halorubrum tibetense
GCCGGCCCCACCGGGGCCCGCGCCGCCCCCGGTCGCGCCGCGTTTGTCGGCCTCCGTGAACCGGTCGTGGCCGAGTTGATCGTACTGACGACGCTTCTCCTCGTCGGTGAGTACCTCCTTGGCCTTCTGGATCTTCTTGAACCGCTCCTCGGCGTCGTCCTCGTCGCTGACGTCCGGGTGGTGTTTGGCCGCCTTCTTGCGATACGCCTGTTTTATCTCGTCCTCGCTGGCGTCCCGCGAGACGCCCAAGATATCGTAGAAATCCTCAGCCATGGATCAGGCTCCTCTCATACGTGGGTGGTCGGTCATACGTTGCGTTCTGTGGGTCGTGCGTGATCACTCCGTCGATCCGGGACGTGTCGAGGACGGGGCGGGTTACTCCTCGTCGTCTTCGTCGTCGACATCCTCGAAGTCGGCGTCGACGTACTCCTCGTCGTCGCCGTCGGGGCCGGCACCGGCACCGCCCATGCCGCCTGGACCCATGCCGCCCATGCCGCCCATGCCGCC
>NZ_JBHSWW010000753.1:0-507 GCF_042661865.1 Halorubrum tibetense
GACCGAGTCGCTCGGCCGAAAAAAGGTTATCTTTGGAGATGAAAAGAAGAGAGGAGGCATAAAGGACGGGGATTCTTTACTCTCCGAGACCAACCCTGACTGGGTTGTACCGAGTGATAAGTATGGCTTATCATTCGCAAGCACGTTCAACCAGACAAAATTCACTCTTGGCCGATAAAAGGGGCGGAGTGAATTAGAGTTTTTCTACGATTTTTGATGTAGGTGCAATGTAAAAACTCCAATCGTTAACTACGGAGCTGAGGTGCGACGGACGCTCTTGGTTGCAGCGAATTATGCAAGAAATGGAAAGGTTATGAAAAGTATAGAAGATATAGAAGAATGCGGATACGACTTTGACACTCTTTGCCAAGTGATTGACAACCAAAAGTCGAATGATGAAACCCCTGCCGTTGGCCCTGCCTTTGACAGGCTGGTGAAGTCTGGCCTTGGAAAGAAAAAGGTCTATAGGTACATTGCCGGTGTGCTCTCAACTGAAATTATTCTAGG
>NZ_JBHSWW010000754.1:0-507 GCF_042661865.1 Halorubrum tibetense
CGCCCGTTCCGCACTAGCGCGTCCGCGTGGGTCGGTTCCGTGATCCCGCCCACCGCGGCGACCGGCACGTCCGTCCCCTCGCGGATCGCCTCCTCGTACGGCACCTGATAGCCGGGGCCCGTACTCGGCAGCTGCTGATCGGGATGGATCCCGCCGCCGGAGACGTCGATCAGGTCCGCGCCGGCGTCCGCCAGCAGCGGTGCGAGCCGGACGGAGTCGTCGACGTCCCACGAGTCGCGGTCGTCGATCCAGTCGGTCGCGGAGATCCGGACGAACACGGGCTTCCCCGTCGGCCACACGTCCCGGACCGCCGCGACGACCTCCCGGAGCAGCCGCGTTCGGTTCTCGAAGCTCCCGCCGTACTCGTCGTCGCGGCCGTTCGTCACGGGCGAGAGGAACTGATGGAGGAGGTAGCCGTGTGCGGCGTGGACCTCCGCGACCTCGAACCCGGCGTCGAGCGAGCGCTCGGCCGCGTCGCGGAACGCCGCCGTCACGGCCGCGATGTCG
>NZ_JBHSWW010000755.1:0-506 GCF_042661865.1 Halorubrum tibetense
GAGTATACGGTCGGCGAATTCGAGCATCTCGTCCGCGAGGCGGTCACCGACGGTACCGAAGTGGTGATGATCGATGGCTCACAAGGGTTTCAGGAGAATCTCCGTGGGCTTGACAACACGACGGGTGCGTTGTTGCGGATCGGCCGATTCTTGCGGGCCGCTGGCGTCTCCACGATCCTCGTCAATGAGGTTCACAATATCACTGGAGACTTCCATGCGACCGAAGAGCGGACGAGCAATCTTGCGGACAACATCATGTTCTTGCGTCACGTTGAGTATCGCGGGAAGGTGCGGAAGGTCATCGGGACGCTGAAGATGCGGACGAGCGACTTCGAACGTAGCCTTCGGGAACTCGAAATTACGGCGGACGGGATCCGTGTCGGAGAGCCTCTTCCGCAGCTTCGGGGTATTCTCACCGGGACGCCGGAGTGGAACGATACGGATACTGCCAGCAAACACGACGTTGACAACGACGAACAGACGTAACTGTCGCACGAAATGAGAGA
>NZ_JBHSWW010000756.1:0-505 GCF_042661865.1 Halorubrum tibetense
GGCAGCGCCGTTATCAAATGGGCAAAACAGGATCTTGGCGTCACTCTTAATGCGCGTTGGTTCGTAGAGCAGGAATTGGCATCTGGCGAGTTGGTCGAGGTGCTACCTGATTGGCAGGCAAACATCAGCGGCCACGAGGATGCGCTGGTCTACCTCATGTGGAAGGCCACTAACGCCCGCCGACCGGTAGTGCGTGCGATGATAGACTTTTTAGCAGCGCACCTTGTTGAGGTCAATTGATCATCGCACCTAGACCTAGAAAATCTCGGCACACAGCTAACACCAAACACCAGGCGCACCAGCTAAGCAGGACAATCACCTTAGAGCGCCCGATCCGCGCGCAGTAAAAAAGCGGGCGCCCAGCGGTACCTACTGAGCCGCCTCGTCTGACGCGCTCAAGCCGTCCATCAAACACAACAAAATAGCATTGGTCCAACCGAAACCACTTTGCACTGGGTACTCACCACCTTCAGCCTGCTTGCCTAAACGTTGCACATCATATTTT
>NZ_JBHSWW010000757.1:0-504 GCF_042661865.1 Halorubrum tibetense
CTTGGCGTGGCCGCTTGAGCAGATAACGTTAAGCCGCTGACGGCTAGCGCGAGTAATGATTTCTTCAACATGGTTTGTCCCTTGAGGTGCTTAAGTGATGTAGCGCGTAGATCTTATGGGCGCGAATTCTAATGCGTTTGAGAAACACTATCAACTGCATTCACAACAAGGTTTCGTTTAATTGATCTATCGCAAGTTCACTTCTCAAAAAGCACGTCGTTAGGATGCGCGATTAAGCGCAGATAAAGTCGATAGGAAAATAACGAGGGAAAGAGATGGCCTAAAAAGCCCAAATAAGCGGGATAATGGCCGTACCCACTAACCACATGATGATATTCAATGGCACTCCCAAACGCAGGAAGTCACTAAATCGGTAGCCACCGGCAGAGTAAACAAAGGTATTGGTTTGGTAGCCAATGGGCGTGGCAAAACTGGCACTGGCACCAAACATCACCGCCACCACGAACGGTCTTGGGTCCACCCCCATCTGCTGAGCAACACCAA
>NZ_JBHSWW010000758.1:0-504 GCF_042661865.1 Halorubrum tibetense
TTATCTTCCAGTATGTCGGCGTGTGAGACTGTACATACAGATACTAGGCAGGCGAGTAGCATCAAAAAATTACGAGCATTCATAGTCCATTTTCTCGCGATTTAGGGGTTATCTAAGATTTCCGTGACAGTGCGTCCTAACCTGAACGCCTCTTGTATTGAGGAGCAAATCTAATTTCATATCCAATAATATTTAGTTATGTTTTTAGCGAAAGTTAAAACTAATGGTCGTGTTATCGGTGAGTTTTCGGTGTGCTGCTCAATGTTGGTGATCTAATCGTGTCTGTGCGCTAAAGCGGCGCACGTCAAAGCTCTCTTGTCTCGATTGCATGCATAGACCAAAGACGGGAGCTTAAAGTTATATCAGAATAAGGCAGTCAGCCGGAGGGCTGTCGGCGTTTATTCCACTGTCCGGTAGATGATCCTAGTGCTCGATCGCGTTTATCTGACCTCGAATAAAAAGGCCCTGACCTTCTATCGGGTGATTCATAAAGTGGCTGGTGGT
>NZ_JBHSWW010000759.1:0-504 GCF_042661865.1 Halorubrum tibetense
AGGGCTGCAAGTCGTTACAGGCTCGGATGACTATATAAGCAACCTAAAAAAGATGTGTAGCTATTACGGTAAATTTCCGTTAATAAAGCAAACCTTAACGGTGTTGGCAAACCGACTACACGACATCTACAACGATAGTGTCTTTACCGCGCTGGCAAGCCTTGCCATCGCGATGCAAATGAAGCGCTCGGAGCGAGAGCAGCAAATCATTTTTATGGCGGCATTAACCCACGATTGTGGATTTCTTTACATACCCAACGAACTTGCCCACAAAAAGCAAGATTTTACCCGCACCCAATGGCACTCTCTACTGGCACACCCCATTATTGCGAAGCGATTTTTAGACTCGGTCGCCGACCTACCAAAGGAAGTGGCCGCGGCCGTTATTGATCATCACGAGCGCACCGATGGCACCGGCTACCCACATCAAAAATTTGGCGATGAGCTTAGTATTAGCTCGCAAATTATCGGCATAGCCGACGACATAGTGACCAGCTATAAGGC
>NZ_JBHSWW010000760.1:0-504 GCF_042661865.1 Halorubrum tibetense
GGGGCCAGTGGCCGAGCTGTGTAAGTATTCCCGGGTGCTGTCCATCCAATTTTTTCTGTCCTCGGGAATTACGTAAGTGGGCCATAAATCCTCATCAGCTAACAGTTGGCGGGTGCTGTCGAGGTTGTGCTCGAAAAAATTGGTTGGGTTGCGATAGGGTACAAACTCTTTCGGGGCTGGGTGTGGCTGTATTAAACCTGAATCTAACTCCAGTGATGCAACCGGCGCCTCATTGGTTGAGGGCTCTCGGTAGGCATAAAGATCGGGCCAGGCGTCGATGCTAAAGGCTGAGGGTGGTGCTGGCAGCTGCGAAAGTTGCTCGAGCTCGTCCAGCACGTAGGCCAGTTGGGCAGGGCTTTGCCAATCGGCTTCCGTTGGTGCCTCAGAGGCAATTGTTTGTGCGAGGCCGAGTTGCGTATAAAACATCCCTGCGACTAACCAGCCTGTCGATACTGCTTGGTGCATTCCCGCCCCTAATACGACTTTTGTTAGATCATTTTAGCT
>NZ_JBHSWW010000761.1:0-503 GCF_042661865.1 Halorubrum tibetense
GGCCGAAGTCGAAGCTTTTTTGGGCGCAATCGATGACGATGACGACGTACACGAGGTGTACGTGGGGCTCGCTGACTAGCCGGTGGACAGCGAAAACATGGAGGGTTTTCCAGAGCACACACGCTTTACGTTTCCGTGGCGAGATTACCAACAGCGGGTGTTAGATCAATTAGCCTCGCACCTCGCCGATCAACATCTACACATTGTTGCGCCGCCGGGTTCTGGTAAAACGGTGCTCGGCTTGGAAGTGATGCGCAGGCTCGACAAGCCCACCTTGATCTGCGCGCCTTCTCTGGCGTTACGAGACCAGTGGATTGACCGATTCTGCGAGTTATTTTTAGCCACACCTAGCTGTCCGGATTGGATCTCTACCTCGCTGTTCGAGCCAAAATTTTTAACAGTTGTCACCTATCAAGCCTTACATGCGGCGCTCGATGGTAAGCATGCGCAACGAGAAACGGTACTAACCACTTTGCGCGACTGCGCTATCTCAACACTGGTTT
>NZ_JBHSWW010000762.1:0-503 GCF_042661865.1 Halorubrum tibetense
GGGCGAGTGGCGGCCGGACGGGTACGAACCGCGCGCTCCCGAGCGTGTCACCGGCGCTGCGGTGACGCCGTTCGTGCTCCCCGACAGCCCCGAAATGCCCGTCGATCCGCTCGAGACGGCTGACGACCGGGTCCTCGTTGCCGGTTACACCCTGGAGTCCGACCGGGTCGTCGACCGGCTCGTCGCGGCCCACGAGCGCGGCGTCGCGGTCCGCGTCCTGATCGAGGGAACGCCCGTTGGCGGGTTTCAGAACCGGGGCGCACACGCTGCGGATCGTCTCCATGCGGCGGGTGTCGAGGTCCGAGTTCTCGACGGCGAGCCGGACCGGTTCCGGTTCCACCACGCGAAGTACGCCGTCGTCGACGACCGCGCAGTCGTGCTCACGGAGAACTGGAAGCGCTCCGGAACGGGCGGCGGCTCGAACCGGGGGTGGGGGATCGTCGCGGACGACGACGCGGTCGCCGACTCGCTCGCCGCCCTCTTCGAGAACGACGCGGCCGCCG
>NZ_JBHSWW010000763.1:0-502 GCF_042661865.1 Halorubrum tibetense
CGATGGAGGAAAGCAAGTAAAGTGGGCCATCGGCAAGCGCTGAGATAAGTCGCGCCATTTTCTGAAACATCGAATGCCGTAAAAAGGCGTTAACCATTAGAAAAAATCTAATGTCTGCATGATTTAGAAACAACAGGGTATTTTTCATCATGGCTAACATTTTTGGCTAGGGCCATGACGAATACATGACAGCGCCATGAAGATTAGATGACAATAACGCTTCTATTGAATCGGTACTGACTCGCTAACAGGGGCCTTTTTTTCCTTCTCCGGGGGCTTAGAATCCCATCGATAGGTTAAATCGATGGCCTGTGAATCGCCCGAGGTGGTTTCGATTCCCAACTGATCAGAAATCTTATACTGCACCACAAAATTTCCCGCAGCACCTAACAGGCCATAAACATATTTGACGTACAATTTTTCGGTAAGTCGTTTACCCGCGGCGATGGAGCTGCCACCATCATTGCCGTCTTCAACCGTAATATCTGAAATGCCAAATTCG
>NZ_JBHSWW010000764.1:0-502 GCF_042661865.1 Halorubrum tibetense
GGAGTTGCAGCCAATGTTCGGGGTTTAGTGAGAAGAGTGTTTTGCTTGGGTCGTGATCAAACAGCCACGAAGCCAAGAGACTGTAAATAGACACCGCTAACATTTGCAAAATACTGAGGCTGATAATCGGCAGCTTTTGCGCGTAGTGGCCCGTCAGCACAATGTGGCTGGCGAACGCGATGGCGCCGATCAATACTAAAATGTCACCTTTGTTGAGCGCGGTATTCGCACCACCCGTCAAGCCATAGAGGCCCGCTGTAGATAGGCAAACGGCGATCCAGCCGGCCTTGGTGATTTTGTGGCGAAAGGCTAGCCAGCTGAGTAGCGGTACCAACGGCACCAACATGCCGGTGATAAAGCCTGCGTTGGAGACGCTAGTGAAGCGCAAGCCTTCGGTTTGGGCGTAAAAGGCGATAAATAGAAGGAAGCCTAAGCTCAAGCTGCCACGCACCAAGCGAGGACAATCGGGTATTGGCTCTCTGTGTCTGAGCGAGAGCCAAAG
>NZ_JBHSWW010000765.1:0-501 GCF_042661865.1 Halorubrum tibetense
CTCATTGAAATCCCCGAGCCTCAGGGCGAGTCCGAAGTCATTAATGGGTGGTTTCGCTTAGGTAAAATCGAAGTGGTCGCGCACACGGGGCTGGCCTATCGTGACCTGTGGCGCGTATTTCGCGAACAATTATGGCTGTTCCTGTTTACTGCCGTAGCGGCTTATGGCCTGGCCGGTGTTTCATTGCACTTTCTTTTACGTCCATTAAAGCGCGTGGAAAAGCAGGCGGACGCCATTTGTCGGCGCGAATTTCCCGAGCAGCAACAGCTACCGCGCACACGCGAATTGCGCTCTATGGTTCAGGCGATGAACCGCATGGTCGAAAAAATTAAAGATATGTTTCAAGAGCAATTGGAATTGACCGAATCTTTACACCGGTCTTCCCATGTGGATTTTATTACCGGCCTGTCCAACCGGCTAGATTTTGACGCGCGTTTAGAGTCATTTATCAAATCTGAATTGGGTGGCGGTGAGGGTGCGCTGTTGCTTTGGCAACTATCA
>NZ_JBHSWW010000766.1:0-500 GCF_042661865.1 Halorubrum tibetense
GCATTTTTTACAAGCCTACCAATATGCCGCTGACCCCTATCCAACCACGCTAGATCTACTGCGCTTCCTCAAGGCCGAAATACCAGCGCAAGACCATGCATTTATCGATGATCTGTTCACGAAAATTACGCTTTTCGATTTAAAAATTGACAGTGCTCGGGCCGTTAAGCAAGCGGACGGGCGTTTTCAGTTGACCTTAGAAATTGACGCTAAAAAAATCTACGCCGACGGTCAAGGCGAAGAAACTGAGGTGTCGCTCGCTGATCAATTCGATATAGGCGTTTTCACTCAAGACCCCGATAGCGCCAAGGGCAGTGATCACGTTCTTTATTTGGCAAAGCATCTCATTAAATCTGGGCCTAACACGGTGACATTGGTGCTTGATGAATTGCCAGTGTTTGCCGGTATTGACCCCTACATTAAAATGATTGATCGCAACGCGGATGATAACCTTCTGGCCGTCGACGTGGATTAATTGGAGTGAGGTAAGGCCCGGTTGC